>CAZMNZ010000005.1:12968-32425 GCA_964567765.1 uncultured Muribaculaceae bacterium
ACCATTTACACAAGAGGCAGGAAGTCCGGAATCCTGAAGAAGAGGGTTTCTTGTCGAGAATATAACTCCAGCAACCGTCTTGCCGTCAATGAGTTCTGAGGATATGGTTCCGTCAGAATAATAATAGTCTCCCACCTTGACACTATTGTCCGGATCCTCAACAGTAACCTGATAAGTGACCGTCATGCCCTCCGGGAGAGTACCCGTAATGACAGTGGAACCGGAAGAAAGAGCCGTAACAAGTCCGTTTGCTCCGACAGAAACAATCCCCTCAGTTGAAGATGTCCATGACACGGTCTGATAGGATGCGTTTGACGGTGATATGGTGTAATCGAGGAACACCTCGTCGCCGACTTCAAGCACGATCTCCCCACTGCCGTTTATCTCAAAGGAAACGACCTCGATAGGAAGCACCTCGACCGTGAAATTACATTTTGCCCCCGTATTATCAGCGGCATAGGCAATGAATTCCATTGTCCCGACTTCCTCCGCCGTATACGTGTTGTTGTTCAACTTAAGATATCCGCCACCAGCAAACCATACGGACTGGTCTGCCTTTTCAGGATATACCATTGCCTGGAAGACACAGGTCTCGCCGTGCAACATTGTCTCAGGCACATCAGTCAGAATCACGCGCTCCGGAAGAGCCTTCACCACTGTGAGTTCAAACTTTGCTTCAGTGCCATCGACATAATGCCTGATAGTGACCTTCTTGCCGTTATCAATACCCTTTTGGTCGATGTGCTGGATCACGGCGGTCACATTTCCGTCTGCATCGACGGTCGCAATGCTCTCATCAGATGACCTCCATTCCTTTGTGGCCGGATAATATGGTCTGCCATCGGCAATATTCTTATATGTTGCATAGAGGCGAACTGTCTTGTCCTGCTGAAGTCCGTTCCTCAACAGGCTTTCCTGCTCCTCAGCAATTATGGAGACTTCAAAATCCATCGGTTCATCGGTTACGGTTATCCTGCATTCTGCGGAAATGCCATCTGAAGTCTTTGCCGTGATGACGACCTCTCCCGCAGCGACCGCCTTCACCTTTCCGTTTCCGTCAACACTTGCCACACCACTGTCAGAAGAGCTCCAGGCAAGACCTGCGGCTACAGTGCCTTCCGGGCAGATATTCGCAGAAAGGGAAGACTCCGCACCCACGACCAAGGTCATGGCATGAGAATTCAACTCCAGCCACCTGTCCGCCACTACAATCACCTCGCAAGCTCCTTCCTTACCATTGGATGCAGTTGCCGTAATGAAGGCTCTACCTGGAGTCAGTCCAGTGACCTTTCCGTTGTCATCAACCGTAGCGACGGCTTCGTTCTGCGATTTATATGTTATGGTCTTGTTTTCTGCATCATCAGGCTTTATGATTGCCTTTATGTCGAACGAATCACCGTGCAGAATGGTTTTCACCTCCGGTATAAGGATGATTTCCTCAACCTTGACTTCTGCAGCCTTCACATGTACCTGACAAACAGCCCTGATGGCGCCGTTCTTCACATCAGAAACGCTCACCAGAACATTTCCATAAGACTTGGGAACAACAAGTCCGTCCTGCGATACGGATGCGACGCTTTCATCATCAGACTTCCAGACCAGTCCTGCATAGTTTTCTATCTTGTTTCCGCTTTCATCGTAGCATGTCGCAGTAAGTTGGACATTTTCCTCCCCCACTCTCAACTCAAGGCGTGTTCTGATGACAATACTCTTCACATCTGCCTCATATACAGGCTCCTTCACAGACACGAAACAGACTCCTTCCTTGCCCGAAATGATGTCCTTTACCTTGACTTCGGCAGTTCCTTTGCCGACTACAGTCACGACTCCGTCCCTGACGGTCACGACCTTCTCATCGGTAGAGGACCATGTAAGAAGATACGGGTCATAGTTTTCCGGACGGCAACTGACTTTAAGCGCCTGCTGCTCAGCGGTATCAGTGAACAGGGAGAGCGTCTCCGGAGAAACCGATATTTCTGCCACTCCGTCGGCAGGTCTTTCAAGCACAGTGACTTCACCCTTTGCGAAGGCGCCTGAAAACCTGTCGGTCACGATGACCTCGACCTTACCGTTATATATGTAGGAGGTGAAACTGAAGTCATATTCGGAGCCACTCACCTTGGCAGCCCTGAACTTCAGTTCTTCGCTGCTCGGCCTGAACTCCCATGTCAGATTGGCAGGATCATATCCGGCCGGTTCTACCTTCGCAATGATTGCAGCATGCAGGTCTTCTCCCTCCGTAAGCCTCTGCGGCATCGTCAGAGTTATCCTGTCAGCAGCAGTCATGTTCTTCAGCACAGTTATGACTGCGGTCTGAGATATGCCTGAATTCCTGTCTGCGACCTTTACTGTCACTGAAGCGCCCTCCACGAAGGAGGTCACTTTGAGAGAATATTCGGAAACGCTCACCTTCTCCGATGCCAAGGCAAGTCCTTCGACGTCAGGGGTGAATGTCCATTCAAGATTTTCCATGTTGTAACCCGACGGCTTCACCTCAGCCCTGATGCTGACAGAAGAACCGTCGGCAGGCATGAATTCGGGAGCCTGTATGAAAAGGGAATCCAGATTCACCTGCGAAACAGTGACAGTGCAGAAAGCCTCAAGCCCGTCCAGGGCAGCCCTGACAGTCGTTTCACCTTCAGCGAGAGCCTTGAGCAGTCCGTCCGCTCCCACGACAGCCACAGAATCCACTGTGGAAGTGAACACAGGAGTCTTTTCGGAATTGCTTACGACAACCTCCTTCGCGAGATCCAGAGTTTCACCGACATTCAGAGTGTAGTCATGTGACTTGAACTCCACCGAAACGGGCTCTTCCTTGACACAGGCCGCGAAAGAGAACAGCAGCGGCAGGCAGAATAATATGTTTCTGAGATTTTTCATGTCCGCTATTTGACAAGGGTTATGGTTTCTATCCTCGGAACAAGTGCGTCTGTGGTCAGAGGCACAAGGCCGTCATAGGTGACGAAGGTATAGGAATAGTTGAAGTACAGGAAAGGAGTGTTGTAGCCCATGTCTGTGAACATCATAGGTGATGCCGTTGCACGGCTGTCACTCACAAGGGTGAACTTCGCTACCTTGATATCAGGGTAATTGACCGGAACCGACGTCATTGTGCCATAGTATTCCAGTTCTATGCAGCCGTAAAGATGGAAGTCATACAGTTCAGCAGTCGCCGCATCATCAAAGTCATCGAAATCCTCGGACACCACATACAGGGCTCCGCTCGACTTTTCGAAATACAGCAGAAGAGGACGGTCCTGCGTGACATAGGCCAGGTTGGTGACGGCTGTGTTGGACTCATATCCTGACATCCTGCAATAGAGGTTGTTTTCCTCGGCAGTGATTTCCACAGGGAAGTTGAAGTCATACTCCTCGTTGGATCCCTTCAATGTCCACTTGCCTATCCACTTCATATATGCATCAGACGGAGTCTCCTGCCTTATGGTGCAGTCCGTCCTTGCATAATCTCCGGTCAGTTCGCCCTCCGAAGTCATGCCCACCATGAAGAGGATATAGTCACCGTGCATGAGTCGCTCCTCGACATGGACAAAGGCAGAATCCTTGACCACATTCGGCCATTTGACATTGGCCTTGTTGCGGAAGGCCACATAATCCTCGAAACAGGTGCGGAGGTTTCCGCCATATGTCGACTCGAAGTCCTTCTTCAGGAGAAGGCAAGGCACGTAAGGGTCTCTTGACTCGCCGACAGAGCATGTGAAGAGTTCCGTTTCCTCATCCGGATCCTTTTCGGAGACCTTGCGGCCGGCATATTCCATCTTCCACGAAGGGTGGACATAGAAGGTGTCAGGGTTACGGAGGGTCACGAAAGTGAAATCGGCCGGTGTGCCCGCCACCCTGCCGTCAGGAAGGATGATGGTGGCCAGTACCCTGTACTCGGTCTTAGGTTCGAGATTCTCCACCAATATGCTCTTGTTGGTTCCTGTATTTCCGACAATCCTGCCGCCGCCGGCAAGGGAATCGGCTACATGCTCTTTCAGAAGCACCTCAGCGGCAGTCTCCATATCCTCGGTTACGATATAGAACCAGCAGTCATCCTGGCTGCCGTCATGATTGAGCCTGACATAAGCCTTTTCCTGAAATGCTTCGTCGAGCCTCAGAGTGATTGAGACATCGCCGACAATTTCTTCTTCAAACTGTTCCACACATCCTGAGAAACACAAGGCGCAGCAGGCCAGCAGCATCGTCTCCACCGTGTGGAGAACCGTTCGGACCGTGTTGTTGAGTATGTTCATAATCCAAAAACTTTATTCAAAGTATAGTTCCCGTGCAGGGATAACATGTTCAATCAGGCGAAGTTAGCACTTAATTCATTGCTATCAAAATATTTTTTCCTTAATCGTCATAGATGTTTCACACTGCTTATACTTTTCAAGAATATAAGCCATTTGGGTTATAATTCATAAGACATATTTCAACGTCCGACAGGACGTCAGACAAAAATTCATCACAAATTTCTGTTTGTCAAATCTCTTTATTATCTTTGCGCCTGAATTTTAAGAATATAACGACAAAGTGGAACCTCCCAGTCCTATATCAATAGAACAGAAAGTCTCTGCGGATCAGATGTCTGACGATCCGTTGTCCAGCAGAATATTTATGGTTATGGGCGACACTTCCGATGAAAATCGGGAGCGTTTCTTCGTGTGTGCATGGTCTGCGCGCACGGGACTTTCGTATATAGGATCTCCGGATTCCATGATTTCGTAACTGTTACGTACTTATTTTTATATATGGCACTTTATTTAAGAAAGAAATTAGACAACAAAGCGGAAATCGCCGTATGGCAGGTCACTGAGACCGAAGAGGAACTGATCAGACTGAGTTCAGTCCCTACAGACGAAATGGAGGATATCTCCCTTTTCAGAAATGAAAGTCAGAGAAGGCAGAAACTCGCAGTCAGGGCGCTTCTTAACGAGGTGTTCGAGGAAAAGATGTACCTCAACCACCACGACAACGGAAAGCCTTACCTTGAGAACTGCGTGACCAACATAAGCATCACACACACAGATAAATACGTGGCAATCATAATTCACGACGAGGAGGAACTCGGCATTGATATCGAGTCTCTCGACAGGAACTTCGCAGCCGTAGAGCAGAAGGCTCTGTCAGAAGATGAGATTGACGATCTGGACGACGAGAAGAAGAACGAGCAGCTCGCCATCTACTGGTGCGCGAAGGAGGCGATCTTCAAGAGAATGTCCCAGAACCGCGTGAATTTTGCGGAGCAGATCGAGGTGGAGAAGTTCAATCTGAGGAAGGAAGGAGAACTCGAAGCGACCTTCATCCACAAGGACGAGCATGAGGAGGATTTCGAGTTGGAATACATGATGTTCGACCGCCATGTTCTTGTATGGCTTGTAGGATAGGTTCCGAAACAAAAAAGTTAGTCAATTTATAGTTTTTCTAAATTATATTGCTTTTTAAACCCCTGTTGGCCAATAAGTTAACAGGGGTTTTTATATGTTGTTAATAACTTTTTATTCCGGATTTAATATATTCTTATAGGAATTGAATTATCTTTGTCGTCCTCCCTTCTACGGAGATCAGAACACAGTCCCTCCGGTCCCCTGAATGACGCCGCAAGGACAGCATAGATCCAGATAAATATAAAAAGACATACATATGGTTAAGCACGTAGTAAAGCGCGACGGTAGAGTCGTGATATTCGACAAGAGAAAGATTGTCGATGCCATCCTTAAGGCGATGGAGGTTACCGAAGCCGGTGAAGACATCGTTCTTGCAGCGGAAATCGCTTCTGCAATCTCAAAGATAGAGGTTGAAAACATGAGCGTGGAGGAAATTCAGGACCAGGTGGAGAACGAACTCATGAACAGCCCTCGCCAGGAGGTCGCGAAGAGGTATATCGCATACCGCAACAAGCGTAACCTTGCCCGCAAGGCGAAGTCACGCGAGATATTCCAGGAGATCATCGACGCCCAGGCGACAGAGATCACACGCGAGAATGCGAACATGAACGCCGACACTCCTGCCGGAATGATGATGAAGTTCGCTTCCGAGTCCACCAAGTCATATGTGGACGAGTGCATGCTTTCCGACGACGTGAAGGAGGCCGTGAAGAACAACTACATCCATATCCACGACAAGGACTACTATCCTACAAAGAGCCTCACCTGCATCCAGCATCCTCTGGACAAGATTCTTGAGGACGGATTCTTTGCAGGCCACGGCGAGTCCCGTCCTGCAAAGAGAATCGAAACTGCCAGCATCCTGGGCTGCATCTCCATGGAGACCGTTCAGAACGAGATGCACGGCGGCCAGGCTATTCCGGCATTCGACTTCTACATGGCTCCTTTCGTGAGGCGTTCTTTCCATGAGGAACTCGACAAGATCGGAGAGATCAACGGCGAGGACTATACACGTCTCTATGACGTGAAGATCGACGACTATCTGCATCGCGATCTTGTGGGCATCCAGGGAGACGACAGGGTGATCCAGCATGCCATCAACATGACGGTTGCCCGCGTCCACCAGTCAATGGAGGCATTCGTGCACAACATGAACTCTATCCACTCACGTGGTGGAAACCAGGTGGTATTCAGTTCCATAAACTACGGTACCGACACCTCAGCAGAGGGACGATGCGTCATCCGCGAGATTCTCAACACCACATATGAGGGTGTCGGCAACGGCTCGACCGCAATCTTCCCTATCCAGATATGGAAGAAGAAGAGGGGTGTGAGTTACCTTCCGGAGGACCGCAACTATGACCTCTACAAGTTTGCCTGCAAGGTGTCCGCACGTCGTTTCTTCCCTAACTTCGTGAACCTTGACGCTCCGTACAACCACCACGAACTCTGGACTCCGGACGATCCGAAGAGATATCAGTACGAGGTTGCGACCATGGGATGCCGTACACGAGTATTCGAGAACAGGTTCGGACCTAAGACCTCTATCGGACGAGGCAACCTTTCGTTCACTACAATCAACATCGTGAAACTCGCCATCGAGTGCATGAGCATCGAGAACAAGGAGGAGAGGATCCACGAGTTCTTCCACAAGCTGGACTGGGCTCTGGAGATTTCCGCAAAGCAGCTCAACGAGAGATTCAACTTCCAGAAGACTGCCCTGAAGAAGCAGTTCCCTCTCCTGATGGGTGCCCTCTGGCTGGACAGCGAGAAACTCGGCGAGAACGACACCATCGAGCCTGTGATCAATCACGGAACCCTCGGTATCGGCTTCATCGGACTTGCAGAGGCGCTTATCGCCCTGATCGGCAAGCACCATGGAGAGTCTCCTGAGGCTCAAGAACTCGGACTCCGTATCGTGACATTCATGAGAAGCAAGATCAACGAGTTCTGCGAGACATACAAGCATAACTTCAGCGTTCTCGCAACTCCTGCAGAGGGTCTTGCCGGAAGGTTCACCCGCGGAGACAAGAAGAAGTTCGGCGTTATCCCTGGTGTGACAGACAAGGACTACTACACCAACTCGAACCACGTGCCGGTGTACTACAAGTGCTCACCTAAGCACAAGGCCGAGATCGAGGGTCCATACCACGCACTGACAGGCGGTGGACACATCTTCTATGTGGAGATCGACGGAGACGCGACCCACAACCCTGAGGCTATCATGGCCATCGTTGACCTTATGGACAAGTATGACATCGGATACTGCTCAGTCAACCACAACCGCAACCGCTGCATGGACTGCGGATATGAAAACGCAAAGCAGAACATGAAGAAGTGTCCTCACTGCGGAAGCGAGAAGATCGACCAGCTTCAGAGAATCACCGGATATCTCGTGGGAACCACCAGCAGATGGAACAGCGGAAAGCTCGCCGAGCTCCGCGACCGTGTGGTGCACGAATAGAGATTGCCGGTCAAGCCGGCAATGACGGGATGAAGGTCATCCCTGACCCGATCGGGGATCTATTTATAAGGAATGATGGAGACGGTACCCTCAACGGTATCGTCTTCTTCTTTTGTGAGATGGATTATGCGCTGGTTGGAACTGCCTCTGAAATGAAGGTCTGGGTCGCGCAAATCCTCCCTGAACGGGCCGTCCACCAGTGTGTCTATATATGGGAGAATCATGCTAAGACGCTTGTCAGCAAGTATTTCCTCATAGGTGAAACCTGTATAGCACCATATGTTCTTTCCGGTCTCCTCCTTTATGCGGCGGGCGAGTTCCGTGAAGGCCTCGACCTGATAGAGAGGGTCTCCCCCTGAGAAGGTCACGTTCGCAAACTCATCGGCCTTGACGACATCCAGAATATCCTGTACATCCACCTCACGCCCACCCTTGAAGTCCCAGGACTGCGGGTTATGACAGCCCGGACAGGCATGGGCACAGCCGGCACAGTATATAGAGGTGCGAAGGCCGGGGCCGTCCGCCATCGTTTCTTCCAATATATCCAGTATCCTGATTTTCATAGTGGCAAGCATTTCATTGTCGTTCAACACTTTACGCAAACTGCGTGCTCCCCTTTGGCGGCACGCACTTTCTATAAACCGCTGGTGGTCATGGGGTTGTGTGCCACCGGCTTTTTCGAGAGTGGGGCGGGACGCACGTCGTCCCAGGACTTTATGGCGTCGTATGCCTCCTGGGATCCATAGTAGGCCAGGAATTTCTCCCTATCGTGCTTCACCCACCACTGGGTGCCCATTCCCTTCTCGAATGCAAACGGCTTCATGAACATCTTGACCGCCCAGGCAGGAGCGAGGAAGGCGAGAGAATAGAACCAAGGCAGTTTCGACTTCATGGAAGCGAAATAGTCATCCAAAGGGATATTGGCGCGGAAGTGCAGATATTCCTCCAGCACGTCGGAGTCCCTATACCACATTCCGTGGAAGTTCTTCAGGGCGAACCACTGCGGATCAAACACCTTTTCCGGACCAGGAAGGCCAAGCTCTTCGAGCATACGTGTCTCGAACTCATAATTTGTCATCCTGTACTGCTCGCCGCTGCTTATGTTATATGCTCTGTTCCAGAACTCCTCAGGAACCCAGTCTTCGCACACCTGAGCAAGAAGACGACCGGAATCCTCGATCGTAGCCCACTCCAGCACACCTCCCACCGGAACATGGAAAGCCGTAGGGTTCACGACCTTCAGAATACCAGGATATAGAATACCGCTCTGTCTGAGAGACACCCATCTCTTAAGTCCGGCTTCGGCAAATATCTCCTCTGAGCGGATCTTGGACAAGGCGTACATGTCGAACTTCGCCGGAACCTGAGGGTCATCCACGCTGCCCCAATGGTTCGGAACACTTCTGTCCCCGTACTGAGCCACAGAACCTATATACACCACCCTGATCTCATCCTTGTCAGGCTGTGCCAGAACCGCCCTGACAACATTTTCAGCAGATGAGACATTCACCTTCAGGGTCTTTTCAGGATAGTAGTCGGCTGCAGGAGAGACCATTCCTCCCACATGGAGAACATAGTCAGATCCAGTCACTCCTGCGAGTACATCCTCATATTTCATGAGGTCTCCCCATATGACGGTCACAGCCGGATCATCGAGATAGGCGGACAGCAACTTGCGGTTCTTCCTGCTGTCACGCGCCAGCAGCCTTATATCGAATCTGTCCTTTCTCTTGTAAAGTTCCTGAAAACCGGCCCAGCCCATGTTGCCGGTGCCTCCTGTCAGAAATACGGTCTTCTTCATATACATATCCTTTATTTTTTCAACCAGGTTTCCGGGTTCTGAGGGCTCGAACCCTTCCAGACCTCAAAGTGGAGCTGAACCTGTCCTCCAATCGCGTCCACTGAACCGATTATGTCCGAGGTCTTCACCTTGTCACCTTCCGCCACATTGAGAGACTTGAGCTTGCAGTACAATGTGAAATAGTTTCCATGCTGGATGAGCACGCACTGGTTATATCCCGGCATCACCATCACCTGCTTGACGACTCCGTCAAAGACCGTCCTGATCTGAGTTTCCTTTGCAAGAGCGATGTCGATCCCGTTGTTCGGCGGAAGCTGAAGGTTCTTATAGACAGGATGATAGTGCTTTCCGAAACGGGCCACTACAGGGCCGTCTGCCGGCCAAGGAAGTTTTCCCTTGTTGTTCGCGAACGCCGCATCCAGTTTCGTATCCACCACAGTCTTCTTTCCTGACGACTTCGGCTTCATCGCCGCGGCAACTATCCTCTCTATCTCCCTGTTCAGAGCATCGACTTCCTTCTTCTTGGCAGCCAGCTGGTTACGGTATTTCTTCTGATCCTTCTTCAGTTTCTTTACGACACCGTCCGCCTTCTTCTCATCAGCCTTGAGATCTTCCAGTTCCTTCACCCTTGCGGCCTTCACCTTCTCCGCATCCTTTTTAAGGACCTGGAGTTCCGCCTTCTTTCCCTCAAGTTCCTCCTTCATCTGCCGTATCCGCTGCGCCTCCGTCTTCATCTGATTCGAGAGGTTCCGGAAATATCCCATCCTCCTGAATGCCTGGCCGAGGTTGTCGCTGGCCAGCATATACATATACCAGACTCTCGCGTCACGGTTCTTATATGCGCTGCGGACCAGTTTCCCATAATGGACAGTAAGGGTGTCCACCCTGGCCTGCATTCTGTTGATCTTCACCTGGGCAAGATATATCTCATCATTGTATTTCCTTATCTGACGGTCACTTTCTGCCACAAGTTCCTTCCTGTTCGAGACCTTCTTGCGGATAAGGGACAGGTCGGAGAGCATAGTGCTGCTCCTGGAGGCATTCTCCTTGAGCTGCCTGTCGATGATCTCTATCTCACGCTCCAACCTGGCCTTCCTGGCCTCCTGGGTGCTCGTGTCCTGCGCAAAGGAAGTCAGGCACAACGCTGCCGCCGCCAGAACACAGGCATACCTTATATATATATACCTCATCATTTTCCTGCCTCCTCCCTTCTTTTGAGGATCCTTTCATCGAGATCCTCGATCTCACCGTCATTCTTCTGCCTTGCCAGATTCCAATAGACGAAGGCCATGTCATATTCCTTCAGGGCAAAGAGGACTTCCGCATAGTGGTCAAGAATCACGGGACTGTCCTTTCCTCCGTAAAGCATGGCATGCTTGAACTGCGGCTTGGCCTCGTCTGACTTCCCTAGAAGATGGAGGATCCAGCCGTATGTATCCAGATATGTCGCATTGTCCGGCTCCGCCTCCACCGTCTTGCGGCTCATCGCCAAAGCCTTCTTGAGTTTCTTCCCTTCCATGCTGAGATAATATGCATAGTTGTTCAGGACATAGACATAGTCCGGATTGACTTTCAGAGCCTTTTCATAGGCCTTATATGATTTCTTGGAATCTCCCATCCGGTGATATACGTCACCCATCGTCGACCATGACCTCAGGGTTCTGGAACTGTCGGCGGGAGCAGTCTCCAATATGGTCTCGCAGGCCTGGAGCACCTTGTCGTAGTCCTTGAGGTTATAATCCCCGACCCCTGCCATTTCGAGGAAGGCGGCCTCGTGCGGGAAACGTCCGAACGCCGCACGGCCCTCTACCGAGAGGTCCCTCCACAACTCTGCATACATCAGAAATTCCACAAGGGAGGCGCTTGCAGAGAGGCTCTGAGGGTACAGTTCCACATTCCTTCTGAATGAGACTGCTGCAAGATCCTTCCTGCCGGTCGAATAATAATAGATTCCTGCTGTCTGGAGGGCGGTGCTGTCCTGCGGATGGGCGGCCACAAGTTTTGTCACTATGGTATCCATCTGAGGCATGAAGGAACGGATGAATTTCGGATCCGTCCTCTGAATCACTGCCATCAGGTAGTCGCTCTTACCTTCCGCCGGGCTGTCCGAGAGGGTCACGAAACTGTCCAGAGTCTTGAAGTACTCGTCATAACGCCTTGTCATTCTGAGGGTCTCAGCCTTGCCAAGCAGAGCCGGAGAGAAATCCGGGGCTATGTCCAGGGCCTCGTTGTAATATGCCAGAGCCGTGGAGTCGTTGTACATCGACATCTGGTAGTCCGCAAGTGTGGACAGGACATACGGGGAAGAATACTGTCTGTTATATTCCTCCAGGGAGGCATAAGCCTCTTTGTTGCGGTCCATCCTTCTGAGAAGGTTGAAACGGTAAACGGCTATGGATTCGGTCATTCCGAACACCGTCTCGATCTCTTTGAGGGTCTCTAGAGCCTTCTCAAACTCGTTCTGGGCGGAATACAGTTCGGCCAGATCGAAGTACAGTTCGCTTTTGCGCGGGAAGTCTTTCAGGAGTTTCTCGTAAATATCCACCGTAAGTTCGTTCCTCGATGTCACTGCATATATGCCTGCAAGACGGTAGCGATACCAGAAGTTGTCAGGATCAAGTCCCACTGCCTTCTTGAGGCATTCCTCCGCAAAGTCCACCTCGTTGGCAGCGAGAGAGGTCAAGGCCAGATAATACCAGGCAGCGTCACTGGTCTGATCCTTCTCCAGAATCGCGATCAGAGTGGCACGGGCGGCATCATGATTGCCATCATTATATTTCTTGACAGCAGACAGCAGCATATTCTCCTGCAGACTCTCCGGACGCTGGGCAAAAGCCGTGGTCGTGCAGATCAGCAGGGCAAGAAATGCCGTCAAGACCATCAATATTCTTCTCATATTCATTTTATCACCAGAAAACGTACAAAAATAACACTCTAATTCGGTAAATTTGCACAACTTTGAAAAAAATCCGCCCAAGATGCAACATTATGAGGACCGATTGCATCTATTACGGGCGTGAACAATTAGAGACCTTCGGTCCCCGAATGATTGAGAAGTGGCTGAAACCTTTGACCTTAAGTTGATCGAATCATGCATAAAAGGCGATCGGGCTGCACAGAAGGCGTTATATGACCGGCTTGCACCCCGAATGTTCCCTTTATGCATCAGGTATGTCGGCGACAGGTCTTTGGCTGAAGATATCCTTCAGGACGGTTTCATAACATTGTTCACGCGGCTCGAAAGCTACAAGGGAGAAGGCTCCTTTGAAGGCTGGGCAAGAAGGATCTTTGTAACGACTGCGCTGATGAGCCTGCGGAAGAAGGACGCGCTCAAGATGAGCGAAGACCTGGAGTCAGCCAGGGGGCTGAAGACAGAAACCTCCTCACAGGTTCAGAACATCGGGTATAAGGAACTGATGGAGCTGATCATGACGCTCCCTCCGGGATTCAGGACGGTGTTCAACATGTATGCGATCGAGGGATATTCGCACAAGGAGATAGCCGATATGCTGGGAATCACCGAAACGACCTCAAGAACACAGCTCAGCAGGGCAAGGATATGGTTACAGGAAAAGATCAAAAAGAGAGAAGATGTCTGAAAAGAACAACATATTTGAGAATGACCTTCTGATGAGGGCGATTCTGGAAGGCGGCCAGGAAGAGGTTCCCGGCCACATTTGGGATGCCGTGTCGGCTGGCCTGGACAAGGCTGCCGAAGACAGAAGAAGGAAGACCGTCACCTTGTGGTGGCGTCGCGCAGGAGTCAGCGTGGCTGCAGTTGCGGCTGCCGTGGCTTCTGTTCTTGTGTTGTCCCGTCCGGAACCGGCAGACATCGTTCCTGCCGCCGTGCATGGGGATATGATTGCAGTGGTGGAGCAGTCTGCCGATGAGAGCGCAGTGATGGAAGAGGCCGTGGAGATGGAGGCTGGCAGGGAACTGCAGAAGAAGGCAGCAGGGCTCATGGCTTATGTGCCGGAGGCTTCCCGCATGCAGACCGGCGGAGTCCCGGATGGGTTTGCAGCAAGTGAAGATGTTGAAATGCCGGACGTTCCGGAAGAGGCCGCTGAAATCACCCAGGAGGAGATAAGCCCGGCCGCTCAGGAAAGGGCGCCGGAGAAGGCTGTTGCGAAGAAGGTCAGCGACGAGGTTTCTGCAATGGAATATTTCCCGACCGTATGGGACGATGAGGACGAGCAGAAGAGCAGGATCAGGACTTCGGTGGTAGTTTCCGGAATCACAGGAGCATCTGGTTCACAGAGCAAGGGAGCATCCGGTATTCTCAAAGCGCCGGCCCTCATACTCTCACCTTCAGAAACAGGAATCGTGGAAAAGAACTCGACATCAAGATACGGACTTCCTGTTTCAGTAGGAGCCGGAGTAAAGATAGACTTCACACCAAAGTGGTCTCTCAGTGTCGGACTCAACTACACCCTGCTCACAAGGACATTCAACGGAACATATACGCACGTAAGCGAGACCGGAGCGATAGACAACCTCGTCACATCCGACATCAGAAACAGCCAGCACTACATCGGTATTCCTGTCAATGCATACTACAACATAGTAAGCGGCAGACGCATAAACTTCTATGCCTACGCAGGTGGTGCGGTCGAGAAATGCGTATATGACAAATACCGCGTCGTAACCAACTCCATCGTGCACAAGGAGCCGTCCAAGGGAGTGCAGTTGTCGGCGAACATCGGCTTCGGAGCAGAATTCATGCTGGGAGAGCACTTCGGACTCTATATCGATCCGAGCCTGAGATACTACTTCGACTGCAACCAGCCAAAGAGCATCAGAACAGAACAGCCTCTCATGCCGGGCTTTGAATTAGGATTCAGATTCAGACTCTGATATACATGATCTATTAGCGACTTTTCCGGCTTGCAGACATCTGTGAGCCGGTTTTTATTTCCGTCCCTCGATAATGTTTCGTGCCAGAGTGTTTGCACACACGAAATCCCTGAGTTCCTTGCAGTCGGTATCAAGGATGGTGTGACGGTCTCCCTGCCAGAGCAGAGTTCCGCCGGAAATGAAGCCGATCTTGTCTCCGATTTCCAGAATGGAGTTCATATCGTGGGTATTCACGACTGTCGTCATATTGAACTCCTTGGTCAGATCGCTGATCAGACGGTCGATCAGAATGGATGTGTATGGATCAAGACCGGAGTTAGGCTCGTCACAGAAAAGGTATGACGGATTCAGGGCGATTGCACGTGCGATGCCAACCCTCTTCTGCATGCCGCCACTGAGTTCGTTGGGATATTTATCATCCGATCCGATCACATTGACCTTCTCCAGACAGTACTTTGCCCTTTCTATCCTCTGTGCCTTCGACCAGTCCGTGAAGAACTCCATCGGGAACATCACGTTTTCAATCACCGTCGCGAAATCAAACAGTGCGCTGCCCTGAAAAAGGATTCCGATGTTCTGCCTGAGGGCCTTCTTCTGAGCATATGACATGCCGGTCAGACGCTTGTCTCCGTAAAAGATCTCACCGCTGTCCGGTTCCATAAGTCCGATCAGGTTCTTCAGCAGCACAGTCTTGCCCGAGCCGCTGGCACCGATGATCATATTGCACTTTCCCGCCTCATATTCCACATTTATGTCATTGAGGACCTGCTTCCCGTCGAAGCTTTTATATAGATGTTCTACCTTTATCATAATTCAGGACGGTTTAATACAGCATCAGCTGGGTGACTATGAGGTCAAACATGAGGATAAGGATACTGGTGATGACTATGGCCTTCGTGCTTGAGCGTCCAACTCCCAGCGAGCCTCCCTTGGCATAATATCCGTTGAATGCGGATATCGATGATATCAGGAAGCAGAAGAGCGACATCTTGAAGCAGCTGTAGAAGATATAGAAGCCGTTATAGAACGCCTTGATTCCGGTTATATATGACGGAGGTGGAATGATCTGAGTGGCACTAACCACTATCCATCCTCCCACGAGTCCGAGGGCGAGGCTGAGGAGCACGAGAAGCGGGCTGAGGATCGTTGCTGCCGCGACCTTCGGAAGAACGAGGAAATTGGCGGAATTGACTCCCATCATGTCCATTGCATCGATCTGCTCGGTGATCCTCATGCTGCCGATTTCGGATGATATGTTGGAACCCATCTTTCCTGAGAGAATCAGGGCGATCATTGTCGAACAGAACTCAAGGATGAGGCTTTCTCGGACCATATAGCCGATGTACATCTTGTCGATTATAGGATTTTCGAGGTTGGAAGCGGTCTGAATCACGAGCACTCCACCGATGAAGACAGAGATCACACCCACCAGAAGAATGGACGAGAGAATGAGCTTGTCTGCCTCGTTGATGAACTGCCTCCAGAAGATTTTCCACTTCTCAGGCCTCCTGAAGACCATTTTCAGGAAGAGCATATAGGCTCCTATAGAGACAAAGATTTTTTTTATCATGACTAAAATTTATTTTTGCGTGACAAATTTACCACATTTTTCTTTTTTTTAGTCTCAGTCTCGAAATTCCTTATAAGATTTGCAGCATATACGTCCCTCTGAGTGGGGCGGGCCACGAAGTTTTTGAAAAGAGGATTCAAAACATTAAAGGATATGCTGATAAACATTCATTGCGCCAAATGCGTCGGGATAGAGGCGGTTCCGGTCACCGTGGAGGTGGATATCGCGACAGGAATAGGGATTCATCTGGTGGGACTGGCAGACACGGCCATCAAGGAAAGTCTGTTGAGAACCATCACGGCACTGCAGTCGATGGAATTCAGGATTCCGGGCAGGAAGATAGTGATTAATCTGGCCCCGGCAGACATGCATAAGAAGGGCAGCGGATATGACGTTCCCATCGCACTCGGAATCATCGCGGCCTCAGGACAGAGGAATCTCATTGCCTTGGAGGACTATATGATCATGGGAGAACTCGGACTGGACGGCACGGTGAGAGAGGTCCCCGGAGCGCTTCCTATAGTCGAACTGGCCATGAAGAGCGGCCTGAAAGGCTGCATACTTCCCTGTTCCTCCGCTTTTGAGGCCATGGAATTCAAGGGGACAGAGGTCTATGGGGTGGACACGCTGGAAGATGTGCTGAGGATTCTCGAAGGAGATGAGTGCGGAGGACTTCTCATTCAGAACAGGCACAGCAGGATGATGTCTGAGGGCGGAAAGGCAGGAGTCTCTTTCCCGGATGAAGAGAAGTCAGACCTCAACCGGATGGACTTTTCGGAAATAATAGGCCAGGAGGGAGCCAAGAGAGGGCTGGAAATCGCTGCAGCCGGTGGCCATAATGTAATTCTTATCGGAAGCCCGGGAAGCGGGAAAAGTTCTCTGGCGAAGGCAATGGCAGGGATCCTGCCTCCTATGTCTCTTGAAGAGTCCCTGCAGACAAGCAAGATATATTCTGTTGCGGGCAAGGGGAACACCTCCGGAGGGCTTATGAAGGCAAGACCGTTCCGCGCTCCTCATTACAGCGTCTCCGTAGCTGCCTTGCTGGGAGGAGGATCGGACAGCATCATGCCGGGAGAAATCTCACTGGCACATAACGGAGTGCTTTTCGCTGACGAGTTCTGCGAGGCTCCGAAACGGATTCTTGAAATCATGCGTGCTCCGATGGAAGACAGGAAGGTGACGATCTCCAGACTGAAATCCAAGGTGGAGTTCCCTGCCGACTTCATGCTTGTAGCCGCAACCAACCCCTGCCCGTGCGGATACTACGGAGAGGGTGACCGGTGCACATGCACTCCGTCAAAAAGAATCGCATATATTTCCAAACTGTCAGGACCCATCATGGACAGGATCGACATACAGCTGTTTTTAAAGGCGATCAATCCCAGGATGCTTGTCGAGAGGAAGCCGGCGGAATCCAGTGCAGCCGTGGCCGCAAGAGTGGTGGCGGCACGCGAGATCCAGAAGAGAAGATTTGCTTCGGAAGGGATCTTCTGCAACGCCGGGATGAACAACAGGATGATAGAGAAGTACTGCCCCCTGAGCCCTGAGTGCAAGGAACTCCTTGAACGTATCATCGCCCGGATGGGGCTTTCCGCACGCGCCTGTTCGAGAATAATAAAACTGTCGCGCACTATAGCAGACTTAGCCGCCTCAGAAGACATTCTCCCTGAACATCTGTCTGAGGCGGCCGGCTATCGTTTTCTGGACAAGCAGAATATCTTTGATTGAAATACTCCGAGCATCCATTTTCATCTATTTTGTCTATATTTGCGACATGAAACAGGAAGTTACAATAAAGGACACGTCAGACCTCGAAAGGGCTGCGAAGGAGTTTCTGGAAAAGATTGGAGACAATACACTTGTGGCACTCTTTGCTCCAATGGGAGCAGGAAAGACCACGTTCACCACTGCACTGTGCAAGGTGCTTGGCGTGACGGATCCGGTCGGTTCTCCGACATTCGCAATAGTAAACGAATATATGACAGCAAGCGGAGACCCGACGTATCACTTTGATTTCTACCGGATCAACAAGCTTTCCGAGGCCATCGAAATCGGCCTTTACGACTATCTGGACAGCGGATGCCTCTGTATCATGGAGTGGCCGGAGAACATCGAAGAACTCCTCCCGGATGAAACACTTCGTGTCAGCATCACAGTCAACCCCGACCAGTCACGCACACTCACCTGGGAGTGTCCGGCTCCTGCACTTCAGTAAAGGATATGGAGCAGATGTAACCGTTCATATTCAATGTATCCAGATGCCCGTCATGCCAAATGACCGGGCTTTTTCCATTTTTTGAGGACAAGGCCACATAAAGGCCATCTTTACCGACTGCAATAGGCCTGTGCCCAGTACAGGAATATTCTTCCGGCATCGATATGACCTTCCCCGAATCGAATATCACTCCGTCGCCGTCTTCCGGATTCAGGACACAATATACCCGTCCTTCCGAATAGCAGAGGTAAGATATGGTGCAGCCTGTCTCGAAACGCATATATTCTCCGCCTTCAATCCATATTCCGCTTTCCACTCTTCCATCCTGATAACGATACAGACATTCCACTCCGAGCAGGCTGTCCGCAGGAAACAAGCGGCAGGACAGCACCGTAGCCGAATCGGGGATTCCGATCCTCTTACGGTCTCCGTTTCTCAGAAGACTGACGCAACCGTCAGCAGTTGACGAAATGAGGCTGCATGGAACCCCATCCGAGGACATCAGATCCCAAACTGAAATTATATCCTGCCCATAAGAAAGCGGAACGATTTCAGAACCGGACACGACATAATATCTCTCCTGAAGACCTTGTGAAACAGCAACCGGCTGACGAAATGCATAACACAGACTTTCTCCGTCTTCCCAAAAACGCCCGAACGTCTCGCCACCCAGCATCTCATGCACGACCTCTCCGTTCTTCCTCAACGAATGTCCTCCGCCAGAACGCCTGTGGTTCAAGGTGAAGACATCTTCCCCACGCACACTGATATCCATAAGGACTTCATCCCCGTCATAACGGAACAGCGGTGCTCCGTTCCTTTTCATCACACAGACACCTCCTTTGGAGTAAAACGTGTATAGAGAGCCATCCACTACACGGTGCATGTCAGGATCCCTACTCACTTCATATCCGTCACCGACCGGGATTTTCATCTTCGGTACCCCATCAGCAAAGACCAGCAGCGAACAATTCGCAGACCCGGACACGTCTTCGGACGACCAGTCATAACCTGAAGGGAAATCTATTCCCGTCACACAGCAGACGGAACGTGATGGAAATCCCAGACCTTCCGTATAATCATCATCTGCCATCTCCCCCTTCTTGTCAGTAATCTCCGATATTCCACAAGCAACAAAAAGCGCCAAGACACCGGCAGCCAATGTC
>CAZMNZ010000006.1:0-32051 GCA_964567765.1 uncultured Muribaculaceae bacterium
TGAAGTTCTGTAAGTCCCATCTGGAGCTGGTTGGTTCCGCCGTTCTTCACTCTGCTGAGCACCGGCATCACGATGAGCTGGTTCACGATACGGTCGTTGCTGTCCTCCATCTTTCCGTAGCGCTCGGAATGTGCTATCGCATACTTCTTAGGGTCTGCATTCTTGTCGGTAGTGATGAGCTGTGTCACATACTCCTTGTATGCAGGAGTCGAGTTGATATAGAACTTTGCAGGATTTGCAGGGTCAACACTCCTGAATGTCACTTCCTTCTTTCCGCAGCCTACGTAGAGGGCTTCCTTGAACTTGACAGGATATTCCTTACCGTCTACGGTCACAACTCCGTCGCCGCCCACGTTGATCACTCCAAGTTCGCGTCTGTCAAGGAAATGCTCGGCCTTGAGCTCGTCGAATGTTTCGAGAACGAGAGTCTTCTCAACCGGCATGACACCTCCATAGATAAGACGGTCGTAAAGAGTGTAGGTGAGGTTGATCTCATCAGGAGACATAACCTTCTCCATAAGGAATGAGCCACGGAGACGCTCTGTGTCATAATGTTTCACGTCGTCCGGATGGCAAGCTGTCTGAATCTTGTAGTTCATCTGTGCGTTAACTGTCAAACTGAAAAGGCAGGTAGCTGCCATAATAAATAACTTCTTCATTAACAATATGTTTTATTTGTTGTCTTCTGTTGTCTGTGTTGCGTTCTTCTGATACTTGATGATAGCGCGACGGTTAAGGAACATCAGGAACATTGTGATGAGCACGAGAACGGTCACGCCGATCCACTTGAGCGAATATGTAAGGTGGAAGATCACCCATGCAAGAGGGCTTGATGCAAAGTCGAGCGAGCCTCCTTCAAAGCCGGCTGGGATGGCTACAGCCGCATCTCCGGTCTTAGCGAATACGTCCTGAGCCGCCTGAGTGAAGAACGGTGCGAGGTCAGTAACGAAATAAAGTCCTATCAGAATGACCACGAGTCCTATGATGAATGTCTTGGGAACATTGCCCTTGGTGATAGGCAGGATCATCGGGAACACATAGAACATTCCGGCGAGCGATGCCAGCGGAAGGAATTCGTTGCCAGGAAGAACCACAGCCAGAACGAGTGTCACTGGAATAAGGAGAAGTGAGACCACGAGGGTAGTAGGGTGGCCGATCACAAGTGCCGGGCTCATACCTATATTCAGACCCTTGGCTCCCTTGAATTTCCTGTTGATGAGTTCACGTGTCGCGTCAGAAATTGGCTTCAGACCTTCGATGAAGAGGGAAGTGATTCGAGGGATGAGTTCCATCACGGCTCCCATCTTGATTCCGAGTCCAAGTATATAAGGAATCTTGTCCACGATCTCCTTCCAACTCTCGCATGAGAGGGCTCCGATGATGATTCCGACGAGGATACCGAGGAAGAGAGGCTCTCCGAGAAGACCGAACTTCTTCTTCATGCCCTCAGCGTCGATGTCGAGCTTGTTCATGCCGGGGATCTTGTCCAGTCCTGCGTTGATCGCCTCAGCAAATGGCACGAAACCCTGAACGAAAGGCTGCGGGATTGAGATTCCCTCCATATTGTCATAGAATCCCTGGAAACGGTCTGCCGTGTAGTCGGCAAGGATGAGTGTTACTATGTAACATACGATGGCGGCAAAGAATCCCCACCAGATGTTGTCGGAAGCGAAATATACGATCGCTCCGATGAAGGCGAAGTGCCAGTAGTTCCACAAGTCGATGTTCACCGTACGTGTGGTCTTGGTGAGAAGCATGAGGATGTTCACACCGAGACATACTGGGATGATGAATGCTCCCACCGATGTGTTGTATGCCACAGACGCTGCGGCAGGCCAGCCCATGTCGAACACCTTGAGCTGAAGGCCGTAGATCTCTACGACGCGGCTGAGTGCAGGTCCGAGTGTGCTGGTGAGCAGGGAAGTGATCACGGATAGTCCGACGAATCCCACTCCCACCAGAAGACCGCTCTTGAGAGCCTTGCTGAACTTGATGCCTATGCAGACGCCTAGAATAGTGAAGATGATAGGCATCATCACCGCGGCGCCGAGGCCGATGATATAACTGAATACTTGTTCCATTTTGGTTGTTTAATTGTCAATGTTATTGTCTTTCGGGCAATCTATTCCACCGTTATCAGAAGCGGTTCCTTGATCTGCTCCGCGAACCTTTCCAAATACCCGATCCACTGCTCGTGTGTCTTCATCTCCGAGTGGTTCCAGCCGAATCCCCAGTAATAGGTGAACTCCTCACCCGGTTCATACTCTGTATATGCAAGCAGATGTCCCGGAGCACCACCCCTTTCTTCCTTCATCTCCTTTTCAGAATGATAGACCGTCTTCATTTCCTTCATTGCTTCCGGATATACGTGACCGACGAAATGAATTCCGTTGTCAAGGTCCGGCTTGCGCTTGTCAAAGTTCATTGAAGGGGCAGGGTAGGCCATATAACCTTTCTGAATGTCCGCGATTTCCTTCCTGTCCTTGTCTCTGAGGACTATTCCCGCAACAAGTTCCCTTGTCTGACTGAGGTTTTCGTAGGAGACTGAAGTGCGATTCATATATGAACCGGCGTCAAGGGTGATGAGCCTGCTCTCGACAACATCCGTGTCCCGGCCGACTGCGGCAGGTGCAAAAGTGAGTCTGAATGTCATTCTGAGAGGGCCGTTGTCAAGGATTTCGTAATCCTTGTAGCACCAGGGATAGATGATCTCTTCATCGACCAGTGCAGTCACTCCTGCTCCCAAAGTCGGTCCCACTGCATATACATCCATTCCATAACCATGGTCAACATGGAAACTCATCGAGTCTGTGCGGTAGTCTTCAGCAGCCTTCGGGTCATTCTTCTTAAGTTCCTTATAAATGCTTCTTGTCCTTTCTCCGAGATCAAGTTCATAGAACTTTTCAAGAACAGGCAGACAAGTGTTTCTTTTGGTGAACAGGTCATATCCGAAGCCTCTTTCCCCTTTTGCCTGAAGTCCCGGACCGTATGCCCTGAATCCTACAAGGTCATTCTCCCAGGCAAAATCATCAACTCTTTCGGGGTACTGTCTTCCGCATGTATAAGTCTGATATTCAGAAGGCTGGCCTTTGATTATAGTGTATCTCTCACTCTCTCCAGCCTTCATCTCAACCTGAAAAATCACCTTCCCGTCACTTGTGATCTGGTACGGCTGTTCCTCTCCTGCCTCATTCCTGATGACAAGACTTTCTCCGTCCTTGAGGTCAAGAACGCTGGAAATCTGCTCTGAGCACAGTTCCACCATTTCAGGAAGCCTGTCAGAGTCTGTACCGTTAGTCACGGTCACAGTGATTTCCGGACAGCATGAAATGAGGGCTGTCATCAGTAAAATCAAGAATGCATTTTTTTTCATTTTTTTTTGTATCTCTAACAATTGAAGATAGAGTCGGAAGGACCCTATCTTCAATATTATAAAATTACTTAGGCTGCTTGCCGATGTACGCGAGGATACCTCCATCCACATAAAGTACGTGTCCGTTCACGAAGTCTGAAGCATTTGAAGCAAGGAACACCACCGGTCCCATAAGGTCTTCAGGAGTTCCCCAGCGCTCAGCAGGAGTCTTCGCAACGATGAATGAATCGAACGGATGACGGCTGCCGTCTGCCTGACGCTCACGAAGCGGAGCAGTCTGTGGAGTCGCGATATATCCCGGTCCTATGCCGTTGCACTGGATGTTGTATTGGCCGTACTCCGATGCTATGTTTCTTGTGAGCATCTTCAGACCGCCCTTTGCAGATGCATATGCGGAAACCGTCTCACGGCCGAGTTCTGACATCATCGAACATATGTTGATGATTTTTCCGGCCTTCTTCTCCATCATGCCCGGCAGGACAGCCTTTGCGCAGATGTAAGGTGCAACGAGGTCGATGTCCACCACCTGACGGAACTCTTCGGCTGCCATTTCGTGCATAGGGATGCGCTTGATGATGCCGGCATTGTTCACGAGAATGTCCACTGGACCGAGTGTGGCGGCTATATCCGCAACCATAGCCTTCACTGCCTCTTCGTCAGTACAGTCGCAGATGTAGCCCTTGGCCTCGATACCGAGTTTTGCATACTCTTCGAGAGCTTTGTCCATATTAGCCTGAGTGCGGCAGTTGAACGCAATCTTCGCACCGGCCTCAGCGAGTGCCTGTGCCATTGCGAATCCGATTCCGTAAGCGGCTCCGGTCACGAGAGCGACCTTGCCTTCAAGAGAAAAATTTACCATGTCTTTATAAGTTTTTAGTTCTGTGTTTTTCGATTTTTAAATCAAACAAATATATGTTTTTTATTCCGAAATATCAATATGCTCCATGATACTGGAAAAGCCCACCCCGGAGGGCAGGCTCTTCTGGATTGTTCTGGATTTATCGTGTTGCACCGGCACCTGATACGGTAGATGCGTATGGATATGATCCCGCTGTGATGGCAGCATCGGCTGCTGTAACATTTGTGTTTCCGTAGAACGTGAGGTCTGCTGGAATGCCTGAAGTGGCCCTGGCCCAGAAATGGTTGTTTTCTACGGTATATGACGGTGTGTTTTTCCAGATTCTGATCACATACTCTGTAGCATTGAGACTGTAGAAATTTACCAGATTGTTTTTGAAGACGACAGACTGGGCTCCAGCCATATGTATGAGACCGTTGCTTGTTCCCGCGTGCAGGTTGAATATAGTGTTGTTCTCGATCCTGACATCTGCTTTGTACTCAGTCAGGCTCTCCGAATTGTTGACGATTCTTGAAACCGTGTTGCTCGTAGCATAGAAAATGCAGTTCTCAATATTCACTGTCTTGTTGCCAAGCGAGGTAGTTTTTGAAAGGTCAATGATATTTGTGGTTGCACCAAGTTGCACGTCTGTGTCTTTCAGTGTAATGCTCTTGCATGTGTATCCGGCAACATTTATGTAATACAGAGGTTTTACCAGTCCGGAAACTGCACAGTTATCAAGAGTAAATCCTTCGGTGTCGGTGGTTGCATTGGTGTTCGCAAATACATAGTTTGTTTGGGCATCCGCATCAAGCGTGATGTTTTTAAGGGCTATTGATCCGGCAGTATGGTAGACATTTTTCCCATTGAAGTCAACAGTAACCTTTGAACCGTCGGTGTTACCGATAAGAACGACGTCTTTGCTGACTGCAACATTTGAGTTGAGGTTGAAAGAACCTTCTCCCGTTGTCGTGAGAAAATACAAACCGCCTGCGTTGATTTGGTTATGCAGGGAGATTGATGCCTCTGTTGCAGTCAATAGAGTTGCGTTTAGAGTGGATTTGTTATAGACATTGTCTCCAACTTTAATGTCATAACCCATCATGTAGAGTGAATAGAGGTCTGTAGGCTTGCTGAAGTCAGACTTCCTGAGAACATTGAGATTTCTGATGTAGTTCCTGGCCTTTCCGGACTCGAAGAGTGCACTTTCTCCTCTACGTGAAAGTACTGTACCATCATTGTATTCGATATAGATGGTAATTCCTTCTGTGTATGGCTGGGGACGAACAACCATGAAATATGCCTTATCTTCCTCAAATGCCCCCACCATTCTGACGCTTGAACTGGCAGTTCCGTCAACATAAGGACTTCCGTGTGAAACGCTTCCGTCTTCACCAATAACTGCGGTTGCGGTGCAGGCCATGTTTGCTCCACTGTTGGATACCATGGTTACGGACTTTACATTGGCAGCATCTTCGACCTTGAACTTGACAAATGCTACGATAGTCTTGAAGTGAAGGTGTGTCTTGTCGGTAGTCCTTGCAACAGCAATATATGCATTAGGGTCGAAACTGCCTGCTGTCGCAGTCTGAACGGCAGGAACGGTCACATTCGATATCTTACCGTCAGTAAGGCTTACATTTGCATCATATGGATATACGGCGTAGTAAACATCATCAGTAATATCTGCATAACCGGTGAATGTGGCCTGATAACCTTTCGTGGTGGTGGCCAGACTCTGATTTCCTGTGTTTGTGCCGAGAAGGCTTATTGTCTCATTGCCTTCCCAAGCAATCTTGGGATAGCCTGAAAATACAGCCTTTGTATCTTCATCAGATTCTCCTGTTGCAGTCAATGTGATTTCCACAAGATCTGTACTTGTTTCAGGAGCGATTTCTTTTGCGCATGATACTGCTGCCAAAGCTGCTATGGCGAGCAGAGAAAATTTGATGTATTTCATTTTAAAATCCTCCATTTTACCATTTATAAGACGTGTCATACTCTTCTGGTGTCTCGAAGGAATTGCATAGCACTCCTTCTGATATTAATTCCTTTGTTTCGCACGATGGCGATAGATACACAATCTGTGTGGTGTCTGTTGTCATTTTTCTGTTCATTGTATATAAGTTTTAACGTTTTGCACCGTAATATCTACCTTCATATGTGCCGTCAGTCGAATATTTTCCATCGGAATACTTCCATTCGAATGTTACATTTGCCAATGTCGGCTGCGTGACACCTTCAGGAGGGGTTCCGTTAACAACATAGACCTGTTGCTTATTCCCGTTTATCTCAGAGTCCAGATTGTCTCTTGATGATGGTGTGGTTACCTGTGTATTGGCGGTATAATATACATATGAGTGGTATGTCTCAGCACAGTTGATAAAAAGATTGTCAGTTACACTCAGAGTTCCGATGGATTTTGCTCTCAGGTAGCCTTGAGAAGATCCGGGAGTCATGACATTATAGAATGTATTGCCGGCAATCTCAACAGAGGTTATCTCGGTGAGATTACTTCCAGTGTAATCCACAATACTCAGAGCGGATTGAGTTGCAGTAGTGCTGAACATGACGTTGTTTATCAGTTCCAGTTTTGTTCTCGGTGTGTTCCTTGTACTCAAAAGGCATCCTCTGTTTGTGAATTCGCAGTCGCACCCAATCAATATAAGTTCATCCTGTTTCCTGTCGTTGTTGCTTTGAGCCACAAGAGCTTTCCCCTCAGGAACTTTGAATAAACAGTCCTTGAATATCGTTTTATCAAATGTTTCAGTTGTGTTGACGAGGAAGTTGTGGCTTCCTGAAAGGCCTTCGTCGCTGATGTTCATAAGAATAAGATAGTCGGAATCTGCGGTTCCGTCAAGGTTTGATGTGGCTGTTCGAGCCAGAGGCGTCTTCTTGTCGAAGGATCTTCCGATCACGATAAGTTTATTGATACCGCTGCCGATTGAACAGCCGGCATCGCTTTCAACGATATAGACACCATTGTTCAGATTTTTTGACTCTGATGCCTTGGTCTTGAGCTCCAGATCAGGATTATTTGTCTTGTTTACGGTTATATCGCCTACCACGATGTCATATCCTGCATCATACATCTCATAATAGTCAGCAGGCGCAGCAGTCTTTGCCGGAGTCTTGACAGATTCGGCAGCCTTGTATTCTCCGTTGACAGCCAGGACTTCCAGAACGTAGTCGGTGTCGGCATTAAGGCCTTCAATGGTGAGTGTGGCTTCTGATGACGTGTTCGTGGCATCTATATTTTCGGCAGGGATTTCACTTTCCGGGTATAATCTGTACCAGTACCCGGTGGCGTCGCTGTTCAATTCAACGCTGAAAGTCAGGGTCTTGTATGTCTCTGCGGTCTTTGCCACGGTAGCAGCAGGCTGAGGTGCTGCGGTCTTTGCCGCGCAATGAGCCATCTCAATGCTTTCGCCAGGCAAGACAGTGCCGCCGGTCGGCAGGACATAGAGAGTGTATTCCGTGTCGATTTCAAGATTGTCAAATGTGACATCAGTCCATTTGTCTTCGACAAGTGTCATGTCAGAAGTCAGTTCATCCGCTGAAGGCGCTGTTTCTGTACTTGGCTTGAGAATATATTTGACAGTGGTGGTGTTCCTGGTCTTCAACTCAAAGGTCAGTGTCGTGAGTGTAGCAGCCTTCTGACTGATGAATGCTCTCGGAGTCGTGCTTGGCATGGATGTTTCATCGATTTCCACAAGCACCTTTGCGATGCTGGCAAAACCGTTGGCGGAAACAGCGAGAATGGCTATGTCCTTCCTGGTGTCCGCTGATGCCTTTGTGTTGTCATATACAGCCTCGACCGTCATGCCTGTCTCTGTCAAGGTCACCTCCACGCCGTCCGGTCGTGCGACAACCGATACGGAGGCAACCCCCTTGCTCTCTATCTCGAATATGACAGGTTCGTTATAGAGAAGAGTGACGACATCCGTGACAATTGCTCCATTGCGCTTTATTGCATACATGAAATCTGGCTCAATAGGAAGCGTGATCGTCCTGCCGTCTGCTGTGACAACCACGAATCTGTCACCTTCCACTTTTACACTTCTGAAGAATGCATCTGAGTCGGCGTCCGGTCGGGCACTTATAGGATTGCCGGATTCATCCTTCAGACGTTCAAAGTCTGCTCCATCGTATCTGACAGTCCAGAATCCTTCTGAATCCACTCCAATTTCAGGAGTGCTGCTTTCAGCTTTGATCCTGCTGCCCCCTGACAGAAGATACTCGGCTCCCTTGCCGTAGTCCACCATCCAGTATCCATCGCTGTCGATGGTCATGACAGGAGCATTGCCGATTCCGATGCTTCCCTGAGCAAGTCGGAGTGTGTCACCGTTGCTGAGTACAAGGGTGTATTCGCCATCCTTTTCGCTGACACTGTTGATGGTGCCGCCACCTGCAAGTTTCTGAAGGGCCTCTATGTTTCCGTTAAGAGCGGGCAGCAGATTCTCAATGGCCTGCACTCTGGATTCGAGACTGTCAAGCCTGTCTTCGATCTCCTTGAGGTCGGAGCATGCGGCAAAGCAAACCGACAAGGCTGCAGAGAGCAAAATGATGTGAAATCTTGATTTCATATTTATTTGTCTGTTTTGTTGTCCTTATTTTAAGTTGTTAAGCCATGATGGTACACTTCCCGTCCGGAGTCTCAATTGTGCTTCGTATAGTGATTCCGGACTGGTCTGCATTCCGTGGCTGCTGATGACCGTCGTCTGTTCCTGATTGAAGGTCATCCCGGCAGGGGAGCGGAAGCCTACTACGACCGGTGGCAGAATCTTCAGCCATGACGGGGTGTCCCTCCACCAGAAGAATTCTCCTGCTTCAGTGGATGTCGCTTCGAAATTCCATATTGAAAGGTCAGCAAGATGGTGTGGTGCATATGTCTTGTCTCCACCTTGTGACGTTCCGTTCCATCCTCCTGTACAGCAGTCGATCAGTGTGGCCCTCGGCTGTTTGCAGTGAGACTCGAAGCAGCTGTCATCTCCCCAGATGTTTCTCCATAACACTGTTCCGATACTATGTTCCGACACTCCCACACCATGGAAGTTTCCCTTCATTCCGGAACCGTCGCTTGTCTTGTCTGTTGTGCCTGCTATGAGAACGCGTGTAGAAGCCTGAGCTCTTACGGAGGCATGTCCACGGTTTCCTGTCATTTCAATGTCATATGCAGAAACGTTGGCGCTGTTTATGATCGAACATGCTTCGCTGACGCTTTCGAACCTCACTCTGCGGATCCAGGAGTTGACAAGTCGGTTCATGCTCAGAGGCTTGTAGCCGCCGTCGTGCACCCAGTTGAAGTGATGACTGAAATCTGACGGAGCGTTGCCCTTGAATGTGAGGTCCTCTACTCCGGTATTTGCATAATGGGAATAATTCATGATCTTCCATCCCCACTGTGCGTCCACCTCGTGCATGATCGGTTCAAAAAAGGTGACGGTGTTTCCGGAAATGCTCCTGATCTGATGATATTCGATGACTTTTACGCCATTCGTACTGATGTCCCATGAAACGTCCGGCTGATATGGGGCTACTTCCTTTGTTACAAATTCAGGAGAGTTGTTCCAGACATACAGGCAGACCCATTTTCCTTCGCTCAGTCCTGCAACTGAGTTTGCAGTCACATTGAATTCTCCTTTTGACGCGTTACCGGTCACATCAGCAAGGAATTCCAATCCCGTGTTGTGCTTCAACTGGATCATGTCCGGAGAACTATACAGTACGTTCTCATCTGCTGCCTGCATAGGTGTCTCCATGATGATGGCAGTCTTGTCTCTTCCCGCGCCCTTGAGGACGAAATCACCTGCGCGGATGATTATGCTGAGATCGGAATTCTCGTCACTGTCTTTGTGTAAAGTGTACTCTCCTTCAGGAAAATAAATGATCGATCTGGCGCTGGGAGTATCTGGAAAGGTGATTGCTTCTGAAGAAATCTCAGGAGAGCCGAGTGCTGCCGTGAGTGCTGCAATGAATGCTTCACGGTCGGTTGTCTGCCCTGAAGAATAGTAATCCTTGATGTTGTACTGAGTATATCCCAGCGATTCTACAGCTGCCGGTGCATATTCTCCATATCTGTAACCTGCATAGGAGAAGTCCAGGAGAACATTGTCGTCATTCTTCATCACAAAATTGTTCCACTCATTGCAGGCGGTCTCATCCAGCCCCAAAGCCATGAAACTGAAGTTAATCGTTCTGACATAGCCCTTGTCTGAGACAAGTATGAGGGTAATCTTACCCAATCCGGCCTGAGATGGGGCGGTCACTGTGAATTTACCGTCCTTCAGTACGGCGTTCCAGCCTTCTGAAGTCTGAATCGCTACATCCTTGACTCCGTCGGATTCAACAGCATAGGTTTTGGACTCTTCTGTGGTGACGATGTCTCCATCCGTATAATTCTTTAAAGAGAATGTGAATGATGAAACCACCGGTATGATGACATCCTTCTGACTTGACTTCATGGTGAACGTGAATGTGCCGTTCTGCTCGTCCAGAGCAATCTTTTCGAAAATCGTCTTTGCTGAAATATCCGCATTTCCCGCACTTGAGGAAACCGGTTTTCCCTCTGTATCTGTGATACGCTTCCATGTCTGTCCGCCGTCAGCGCTGATTTCCCAGTAGTTATCACTGCCTTTTCTGATCATCGGGACAGGGGACGCCTCTGAGTCCGGTGTCATGCTTCCTTCTATCTTTGTGAATGTCTTGCCATTGTCAACAGAGCATACCCAATGACCATTGTCGTCAATACCGATGACAGGGACAATTCCCGGAGCCTCCGCTCCGAAGCATATCTCCACAATATCACTGTTCAGTTCAAGAACATATCCATATCCGTTCTTTTCATAGCTGAGTATTATGGTGCTGTCTTTGAGAAGCCGGCTGACTGCGACAGCATTGCCGTTAACGGCTGAGACGGCATTTTCCAACGCGACAATCCTGTCCTGAAGGTCGTCAAGCCGTCCGTCAAGTTCTTCCTTATCTACACACGATATTACTGCTGCTGCCACTGCTGCCAGCATGATGTAATGAATCTGACGCATGATATTAATGTTTAGTCTTTAATTTCATATACTCTGTCCCTGACTCCCTTGTCTTGATGATGAGTCTTGTGTCCGTTCCGTCAGAATGGCATTCCACATTAGAGTTTCCGTTGTTTTCCAGTGTCCATTTCCCCTTAACCTCGATTTCTATGGTGGTCTCTCCGCTTGGATTCTCTATCCATTTCCTTCCGTAAACGCTTCTTTCCACCCTTTTCCCGTCGGCGTCAAACACCTCATCAGACGGGCCGGAATATAGAGCAAGGTCAGGATTGCTGATGCTCATTTCCAGCGTGTTATCGGAAACGCTCCATATCAGCATTGCAGGACTTACACTCAGAATCGTATCGTCAACTCTTGTCCTCTCGAATGCTGCGCAAGCCTTAAGTCCGGACTCGGTGTCTTCCACGATATGCGCCGTGCTGTCGCATCTGATGACCTTATATGGCAGTTCCTCCGCATATCTGCGCTTTTCTTCCTCAGAAGCTTCAATCACGCTCAGATATTCGTAACCGTCTCTCCCGTGACGTATGTATGCCTTCTCGAAATAACCCTCGGTAGGGGCGTCGGTCTCCTCATGAAGCGACTTCTGAAGTCCTTTTGTCAGTACTGTCTCCCCGTCCTTCACGATGTAGATATTGCCGTGAACGTCTTCAAGCATGGTCTTCTCCTGAGAGGCAATCTGCCGGACTTCCTCAGTGTCTGACGGAATGGAGTTCTGGAAGAGGGTAGTGTGAAGTTCGGAACCTTCGAGACTGTTCTCCAGTCCGCTTCCCAGACATACGATCCTGTTGCCGAATGCGAAGAATGACTTATGCGCTCTGAGCGAGCCGTTGTATTTGTCATGCTCATGCAGTTTCATGGCGTAGGCCGCCGCCTCTTTTCCAAAGCAGACTCCGCCTGCGAACCACTCATCTGACAGAAGCATTTCTTCGTACCCGGAGAATTCATCGACATTCAGGACATCAGCCTTCATCTTCTCCATCGGTATCTCAGCAGCGGTAGTTCCAGGTATATGGCACCAGTCCCAGCCTTCCAGCCTGAATCCGCTTCCGAGGCTTCCTCCTTCATTCAGATACTGCATGCTTCCGTGAGTAAGGTATCTGCCGTAATGATTTTCTCCACGATATGTTTCAGCAGCCCAGAGGTATCTGCTGTGTCCGGCAAAGGTCAGCAGCCAGTCATCCTGTCGGTAGGATAGGGAACAGTTATATGCCAGATTCCTTCCTCCGACCGGCGCTTTTTCCGGTGTTATGCCAAGTCCGGTGAACTTCTCGGCCCATTTTCCGGATGTTCCGTTCAACCTGAGATATGCGGCTGCAAGTTCAGTGTCCACAACTGACTTCCCGTCCGGAGAACCTGCATCGGCAAGCAGGGCAAACTGAGCAGGAATCAATGATCTGGTGCCGTCAGGATGCCTTCCCGACATGGCAACAGGGAAATTCTTCATGTTTGAGAAGAACCTCATCGTGAGAAGTGCTTCCTTCTGATTCCTGTGGCTTTCCTCCGACACTGCAAATGTTGTCCTTGCCAGCATCCATATGGCATTGACCGACCCCTTGAACCCTCCGACCGCATATTCAGGATAGCATTTCCTGTGGTGCACCACACAACCATCCCTTTTGAAACTCGGTCTCAGTCCTTCCGTATATCTGAACCCGTTGTCAATCCATCTCGAAAGGGCTTTCATGTATGCCTGCTTGCAAGGAGTGTCCTCCATCATCAGTACGGCGGCGAATCTTCCCATCAGAGAGGTGTTGAAGGCATCTATGTCCATTCCTGGGCTTTCGGGAGCCGTCTTTACTTCTCCCAGACCGCTGAACCATTCCATGGCCATCTGCATGTCGTCTGCCAGACCGGCTTCACGGAGCACATCCTTCATGATTATCGGACCGGTGTAGAAGTTCCTCATGCTGTATCCGAGGTGATGAAGAGTGCCCTGGCCGCTTCCTGCCGCGAATCCCTGGTCAAGCAGATGGCGCGTGAGTGAGCCATATATTCCTGCAATTTCCTTACGTGCCGCAGGATCCTCTTCCTGCATGTAAGACACGGCAATCCTCAGCATGCCGTCATTCAACTGCTGGAGTGTCTGCCTTGCCGCTTTGAATGATTTCATCGCGTCAGGAATCCCTTGATTCAGGTATGTCTCGCCGTATCTTATGAACCATATAGGTTTTCCTGTAATCGTACCATCCTGATTTGTCTTCAGACAGTAACTGTCACGAAAATCGCGGATCTCTTCCAGCGACCAACGCTTGACATTCTCTGTAACCAGAGTGGTGAATCTTTCCTCAATGGTCTTAAGGTCGGCGATTTCCTCAGAAGTGATGGAGTCGTTGAGTCGAAAATCAAATCTGTTGTCCCAGAACTTGTTGAGGGTCAGCCAGAAATTGGTCGTCTGAGCATTTATGAATCTTGCCTGCCAGTCTGCGGTGTGGTATCTGACATCCTGAAATGACGCTGTAATTATTCCGTCAAAAAAGAGACGCCCCATCTTCATGTTCTCCGAGGCCGTTATCCTCACGCAGTCCATGTCAGGAAGCGGAGTGCCCTCCATGTCTCTGTCGAATGCCACCCATGCGCCTCTCCAGCCCACGAAACCAAGGGTGTAGTCAAAGTGGCAGCATTCCCTGCCGTCCTTGAGAAAACTGAAACGCAGACTGCCGGAAAGCGCCTCTGGAGAGTATACCCAGAACACGAAAGAGGATACGGAAGTTTCCTTCGGGTCCGGATTTTCGTGAAGATACGGCACAGGTGCATTGATGCTCATCGATGATCCGGCCTTCTTCCAGTTCCATGACAGAGACCTCGTTCCAAGTTTGGAGTGCTCGTCGGAAATCCCTATTGAAGAGTGCCTGTAGGCCGATATCTGTTCTGTGTCTTCTTCAAATGAGAATACGCCGTGGTCAAGACCATAATCAACGACTTGCGCCTCTATGCCGGTGAGCATGGAGGCAGCAAGAAGTGTAGATATGATTCTTTTTCCTATAGGCATTACTTGATAGGGTTTTCTCCCTTTTCGACCCTTCCCTTGCGGATGAGTGCTTCGAGGAAATAATAGTCCGCGTAGTTGAGCGGAACATCGATGTTATGATCGTTCGGTCTGCCTGCCTCGATGTTGAGAAGCGAGTGCGGGAGACTTCCCACGGAGTGCATGAGGATGAAGCCTCCGTTTTCACCGACTGCCGCTCTGTATGCTGGAGTAGAAAGGCTTTCAATCATCTTGTCTGCCTTCTCCTTGTGCAATTCATCCTTGGTGTACCAGTACAGTTCGTATAGAGCCGAAGCGACAATGGCCGCAGTCGAAACGTCTCTGATCTCAGTGTATTTCTTAGGGAGATCCTTGTCCTTGAGGTTCTTGTAAAGGAACTCATCCTCAGGGAGTGCATTCGCATACTCCACGACGTCAAAGTCCCAGAGAGGAACGAGGTCCTCCGGCATGTTGTCCTCTTCAACAAGAAGATAGTTGGCAACGTCCTTTGCCCTCTGAAGATATTTCTCGTCACCTGTGAATCGGTATGCAACTGTGAATCCGTAGATCGACCATCCCTGGCCACGTGCCCAACGTGACCCGTCAGCGATTCCCTGAGCGGTATACTGGCCACGCATTTCACCGGTCTCGTCGTTATAGTCTGCCACGTGATATGTACTGAAGTCATCACGATAGTGATACTGAAGTGTCTTGTCAGCGTGACTGACAGCGATATTCCTGTATGTGTCGTCCCCTGTCATCTCGCTGACCTTGAAGAGAAGTTCCAGGTTCATCATGTTGTCGATGATCACAGGACAGTCCCAGCCTCTGTGCGCCTGCCACTGTGCGGGATTGTCTGTGTTCCATGACTGGAGGATACCTGCCGCCGGACGGAATCGAGTCGCAAGTGACTTCGCTGTGTTGACCAGGACGGTGTCATATCCTTCGATGTTCTTCAGACGGAGTCCGTTTCCGTAACTGTCATAAACCATGAATCCCACGTCGTGGTGCCATTTCAGGAACTGGATATCGTGGAGGATCTCAGTGTGCTTCTGAGCCTTTTCGGCATACATTTCATTGCCCGTCAGTTCATACATGTACCAGAGTGTGCCGGCAAAGAATCCGCTTACCCAGTCGTCGGTAGGCACGAATTCTATCTCGCCGTTCTTGAAGGTGGAAGGAATCCTGACTGTGTCGCCTTCCTCTGATGCATTGATCAGATATGCAAGCTGCTGCTCTGCATTCTGAATGTTTTCCCGGATCAGATCCCTGTCTGTACATTGGATCGAGAGTGCTGCCAGCACGAGCATTGAAATGATTCTTGTATTCATCTTGATTCTTCTAATAATACTATAACCGCACAAAGTTAAAAAATAAAAGAATAATGCAATATTTTCTTAAGGATTTTTGTGGGGGGGGTAAAAATTAACAAATTGTAAGTAAAATGAGAAAAATAAGTATATTTGTGGGTTAGTAAGAATGATACAGACAATGAAGTTGCTTTCCTTTGCGTTTTCCTTCCTTCTGCTGGCGGCAACCGCTTTTGCAGCAGTAGATGCCCAGTATGGGTTTGAAGGTACCATGCCGAATTTCATAAGGGTGAACGGGCGCGGTACGGTTGAGTTGTCCGCAGAAAAATTCAAGGACGGAACGACATCTGCCAGGTTTACATGGAATGGCCCCGCTCAGCTGATGTTCTCCAATTTCGGGGATATGGAAGCTGCCATGAAGGTGGATGGAGCGGGAATGATATTATGGATATATAATCCGGCAGAGATCCGGGAACCTCTTCTGTTCAGATTTCATGATTGGAACGGAAAGGTGATATGTCAGTTCAACTATAATATGACCTTCACAGGGTGGCGTGCCCTCTGGATGAAGTTTGAGGATATGCAGACGCCGGAAGGAAATCTTCTCGGACTCACTCTTTTGGCAGAAAGGAACACGGCAGTCTCAAGAATGACCGTCACAGTGCCGCAGAGCGTTCCGGCAGGAACCATCTATATAGACAGACTCTCTTTCATAAAGACGAGAATGCAGGATCAGATAGTTCCTGACATGCAGATTCCCGACAACAACATGATTCGCAGGAACAGTCTCTGGCAGTGGGGAAGACTCTGGGAGTGGGAACAGTATCCGGAACCTGAATTCAAGGCTGTTTCAGATGTGCAGACAAACGCTCTGAAACAGGTTGAAGAAAGAATGGATGCATGGGCGGCAAAGGGAAATCCCGGAGCTCAATATGTCCAGTCGACGCTTATTCCTCGTGCGGATGCCCATATGAGCAAGTATGCAATCAGGAGGCTGCCTGATGGTTCCGTAACTGGCGCACCTCTGTTGTATGACGATGAATTCAACAATTCCAAGGGCGAAATGAGGATAAGATATATCCAGGAAATCGTTTACTGGTATGCTCTGGATTATCTGTACACAGGCAACACTTCCAATGTCTCGAAAGTCGTTGATGCGATGGATCATGCCTTGGATCAGGGGTTTGCATATGGCAGCGGCTGGGGAGTGAACAAGCATTACGGCTATCAGGTGCGCAACTTATATAAAGGTATATGGATCCTGCGTCACGAACTTGCCAGGACCGGAAAGCTTCAGGACTATGTGAAGGTGCTGATGTACTGGAGTGCTATTCAGGAGGCACGCATGCCGTATGCCGAGCATAGGGACGAGATTCTCGATACATGGAACACCTTGCTGAACAACAAGATAATAGCTGTCATGCTTCAGGATGACGATTCCCGCAGGCATGCATATATGAAGCTGCTTGGAGACTGGGTGTCATCGTCTCTGCTTTATACTGAAGGAACTCTCGGTGGACTCAAGCCGGACGGCACGTCCTTCCATCATGGCGGTCACTATCCGTCATACTCGGTCGGAGCCTTTGCAGCGGTCGGTGACTGGTGCAATTTTACAAAAGATACGGAATATGTTCCTGATGAGGCAGGAAGAAAGTGTTTCAAACGCACTCTTATGGCTATGCAGGATTACTCCCACACCCGTGACTGGGGATTCGGAATATGCGGCCGGCATCCGCTCGACGGAGCGATTCCGGAAGTCGATGTCCTGGCATATGCCTCTCTCGCAATGCTCGGCGACCTCACCGGAAGCGGAATGCCTGCCGATCCTGATCTCGCGGGAGCATATATTGCCCTTGGTGGCACAGACAAGGACATCCTGTCAGCTTTCAAGAAGATGGGGATGTCCGAGGCACGGCCGAAAGACGGATTCAGAGTATATAATTATGGAGGCTTCGGAATCCACAGAAGAGACGGATGGATGCTTTCCCTCAAGGGATATAACAGCGATGTATGGGCTTCTGAGATATACGCCAAGGAAAACCGTTACGGCAGATATCTGAGTTATGGAACTGCTCAGCTCTTCACGGAGCCTTCCGCAATGGAAAGCGGCTTTGTGCGCGAAGGCTGGGACTGGAACAGGTGGCAGGGTGCCACTGCAATCCACCTTCCGTTCGAGATGCTCGACAGCCCGCTTCCGGGAACTCTGATGGAAAGGAACGACAGCAGATTCCCTGGCGTGTCCTCGCTGGAAGACCGCAACGGATGTCTTGCCTTCACTTATGTCGAGAAGGACCGCGTCAACTTCTGTGCGGGTGCGACTGCAACCAAGAGCGTCTTCTGTTTCGACAACAGGATAGTCCATATAGGAACAGGCATTTCCAATAATTCGCCTTATCCGACGGAAACCACTCTCTACCAGCTTGCTCTGAAGGACAGGACTGAGGAAGTGGATATAAATGATGAATATTCAGGAGCATTCCCGTATTCAAAGAGGATCGTTGAGCATGGGCAGGTTGTCCTGACCGATACGAAGAACAATTTCTGGATCATAAAGGACGGCTATGGCCTTACGGTGGAAAAGAAGACACAGACCTCTCCGTCTGATGAAAGGAAGAAGGACGGTACTGGTGATTTCATCACTGCCGTCATCGATCATGGCACAAGCCCTTCTGAGGCTTCATATGAGTATCTGTTGCTTGTCAGACCTTCCATCAAGGAAGTGAAGAACATGTCCCGTAAGTTACCGTATTCGGTAATCAGGGCAGATAACTCCGCCCATGTCGTAAAGGATCTTCCTACCGGCATCACTGCATATATTATATATAAGGAATATGCAGGAGCCGGAACTCTTCTGAAAAAGGCAGACAGTGAGACCATAGTTATGGAAAGGACACGGGAAGACGGTACGGTGGTCATGAGCATATGTACTCCCGATCTCGGAATCACCGAAAAAGGATATACGACTTCTCAGTCCAGCCAGCTTCTGGTCAAGACCGTCGTCTTGAACGGAGTATATTCCCTGGCAGAGCCTCACACTGGCGTTGCCCTGACGTCTGATGGTGTGCAGACCAGATTGACGGCAGAATGTATCCACGGTCAACCAGTAGAAATACTATTGAAAAAATAAAGCCATATTATATGCGAAAACTAATTGCTTTTGCTCTGATTCCAGCCTTGATGCTGCTCAGTGTCTCTCTTAAAGCCCAGACGGTCGAGATAAAGGGCCAGGTCAAGGATTCAGCAGGAATCCCTCTGATTGCAGTCACCGTTTATGAAGACGGTAACACCACGAACGGAACAGTGACTGATTTTGACGGAAACTATTCCGTGAAAGTGTCTTCTTCAAAAGCCGTCCTTGTCTTCTCGTGTCTTGGATACGCGGAAATCAAGGAAGTGGTCGGCAATCGTGGAATCATCAATGTTGTCATGAACGAGGAGCAGCTCTCCATCGATGCCGCCGAGGTCGTCAGTGTCGGATATGGTTCAGTTGCCCGTAGAGACCTTACCGGATCTGTCAGCAAGGTGGATATGGGTGAGATCATGAAGACTCCTGTGACAAACTTCGACCAGGCTCTCACGGGTAAGGTCGCCGGAGTTGTTGTGACCACTTCCGACGGAGCCTTAGGTGCCGACGCCAACATCACCATACGAGGCAACAACTCCTTGACTCAGAGCAGTGCTCCATTGTATATCATTGACGGTTTCCCGACGGAAAGTTCCATGGCTACCGCCATTTCGTCAGCTGATATTGAATCGATTGACATCCTTAAGGATGCATCTGCTACTGCGATTTATGGAGCACGAGGAGCGAACGGTGTCATCGTCATAACCACAAAACAGGGACAGGAGGGCAAACCGAAGGTCAATTTCTCTGCATCATGGACAGGCAGCACGCTTGCTAACAAGGTAGATCTTATGGATGCCTATCAGTTTGTCTCACTTCAGTCCGACATGTCTGAGCAGTTCGGCACTTCGAAGCAATATCTTAGGGATGCAGACGGATTGGAAGTCTATACTCCAGAGGACTATAGGGGAGTGGAATCGACTGATTGGCAGGATATGATTTACCGCAATGCCCTGACACAGAACTATAACATATCACTCTCAGGCGGAAGCAAGGAAGCACAGAACAGATACAATGCAAGCTTCTCAGCAACTGACCAGGATGGTATAATCGTAAACTCCAGTTTCCAGCGTTATCAGGGAAAGCTCAATTTCCAGCAGAAGATCGGAAAGAAGGTGACCGTGGACCTTCTGGCGAACTATTCGAGGGCGATAACCGACGGTGTCACTCCGACTTCCGCCCAGCAGTCATCGTCTGCATCCGGTTGGCTCATGTATTCTGTATGGGGATATCGACCTGTACTTCCTCTGAGCCAGCAGAATGAGGGTGAGTCATATACGGATTCAATACTTGATGCAGGTGCCGCGAGCAGTGACGACTATAGGTTCAATCCTGCAAAGACCGTCAGAAACGAGTACAGGAAGACCATGGTCGACTATCTCAATGCCAACCTTGGACTCACCTGGGAAATCATCGACGACCTGAAACTCAAGATAACCGGAGGATATACATTGAACAAGCGTAGAAGGGAGGAGTTCAACGGCACTCAGACATATACGGGATATGTCGGATCTCCTTCCGGAAAGGGAATCAACGGTTCCATCTACTGGAATGACAAGAGAACATGGCTGAATGAGAACACTCTCACATACACCAAACGTTTTGCCCGCAAGCATAATTTCCAATTCCTGGCCGGATTCACGATGCAGGGAGAGACCTTCGACTATAAAGGCATAATCTCTGAGCAGATGACAACAGAGGCGCTTGGAATCAACGGAATCCATACGGGAAGTTATCAGAACGTCACTCCATGGCAGTATGACTGGACCATGATGTCAGGACTTTTCAGAGTCAATTATAACTATAAGTACAAATACTATGTGACGGCTTCATTCCGTGCCGACGGCTCCTCCAAGTTCCCTGACGGAAACAAGTGGGGATACTTCCCGTCTGCCGGTCTCTCATGGAACTTCAATCGTGAAGATGCTTTGAAGGACAAGGAATGGCTTTCAAACGGAAAACTCCGCATGTCCTGGGGTCTCACTGGTAACAACCGCACGACGACTCCATACGATTATTACTCCCAGATAGCCACGCTGCCGGGCCATGTCGAATCATACGACTATGTCTTCAACGGTCAGATCATCTCTGGATATTATCCTTCCAACATGACGAACGATAAGCTCAGATGGGAGACTACCGAGCAGTGGAATGCAGGTCTGGATGTTTCCTTCCTTGACAGCCGCATCAAGTTCACGGCTGACTGGTATCTGAAGAACACCCGCGACCTTCTTCTGCAGGCAACCATTCCGTCGTCATCCGGATATACATCAGCTATGATGAATATAGGTTCAATGCAGAATCAGGGTGTGGAACTCACCCTCGATCTTGTTCCTGTCCAGAAGAAGAACTTTGTCTGGAGCATGAACTTCAATATCGCGATGAACCGTAACAAGGTAACCGCACTGACGAATGATCAGTATTCTCTCCTAGCCAAGGTTTCATGGGACTACAACTACAACAGTCAGTATCCTTATATAACCCAGGTCGGAAAGCCTTCCGGCATGATGTACGGTTACATGTATGAAGGTACTTACAAGCAGGAGGACTTCAATGGAAACGTGTTGAAGAACGGTGTTCCTTACATGTCCAGTGTCGGAAGAGACCAGACAAGGCCTGGTGATCCGAAATACAGCGATATAAACGCAGACGGTATTATCGATGATAACGACCGTACCATCATCGGATGTGGCCAGCCACTTCATACCGGTGGATTCGGAAATACATTCAATTTCTATGGATTCGATGTAAATGTCTTCTTCTCATGGAGTTATGGCAATGATATCATCAATGCTAACAGACTTATCTTTGAGAACGGATCCAAGCAGAATCTCAATCTTCTCGCCTCATATGCCGACCACTGGTCCGAGTCGAACAATGACAGCGACATACCGAGGATAGGCGCCAATGGAATGTCCGTCTATTCTTCGCGAGTTGTCGAGGACGGCTCATTCCTTCGTCTGAAGAGCCTGACTGTCGGCTATACCTTCCCAAGAAGTGTACTAAGAAAACTGCACTTCGACACTATGAGGGTCTACCTGTCGGCAGACAATCTCTTCACAATAACAGGATACTCAGGCCCGGATCCGGAAGTCTCCACCAGAAATTCCGTTCTGACCCCAGGCTTTGACTGGTCTGCATATCCACGTTCAAGAGGCATTACAGCGGGACTCTCATTCACCTTCTGATGCCTATAGGAAGCGAGTCGTGAAATTTAACAAGAAACAATGAACATGAAACTGAAATCCATACTTCTTGCCGCTACTCTGACAGTGACTTCCTGCGGCTTCCTCGATGTCGAGCCTCAGGTGATCTGCTCGGAAACCTTCTATAATACGGAAGAAGAAGTGAAATACGGCCTTGCAGGTGTCTATGGTGTGATGAGCAACGAGGCATTCTATGGCAACTATTATTCCCTGATGTGTTCTAATGTCGATGACCTGTGCTACTACAACCGCCCGACGACCACCAATCACACTCAGGTTTATCGTCACGATGCGACATCGACGGAAGTATATGCGGCATGGACCGAGATATATAAAGGAATACGTAACGCCAATCATTTCATGGAGGCCGTTGCCCAGACAACTTTTGACCCGGATGGAAAATATTATAACGAGGCAAGGTTTCTTCGTGCATATTATCATTTCCTTCTTGCACAGGCCTGGGGAGATGTGCCGTTGAAGACATCCGCAGCCACGTCTGTCGAAGATGTCTATGGAGAGTCTTCTTCCCAGTACAATGTCCTCAAATGGGCTGCGGAAGAAATGGAGGCCTGCATTCCTCTTGCTGACAGTACGCTTGTAAATGCTCCGTCTAGGATATCCCGCAACACTGTTCACGGCATTCTTTCCAGAGTGTATCTCTTTCTTGCAGGTGAATCCGTGAAGGGTGCTGACAGAAAATTGTGTTACGGAAAGGCTATGGAACATTCGGATGCAGTGATCAGTAGTGCCATGCACAAACTCAATCCGGATTATTCCGAAGTGTTCATTAATATGATCAGCGACGTATATGACACTGAACATCGTGAATCGATGTGGGAGGTAGACTTCCTAGGCAACAGGGTAAGTTCCGAGTCATGGTCCAATGGCCGTATCGGTGACCTTATCGGTCTTCAGAGCAGTGCCTCTCAGGGATATTCGTCATTCATGTGCAACTACTCTTACGGACAGTACGACGGCTCTCTGAAGCTTTGGGACCTTTACTGGAAGGAAGATCTTCCGGATGATCAGGCTGCTCTTGCCGGAACAGTGACAGACAGTCGTCAGTTATGGAATATGCCTCCATATAACTATGCCGGCTGCAAGATAAACATCAAGAAGAATGTGTCTGGAAAGGAGGTAGCCATATCCATGACTGTTCCAGCCAGCACGCAGAAGGCTCCATATATATACGCAGGCACTCTTGCCGATGCGGCAGGTCTTGAACTGTCAGCAGAACAGATGGCACTTGTCGATCCGACGACTGCAGCCGGAATCCGTAATTGCGGGAAGTGGCGTCGTGAGACCGGGTATGAAGGTGTCATGGATTCCAAAAGACTTTACACAGGAATCAATTTCCCGTTGCTCAGATATTCGGATGTTCTTCTGATGTATGCCGAGGCTTCTCTGGAGTACGAAGGAGTGCCGTCGCAGGCTGCATATGACTGCGTGAAGGCTGTAAGGGACAGGGCAGGAGTCTCTACACGGCCGTTCTCTGAATATGATGCTGATTCATTCAGACAATTGGTAAGGAACGAGAGGGGCAGGGAACTCTGCTTTGAGGCTACGAGAAAATATGACCTGATCAGATGGGGCATATTCGTAAAGGAAATGAATGATTATTACAAATGGACGGGAGATGCCAGATGGTCTTCATCTGCCAAGGCTTCATATGCGAAGGCAATCGGTGATGCCGTGCAGGCTAAGCACGTATATCTTCCTGTTCCTTCCGTAGAACTTGGAGTGAATAAGAATTTGGTACAGAATCCTTTATGGTAATATAACCGATTATGAAACGAAGATTGACCATACTCGCAATAATGGTTGCATCAGTCGCATGCAGCCATGACATAGTAAGAACGACAGACTTCAATGTCACTCTGTCTCCTGAGAATACTTTTTTAGCCGGTGAACCTGTTGTGTTTGAGTTCAGCGGAGAAGTGGATAACCTGCTTTTCTACAGCGGAGAAGAAAGACATGAATACCGTTACAAGGACCGTTATTCTGTTTTGATGGATCAGGTCAGTGATGTCTCCCTGTCGCTTGAATGCCAGGCCAGATACGGATATGCTGGTGCGATGGATATATATGTTTCCGACAGTTTCAAGGGTATATCCGGAACTGACGGGAAAGCAGACAGGGAACTGTTCAAGTCAATGTTTGAACAGGGAATGCCCGGCTGGCAGAAGCTCGAATATTCCGAAGGAGGCAGTGCGGAGTGGACCTCTCATGGCTATGATTCACTCGCATATGCCAAGGAAAACTTCACGCTTGCTTTTCATTGGAATCCGGAAAAGCATAAGGATGGAGATAAATTCCTTGTCCAGAGAACCTATTGGATCAACGGAAGCCTGAATCTCTGGATAGAAGGATACGGCAACTCGTCACTTGATCTTTCCGAACTGGAATTCAAGACCCTTGTGATGAACGATGAAGTGGAGGACGCATATCATAAGAATGACGGCAACGGCAGCATTGTCCTTAACGATCCGGAGACTGCCGCCCTGATATTCCAGGGAGTTGCGGCTACCGATTCTCTTGACTATGCCATAGATGCCTGGGCGGTTTCGACTCCGAGGCCTCTTAATCATGTGGCAAATGACAGCGGATCTGTCATCAAGAATCAGCAGAATTATCTGACCTCCTATTCGTATACATGGGAAGAACCGGGAACATATACTGTCACTTTTGTCGGTACCAATTCAAATTATCTTGATGTTTCTTCCGAGGTGGTGGAGATGAGGATAACAATATTGGAAAAACTGAAGATTTGTCAATAATTTTATATATTTGTATGATTTAACCACAAGTTCACTACTAAAATGAAGAAGTTTACATTACCAAAAGACGGTGGCTTGATAGAGGAAGGACTTCCGCTCGGAATCAAGCACACTTATGAGAGGATTCCTGTCCATATTTATGAGGATGAGGAACTTGCGAGTGAGAGGCTCGCTGAAAAGATTGCAGCTTCAATTAATGCGGCGGAAGGTGTGTTCCGTCTGGGACTTACCACTGGCTCATCTCCTGTAGCTTTGTACAGAAGCCTTGTGCGTCGTTACGAAGCAGGTGAGATATCATTCAGAAATGTAGAGATCTTCAGCATAGATGAATATTACCCTGCACCGGAGGACTCCCGCAGCCGTAACAGAAGACTTTATGAAGAACTTGTGTCCAAAGTGGACATCAATCCGGAAAATGTACATGTTCCGAAGCTTTCCCAGACCTTGGATGGATTGGAAGTTTCGGATTTTTGCCGTAAATATGACCAGCTGGCCCGCGGTCTTGACCTTCTCATCATGGGAATGGGAGAAAAGGGACAGGTAGGATTCAACGAGGCAGGGGCTTCAGAACTCAGCCGCACAAGAACCGTCCTTCTTCCTTATGGCTCAAGGAAGCGTCAGTCCAGAAACTTCTCTGGTAATGTGGAAGCGACTCCTCACACTGCCATCGCTATGGGTATTTCAACCATGATGAGTGCAAAGAAGATTCATCTAATTGCATGGGGTGAAGATAAGGCAGAGGCTGTCAAGAAAGTCTCAGAGGAGAAGGCAGATCCTTCATGGGCAGCATCTCTTCTGCAGGCACATGACAACATCTCGATGTATGTGGATGAGAACTCCGCTTCGCTTCTGACCAGAAATGTGGCTCCATGGCTTGTCGGTCCGTGCGAGTGGACTCCTAAGTTCATCCGTAAGGCTGTAGTATGGCTTTGTGAGCAGGTTCATAAGCCGATACTCAAACTGACTCAGGGAGACTATCTGTCAAACGGTCTTGGAGAACTTCTTGAACTCTATGGTCCTTATGACCAGATCAATATAAAGGTATTCAACGACTTCCAGCACACTATTTCCGGCTGGCCGGGAGGAAAGCCTAATGCCGATGATACAACAAGGCCTGTTCCTTCTTCACCGTTCCCTAAGAGGGTGGTGATCTTCTCGCCGCATCCTGATGATGACGTGATTTCGATGGGTGGAACATTCATCCGTCTTGCTGAGCAAGGACACGATGTCCATGTGGCCTATGAAACTTCCGGAAACGTTGCCGTTCACGATGATGTGGTGCTCCAGCATATGGACGCTGCACGCGAACTCGGTTTCGGTGACAGATTTGAGGAAGTCCGTCAGATCATCGCCTCCAAGAAGCCGGGCGAGCCTGAACCGCGTGCCCTTCTCAATCTCAAGGGAGCGATCAGACGTGCCGAGGCTAAGAGTGCAGTGCGTTCGTTCGGTCTTAACGACCAGACCAACTGCCACTTTCTCAATCTTCCTTTCTATGAGACCGGTGGTATCAAGAAGGGAGAGAGATCTCAGGCTGACATCGATATAATCAAGAAACTTCTTCAGGAGGTTCAGCCGCATCAGATCTATCTTGCAGGTGACCTTGCAGACCCTCACGGAACGCATAGAGTATGTACTGAGGCTGTTCTTGAAGCTTTGAGTCAGCTTGAAGGCGAGGCATGGCTCAAGGAGTGCCATGTATGGCTCTACCGTGGCGCATGGATGGAGTGGGAACTCGGTAAGGTGGATATGGCTGTTCCGCTCAGCCCGGATGAAGTGATCAAGAAACGTCACGCCATCTATCGTCACCTTTCTCAGAAGGACATCGTGCCTTTCCCTGGTGAGGATCCACGTGAGTTCTGGCAGAGGGCAGAGGAGAGGACTCAGAACACAGCCCGTCTGTATAATGAACTCGGAATGGCTGAGTATCAGGCTATCGAGGTCTTCGTGAGACTCTTTTAATCCTGTCATGTCGAGCGGACGAAGTGAGTCGAGACATCTATGAATTAGTAATTTTAACAAAATAATACCAATGGAAACAGATTTCAGAAAAGTAGTCCAGAGCTGGCTGTACGGAAATTTCGATGAGGCGACAAAGGCTCAGATCATCGCTCTCCAGGAGAATGATCCAGTTGCTCTTGAGGACGCATTCTATCGCAACCTTGAGTTCGGTACAGGCGGTCTCCGCGGCATCATGGGCGTGGGAACCAACCGTATGAACAAATACACTGTAGGAATGGCGACCCAGGGACTTGCCAACTACATGAAGGCAAACTGCGAGGGTTCTCTCAGCGTATGCATCTCTTTCGACAGCCGTAACAACAGCCCTGAGTTCGCTCAGATCGCTGCAAACGTTCTCGCAGCAAACGGAATCCATGTCTATATCTTCGACAAGCTTCATCCGATCGCTCTGATGAGTTATTCAGTGAGACTGAAGAAGGCTACAGCCGGAATCATGATCACAGCATCCCACAACCCTAAGGAATACAACGGCTACAAGGTGTTCTGGTCAGACGGAGCACAGGTGACTTCACCGGTTGACAAGGATATAGTGGCAGAGGTTGCCAAGATAACAGACCCTTCTATGGTCAGGTTCGAGCCAGGTGAAGGTGCCGCTCCTATCGAGGTCATGGGTCACGAGATGGATCAGGCATATCTTGATTCAGTGATGACTCTCATGCTTTCTCCGGAGGCATGTGCGGCTCATAAGGATCTCAAGATAGTCTATACTCCTATCCACGGATCAGGAGTGGAGATCGTTCCTGAATTCCTTGCAAAGCTTGGTTTCGAGAACGTTTATCATGTTCCAGAGCAGGATGTTGTGGACGGAAACTTCCCTACAGTGATGTCTCCTAACCCTGAGGAGCCTTCTGCTCTCGCAATGGCAGTTGCTGTAGCAGACAAGGAGGGTGCAGACCTGGTGATGGCCACAGACCCGGATGCAGACCGTATTGGAATCGCAGTTCGCGACAACGAGGGCAAGATGGTTCTCCTGAATGGAAACCAGACAGGATCCATCCTTACATATTATATACTCCGTCGCTGGTCAGAACTCGGAAAACTCGATGGAAATCAGTATATCGTGAAGACCATCGTGACAACAGAACTTATGCGTGCAATCGCTGAGAAATATGGTGTCAAGGTATATAACGTACTCACAGGCTTCAAGTGGATTGCTGACATCATCAAGAAGAACGAGGGCAAGACCACATTCGTATGTGGTGGTGAGGAAAGTTACGGTTTCAATGTAGGCGAGTTCGTTCGTGACAAGGATGCTCCTATCACATGCGCAATGGTTGCAGAATGTGCTGCATGGGCTGCTGAGCAGGGCAAGACCCTCTATCAGCTCCTTCAGGACATCTATGCTGAGTTCGGGTACTACAAGGAATCACTCATTTCCCTTACCAAGAAGGGTAAGGCAGGACTTGAGGAGATCGCTGCAATGATGGTGGAGTACCGCAACAATCCTCCTAAGGAGATGGCCGGCTCACCTGTCGTCAAGGTCATCGACTATAACAAGCCTGAGGAGACAGGTCTTCCTGCATCCAACGTACTTCAGTTCTACAATGAGGCAGGAGACGTAGTGACTGTCCGTCCTTCCGGAACAGAGCCTAAGATCAAGTTCTACTTTGGTATCAAGGGCGCAGATGCTGATGCGAAGAATGAGGTTCTCCGTGCACAGTTCAGCAGATAATTCTGTGATTCCTTAATAGAAAACGGCTCGATGTCTGATTGGACATCGAGCCGTTTTAAGTATTGTTACAGCCTTGCTATTTTGCGTTGTTTGCATCCAGACCGCTCTGGAGGAAGTCAACGAAGCCTTCGATCGAGAGATCATATCCGCGTACCGGAACAAGAAGTTCGCCGGAAGGGGAGAGGAGCACGTAGTTAGGCTGTGCGTTTACGTTCCACTTTGTGCGGGCTGTGTATGAGTTCGCACGTCCGAGGTCCTTATAAACCTTTCCTGTCTCGGCGTCAGTCACATAGTCCTCCTTGTCCAGCTTCTGCTTGTCGTCTGTGTAGAGGGCTACAATAACGAAGTCGTTCTTGAGCATGCTCAGGACCTTAGGGTCGCTCCAAACTCTTGACTCCATCTCACGACAGTTCACGCATCCGTGGCCTGTTACGTCCACGAATACCGGCTTCCCTGTCTTCTGAGCAGCTGCAAGTCCCTCTTCGAGGGTGAAGTATCCGTTCAGACCGAGAGGGAGGTGAAGACCATATTTTGATTCTGCTACAGGTGCGAACTCCTCGCATACGGCGCATGATGCGTCAGACTGTGCAGATGATCCCTGCCCGATGACGAAGTCCTGTGTGGTGATAGGAGGCATGTAGCCTGAAAGTGCCTTGAGAGGTGCTCCCCACATTCCTGGGATGAGATATACTACGAATGAGAATACTCCGATTGCTAGGACAAGTCTCGGAACGGAAAGGTGCTCGACAGGCTCGTCGTGAGCAAAGCGGATCTTTCCGAGAAGATAAAGTCCGAGGAGTGTGAAGACCACGATCCAGATTGCAAGATATACCTCTCTGTCAAGGATTCCCCAATGGTATGTCTGGTCAGCCACGCTGAGGAACTTGAGTCCGAGTGCGAGTTCAACGAATCCGAGCACAACCTTTACTGAATTCAGCCAGCCACCGCCGCTCTGCTTGAATTTCTTAAGCAGGGATGGAGAGAAGGCAAGCACGGTGAATGGAAGTGCGAATGCTACTGAGAATGCAAGCATTGTCACCATAGGCTCCCAGAACTCTCCCTGAGTGGACTTGATGAGGACTGATCCTACGATCGGACCTGTGCATGAGAATGATACCAGAACGAGGGTAAGTGCCATGAAGAACACTCCGGCAAGTCCCTTTTTGTCTGATCCCTTGTCACTTTTGTTCACGATAGACTGAGGAAGTGTAATCTCGAACGCTCCGAAGAATGAGGCTGCGAAGATCATGAAGACGATGAAGAAGATGATGTTAGGAAGCCAGTGTGTTGACAGCCAGTTGAATATGTCGGCTGTCACTGCGTCTCCTCCGATGATCTTTGTCAGCATGATGATCACTGAAATCGGCACTGTATAAAGCAGGATGATGAACAGTCCGTACATTGTAGCTTTGAAGCGTCCCTGTGCCACATTCTCCGATCCCTTCATGAAGAAGGAAACCGTCATAGGCACCATAGGGAACACACAAGGAGTCAGGAGCATCGCAAATCCCCAGAGGATCGCCTCGATGATCAGCCCCCAGATCGATCCCTTGTTCTCTTCTGTCTCGCTGGATACAACTGCGATGTCGTCATTCGATGCCACCACAGCAGTATTCTCGCCTACAGCGACGTTGAAGTCATAATATTCTGCCTTGCAGGCACCGCCTGTGCATGAGTTTGTGAAGATGGTTCCTGTGAACTGAGCTTCTGCATCTGTGACCTTGACATCCTGACCAAGAATGATCTTGTCATAGTAGTGCAGAGCCTTGTCGCCAAACTCGTCCATCTCTTCCTTCGGGGTGCTGATCTCATATGGAGTTCCGACCAGTTCGCCGCCAGTTACGGCAGCGTCCATGATTTCGGTTGCCGAAAACTCGTCTGTGAGTGTGTAGGTGTGGTATCCTGCGGCAATCTTACCTGTGAATACCACCTTATAGATGTCACCGTCAGCCTTCTCCACATGAGATGACCATGTAACAAGCTGACTCTGGGCAAAAGCTGCCGCACCGATAATGAGTGCGGCAAGCATTGTCATGATTCTTTTCATTATTGATGTTATTTTGCAAATGCTACGGATCTGGTCTCGCGGATCACAGTGATCTTCACTTGGCCCGGATATACCATCTCTTCCTGGATCTTCTTTGCGATTTCAGTTGACAGCGTCTCTGCATCCTGATCGCTCACCTGGTCTGCACCCACGATGACGCGGAGTTCGCGTCCTGCCTGGATAGCATAAGTCTTTGTCACACCGTTGTATGACTGGGCGATGTTCTCCATGTCCTTGAGTCTCTTGATGTATGACTCGATCACCTCGCGGCGTGCGCCAGGTCTTGCACCTGAAATGGCGTCACCCACAAGTACGAGAGGGGAGATTATTGATGTCATCTCGACTTCCTCATGGTGGGCACCGATGGCGTTGCATACCTCCGGCTTCTCCTTGTACTTCTCGGCGAGTTTCATACCGAGAATTGCATGTGGAAGTTCCGGATCTTCGTCAGAAACCTTTCCGATATCGTGGAGGAGTCCCGCACGCTTTGCGATCTTAGGATTGAGTCCAAGTTCTGAAGCCATTGTAGCACAGATGTTTGCAACCTCACGTGCGTGCTGGAGCAGGTTCTGTCCGTATGATGAACGGTATTTCATACGTCCGATGAGTTTTACAAGCTCGATGTGCATTCCGTGGATTCCCAGGTCGATACAAGTCCTCTTTCCTGTCTCCATGATCTCGTCTTCAAGCTGTTTCTGTACCTTTGCAACCACTTCCTCAATGCGTGCAGGATGGATTCTTCCGTCGATGACGAGCTGGTGAAGGGCAAGACGTGCCACCTCTCTCCTGACAGGGTCAAATGCAGAAAGGAGAATAGCCTCAGGAGTGTCATCCACAACGATCTCGACTCCAGTCGCAGCCTCCAGAGCGCGGATGTTTCGTCCCTCTCGTCCGATGATACGACCCTTGATCTCGTCGCTCTCAATATGGAATACAGTAACAGCGTTTTCAATTGCCGTTTCAGAAGCAGTGCGCTGTATTGTGTTGATAACTATTCTCTTAGCCTCCTTGCTTGCAGTAAGACGAGCCTCATCCATCATGTCGTTGATATATGACTGAGCCTGAGTCTTAGCCTCCTCCTTCATGCTCTCGACAAGCTGGTTCTTTGCCTCAGCGGCTGTCATTCCGGCTATATTCTCAATCTGTTTGATTGCCTCCTGACGCAGCTTCTCATACTCCTCAGTCTTCTTAGTCGCAATCTCCACCTGTACCTTCAGGTTCTCTCTGATCGCATCTGCTTCCTTGTTCTTGCGTCCGAGCTCGGAGTTCTGCTGGTTAAGACTGTTCTCCTTCTGCTTCAGTCTGTTCTCAACATCGCTGATCTGCTTGTTCTTTTCGTTGATCATCTGTTCGTGTTCGCTCTTGAGCTGAAGGAACTTCTCCTTTGCCTGGAAGATCTTGTCGTTCTTGATCTTTTCCGCCTCAATCTCGGCCTTCTTGATGATCTCCTCCTTCTGACCCTTCAGTAGTATCCTGCGGATCAATATGTAGGTCACGAGTGCGGCTACTGCACCGCCTCCTGCGCATAAAACATTGATAATGATGTTCATAATGTTATGTATATATAGTTAAAGTTTCTCATTTAATATTAAAAATGACCGGCCAGCATTCCAGCAGACCGGTCAGGTTATTCAATAAAAAGCCGTTAGCAAGTTTGTCAGAAAATCTTAAAAA
>CAZMNZ010000007.1:0-31292 GCA_964567765.1 uncultured Muribaculaceae bacterium
ACGACCCCGAGATTACAAATCACGTGCTCTGGCCAACTGAGCTACATCGGCAATGCTGTTTTCCCTGTCCGTCAGCATCAGTCGCTTTCGTAAGGGATTGCAAAGGTAGACATATTTTTTAATTCTGCAAAACTTTTCAATCTTTTTTTAGATTTTTTATGATTTCCGATACAGCAGTCGTTCAAATGTGCAGGAACACGTTCTTTTCCCTTCAATTTATCATTTTTCAAATCTTGTCTGTGCAGCCGCCTTGATCTTGAACTCTGCTGAAAGTTTCTCCCAGCTTTCAATGTTGGCAATCATGGCCTGTACATCGAGAGACTCAAGATATTTTCCTGCATTGAAAGGATCCTCATTCACATAACTTCCGAACTGAGCCACGTTAAGGAACTCTGCCGGAAGCTGGAAATTCTTGATCTTCAGAGCCGAGAACCTGAGTTTAGCCTCCGGAGTCATGGTCATGATTCTCTTCACGACACCCTTCTGTCCGGCGACAATCATAGTGTCCTCACCCTCATTATAAAGGCAGACTACTTCCAAAGCCTCCTCTGCCGAAGTCTCAGGCAGATATATCTTGGTTTGAAGTTCATATCCGTCATAGCCCCAGACGGCCTTTTCACCGCCTCTGTCATAAGCAGCATATCGAGAATATGCCACTTCAACACCGTTGACAAGCACTTTGGCCGGGGCAACGGTTCCTTCGAGCACAACCGTCACCTTTCTTTCCGGCAGCATGCCCTTGAAAGATCCCTTGCGGGGAGCCACATGAACGGTAGTCTTGCCATTCTCTGCCTTCTTGAACACCTCCGTCAAGGCATATTCAGAACCATAGGCCTGTGATTCTCCGTCATCCTCGTACAGCACAGTCTTGCTCTCGCCAAGACCCGGCACCACAAACAGACGGATTTCAGGATCCTGCTTCTGGAGATTCATAATTTCCTCTCCCGCCATAGGAATCACTGATCCAGCCTTCACAAAATATGGATTCTCGTTGATGGTATAGAGAAGAGTATGCTCGCTTCCTCCCTTATACATGACGCCGGTCGATACATCATACCAGTCATACCCCTCTGGGAACCACATCGTGCGCTCTGCCAGGCCGGTCACAGGATCCGCAGGCCTGCACACGGTAGTCGCCAGAATATCATCTCCGAACATGAATTCCTCTTTCCATGAATATGCCTCATCTGCCTCAGGCCAGTAATAGTAGAGCGGACGGCAGAGCGATATACCGGTATCATATGCCTGACGGGCAGCGGTATATATATAAGGAGTCAGGTCGTAACGCAGACGGATGGCCTCCCTCATAGGATCAAAGTGGTCAGGGAACACCCAGAACCTTTTCTCCATCGTCATATCCTTTGTAGAGTGAGTCTTGAATATCGGTGTGAACACTCCTGACTGGATCCATCTTGTATAGAGTTCCGGATCGGTTTCCTTTACTCCCTTAGGCTGCATATGACCTCCGATATCATGCCCCCAGTAGCCGTAACCGACATTGGAAGCCGTATATGTGAAATACGGGAGATAGCCGAGTACCTGCCATGTAGCATAGGTGTCTCCGGAAAATCCCACCTGATATCTGTGGCTGCCTATTCCACCCCAGCGATGATAGATCATCGGTCTTGGAGCCGCTGTTCCCAGAGCCTCAGTCTGACGCACCTTGTCATTGAAGAAGGTGTAGTTAAGCCAGAAGGTATTGCTGAGTCCCTTGGTATATCTGCTGTCAAGCCACTGCTGCCAGTCCAGCCACCAGAAATCCACTCCCTGACGGTCAAAAGGACGTATCACGGAGTTGAAGAACGCATCAGCCCACTCCATCTGGCAGATCCGGAACGGAACAGGAGCCTTTGCTCCCTTCTCTCCAGTCGCATAGTCATTTCCCTTGAACTGATACGGAGCATCATAGACATAGCCCTTCGGACCGTCATAGTCTGAGGTACGTGAGGTATAATCCTTGACAAACCTCTCATAAGGTTCCTCATACGGCTGGATACCGTTATTGAAATGAAGATTCAGGGAGTTCTTTATACCCCTTCTGTGGAGTTCTGCAAGGAAATTCTCCGGATCGGGGAACAGTTCCTTCTTCCAAGTGAATCCGGTCCATCCTATAGACTGTCCGAACTCATCGCGGCCTGCCTTGAACCCGTTTCTTGCCGGCGTTTCAGCAGCCACCTTGTTCCAGGTCTCATGCCAGTCCATATCGATGATCATCACATCAACAGGAATATTGTATGCCTTGAAATGGTCTGCAAGATCGATGAATTCAAAATCCGAGTACTCCCAGTAACGGCACCACCAATATCCGAATGTATATTTCGGAGGCAGAGGGATCCTGCCTGCAATCTTGGTGAAATCGGTGATGGCAGCAGTGTAGTCATGGCCATATCCAAAGAAATACAGGTCCTGACGCTCACCTTCTCCGCGACATTCAGTCCAGTATTTCCAGTCGCTGTCGACAGGCACGAACACATGTCTTTCGCTCTCATCCATAACTGCCCAGCCGTCACGAGATATGATACCCTTGTCGTATGGATCTATGGTCGTCACACCGTCACACTTGTCCAGGGTACGGCAGGTTCCGAGGAGATTGGCCGATTCATCCATTCCCGGACGCCATGTTACAGTCTTGACTCCCTTCCTTGCTTTCGGATCTGCCATCTTGAACGAGATGGAGAGATTCTCTTCCGAGAACTTTTCCTGCCCCGTGTATGTGAGAGTCATGTCTGAGGTCCTGATGACGACCTTAGACCTGGACTTGCTGACATCAAATGCCGGAACGTCGAGATTTCTGTTCACTACACCAAGGGTCGCCCTGTCCTCGAACTTGCCGTCCTCTGACCATTCCATACGAACGAGCCTTGGAGTCAGGACGGTAAAACGTGCATTCCCGCTGATCACCTGTGCCTGCTGCGATGCCACAGGCTGGAATTCAGAAACATCTGCCGTCTGCTGAGCATACGAACCGAAACAGGTAAAAAGAAATATTGACAATACGGGTAAAACTTTTCTCATATTCACGATCTTTATTTCATAAGGTTTGCAAACAGGGTTTTCCCATCCATTCGGAACATTGTACGGTCATTGCAAGGAGGGCAGTCCTGTCAACACCTTGTAGATTTCTTCTGCATCAAGACCACATTCCGCACGAAGTTCTGCCTGAGTGCCTTGACTGATATATTTATCCGGGATTCCTATTCCGGTGACGCGAGGGGCCTTTTCATGTGCGCTCATATATTCACAGACAGCCCCGTAAAGCCCTCCCAAGAGGGTGCCGTCCTCAACCGTCACCACCTCATCGAAGTCGCGGCAGACATGAGACAGTATCTTTTCATCAAGCGGCTTTATATACCTTATATTATATACGGCAGGATTCCGGCCTGTCTCCTCTTTGAGCCGGAGGGCTGCTTCATATGCCCTGTTTGCAACCGGGCCGGCGCATAGCACCGCGACCTTGCTTCCTTCCAGCATCAGTTCTCCTGTCCCGGCGTCAATCTCGACATATTCATGAGCCTGCCAATCGACACCTTCGCCATATCCGCGAGGATACCTTATTATATATGGGCCTGTTTCCGCATTCATCGCGGAGTACATCATGTCCTTCAGTTCGATCTCATTGGCTGGCACCGCGATGACTGCGCCAGGGATGCTGCGGTAGATTGACATGTCGTAGCAACCGTGGTGTGTGGCTCCGTCCTCACCCACCAGGCCTCCTCGGTCGAGGCAGAGAACCACCGGAAGTCCCTGTAATGCGACATCGTGGATTATCTGGTCATATGCCCTCTGTGAAAAGGAAGAATATATATTGCAGAACGATTTGAGCCCTCCCGCCGCAAGTCCGGCGGAAAAAGTCACGGCGTGTTCCTCTTCGATACCCACATCGTAGAATCTGTCCGGCATTTCCCGGCTTAGCAGATTCATTCCACAGCCGGAAGCCATGGCCGGAGTTATGCCCACCACCTTTGGGTTCATCCTTGCAAGATCCAGCAGAACCTCTCCGAAGACATCCTGATAGCGGCTTTCACCCTTTTCGCTCTTTATGCGCTCACCTGTCTCCGGATCAAATATGCCCGGTGCGTGCCATGTGGTCTGGTCTGATTCGGCCGGCGCATATCCCTTGCCCTTCTTCGTCAGCACGTGCAGGAGTCGTGGACCGCTGAGATTCTTCATCTTCTTCAGGGTGCTTACCACCTGTTCGATATCGTTGCCGTCTATCGGTCCGAAATATCTGAATCCCATCGCCTGGAAGAGGTCTCCTCCGCTGTCGCTGACCAGATGTGACTTGGTGGTTGCGACAAACTTCTGGATCATCCTGCGGAACCAGTTGTCGCCCAGACTGTTCCAGACCTGTCTCTTTGCCTTGTTATAGCGTGGGTCGGTCGTGATGCGCAGCAGATAGTTGTGCAGCCCGCCTATGTTCTTATCGATGGAGATGTTGTTGTCGTTCAGAATCACTAGAAGGTCGGCCTTGCTGGCTCCTGCATTGTTCAGACCTTCAAACGCAAGGCCTCCGGTCAGGGAACCGTCTCCGATCAGTGCGACGGCCTTATATGCAAGCCCTTGAACCTTGGCTGCCTCAGCAAAACCGAGGGCAGCAGAAATGGAGGTGGATGAGTGCCCCGCTCCGAACGCATCGTATTCGCTTTCCGAGCGTTTCGGGAATCCGCTGATTCCGCCCTTCATCCTGTTCTTTCTGAAAGCCTCACGACGGCCGGTGATGATCTTGTGGGCATACGCCTGATGTCCTACATCAAAGACAAGCTTGTCATCTGGAGCATCATAAACATAATGAAGACCGACCATCAGCTCCACTGCGCCGAGGCTTGAACCGAGGTGCCCCGGATTGACGGAGCAGCATTCTATCATATACTGACGGATCTCCTGGCACAACTGTCGGAGCTGATCCATGCTGAAACCCTTGATGTCCTTTGGAGAATTGACGCTCTCCAGAAGTTTATATGATGTATGGTTCTGATCCATGTGTTATAGACGCTTTGACTTGCGAAGGTACAAAAAACGCGCTATCTTTGCAAGGATTTCTCGACTAGCTCGAAATGACAATATAATCATATCATGACACAGACAATCAAAAAGTATCTTAACGACAGTTTCGCAGCAAGGTGGGCTGCGCTCATCCTCATTGCATTGGCAATGTTCTTTGCCTATATGTTCGTGGATGTGATGTCTCCGCTTCAGTCTCTGATCGAATCCTCAAGGGGCTGGGACAGTTCGGTATTCGGAACATATGCCGCATCAGAGTATATGCTCAACGTGTTCGGCTTCCTGATTCTGGCCGGAATCATCCTTGACAAGATGGGTGTACGCTTCACTGGAATCCTTTCCACTTCCCTTATGGTCGTGGGTGCGGCAATCAAGTATGTCGCCATAACAGAGTGGTTCCAGGGAACAGGACTCAACGAGTGGCTTAACTCATGGTGGGTAGCGATGCCCGGCAGCGCCAAGCTGGCTTCCCTCGGTTTCATGATCTTCGGCTGCGGCTGCGAGATGGCGGGAATCACGGTTTCAAAGGCAATCGCAAAGTGGTTCGAAGGCAAGGAAATGGCTCTGGCTATGGGTCTTGAGATGGCTATCGCCCGTCTCGGTGTGTTTGCAGTGCTTTCAGTTTCTCCACGTCTTGCAGCGCATTTCGGAAACATCGAGGCTCCTATCCTTTTCTGCGTTGTCCTCCTTCTTATCGGACTCATCAATTTCATCGTGTTCTCGGTGATGGATTCCAGACTCGACAGACAGAAAGGTATTGTTGACGGAGGTGAGGCCAGCGAGGAGTTCAAGGTCAGCGATCTCGGCAAGATATTCAGCAGCAAGATGTTCTGGCTTGTGGCCCTTCTCTGCGTGCTTTACTATTCAGCGATCTTCCCATTCCAGAGATATGCGACCAACTTCCTTGAAGTGACTCTTCAGATTCCTGCTGCAGAGGCTGCCGACCTCTTCAGATGGTTCCCTATCCTTGCAATGGTTCTGACTCCGTTCCTCGGAGGTTTCCTCGACACAAAGGGTAAGGGTGCGACAATGCTCATGCTCGGCGCAATCATCATGATCGTATGCCACCTGAGTTTTGCATTCCTGCTTCCTATGTTCCCGAACAAGTGGTTTGCACTTCTTCTTATCGTGGTTCTGGGTGTGTCGTTCTCACTGGTTCCTGCGGCGCTCTGGCCTTCGGTTCCGAAGATCATCGACCCGGTTATCCTTGGAAGCGCATATTCGCTCATATTCTGGATCCAGAACATCGGACTCTGCCTTGTACCGCTTCTTATCGGCGTTGTTCTCAAGTCGACTGGCGGATATGTAGCCCCTATGTGCATCTTCGCTTCGTTCGGAGTTCTTGCGTTCATCATGTCGTTCTTCCTCAAGGTGGAGGACAAGAAGAAAGGCTACGGTCTCGAACTTCCTAACATAAAGAAATAATGTCAACCCTGAAAAACACTCTCAGGGACAACAGATGGGCATGCTGGCTGGCGCTGGCATGCCTTGTTGTTCCTATGTTCGCCTCATATTTCTTTGACGACATGTTCTCGTCGCTGTCCGAACTGTTCAAGAATCCGGAGTGTCTTGAACTGGGCTGGAATATGGCTGACTACGGATTCTATTCCAGCGGATACTCGTTCCTCTGCATCTGGGGCGGTCTGATCGTATGCGGAGCCCTGCTTGACAGATTCGGAGTCCGTCTTGTGGGATCCATATTCGTAGGAATGATGGTGCTAGGAGCCGGTCTGGTCACCTTTGCGATTTCTGCGGGCTTTACACCTGAGACATCCCTTTCTGTCGCATATGTGGGCTGCATGCTTTTTGGACTCGGAAGCGAAATCGCAGGAGTCTCTGTCACCCGTTCCATCGCAAAGTGGTTCAAGGGAAGGAATATGGCGCTGGCCATGGGACTTCAACTGGCGATAGCACGTTTCGGAACGGCAACGGCCATTCTGGTGGCACCGATGATAGTGACACAGAAGGCTGCCGGCGAGATATATACCTTGTCTGACACCAACAGGCCGGCATTGATCGGACTGACTGTACTTGCAGTGGGTGCGATTCTATGGGCTGTGTTCGTTGCCATGGACGCCAGGTTTGACAGGCAGACTGGACAGACCGACAAGGTCGAGACCGCCGAGGAGGACAAGTTCAGATTTTCCGACATATGGAAGGTGCTGTCTAATCCCCGTTTCCTGATGATCGCGATTCTCTGCGTGACCTTCTACTGCTGCGTGATCCGTTTCAAGAAGTTCGGCGTGTCTATCCTGCTTCCTCTCTTCGGAGTGAATCTGGACATCGCGACGGTTCTTCTTGCGATGATTCCTTTCTTCACCATCCTCTTCACTCCGCTTTTCGGCGCGCTTGTCGATAAGGTTGGAAAGGCGACGTTGTGGATGATAGTGGGTTCGGCGCTTGTGCTGACCTCCCACCTGATCATAACATTCGCCCCACAGGGCGTTCCGGCATATGCCTACGTGTCAATCGCGCTTCTGGGAATAGGATATTCGCTTGTACCGTCGGCGATGTGGCCTTCTGTGCCGAAGATCATCCCGGAGAAGAATCTGGGAACAGCATATTCGCTTATTTACTGGGTACAGAATCTGGGAATGTGGGCTGTACCTATCTATGTGGGACACATCTTCACCCGCGAAATCACTCAGGCGGGCAATCATGCGCAGGAGGTATCTGCCGCTCTTCAGGCGGAATATGTCTTCATCCTGCTTGGAGTGGTGGCGATAGGAGTTGCACTGATGCTGTTCTTCTCATCAAGAAGACATCCCGAATTGAATCTGGACAAGCCGGCATCATAGAGGGCAGGCTTTAGTTGAAAGAGCCGCCTGCCAGGTCTAGTATTTCTTCCGTGATGGCCTGCTGGCGGCCTTTGTTGTATGCCAGCGTGAGTTCTGCAATGAGATCCTTGGCATTGTCCGAAGCGATCTGCATGGCCATCGTGCGGGCAGCGTGTTCTGAAGCGGCGGCATCCAGAAGCACCGTATATATCTTCAGTTTCAGAACCTCAGGAAGAAGTTTCCTTACCAGTTGCAGGGGGTCCGGCTCAAGAATATAGTCCACCGGTTCATCAGTGCAATCATAGTCATGAAGGGCAAGGGGAAGATAATTCTCCCTTATGACCGGCTGTGAGGCAGTTGAAGCGAAATGGCTATATATGAGGATCACCTGGGAGACCTCACCTGAAGAAAAACTGTCAACAAGAGCCTCTGAGAGTTCCACCGCTGCATCATAGTCCGGTTTTCCAGCGATTTCAGAAAGGTCTCCCTCCACATGGTAGCCCAATCTTCTGGCATGGTCGGCAATCTTCTTTCCGACCACATACAGATCCACATCTTCTCTCGAATATCCGCTCTGAAGGAGTTGAGCGATGGTCTGGTCGAACCTCTTGATGAGGGTCGCATTGAAACTTCCGCACATGGAACTGCTGGAAGACACTGCAACAATGGCGACGCGGCTGACCATGTCCGTGGACGGAAGTTCATCCAAAGAAACGTCCTGCAGAACGACAGGAGAATGACCGAGAGGATTCCCGAAGCCGAGTTCGTCATGGAGAGCCTTCTGGAGATCGTCATCCTGAAGCAGCCCTGCAAGGATGCGGTGAAGATGCCGCTCATAGGGAAGTTTGCCCTCTATGGCGGTCTGAGCCTTGTGCAGTTTAGCCGAAGCCACCATCTTCATGGCAGAAGTGATCTTCAGCGTATTCTTCACCGAGCCTATCCTTGACTTTATTTCCTTTAATGAACTCATCTCAGGCCATTTACAATGGATTTCGCTTCCTTCTCTATGATGTCGCAGATAGCCGCATCTATCTGTCCTTTGGAGAGCGGTGTCAGGACATCCTTCTGATGGAAAGCCCTCATCTTGCTGAGGAATGCCGTCTGGAAATCGTCCACCTGCTCGATGGAAAGATCTTTAAGAAGCCCTTTGGTGCCGCAATAAAGGACTGCGACCTGTTCTCCGACAGGCATAGGCGAATACTGGGCCTGGATGAGAAGCCTGTTGTTCTTGCGGCCCTTGTCGAGAGCCATGAGAGTTATCGGATCCACATCGCTGCTGAACTTCGAGAAGGCTTCCAGTTCACGATACTGCGCCTGGTCTATCTTGAGGGTTCCGGCAACCTTCTTCATGCTCTTGAGTTGGGCGCTTCCTCCGACACGGGACACGGAGATGCCGACATTCACAGCCGGCCTGAAGCCCTGATTGAAGAGATCGGTCTCAAGGAAGATCTGACCGTCGGTTATGGATATGACATTGGTCGGTATATATGCGGAAACATCTCCTGCCTGAGTCTCGATTATAGGCAGTGCCGTCAGTGAACCTCCTGGCTTCGCCTTGCCTTCCAGAGCCTTCGGAAGATCGTTCATCTTCTCAGCCACCTCCTGCTGTCCTATTATCTTGGCAGCCCTTTCAAGAAGTCTCGAATGGAGATAGAATATATCGCCCGGATATGCCTCACGGCCGGAAGGACGACGGAGGATCAGCGACACCTCACGATAGGCCACAGCCTGTTTTGAAAGGTCGTCATAGACCACGAGGGCATGCCTTCCCGTATCCCTGAAATATTCACCTATGGCCGCCCCCGCGAAAGGGGCATAATACCTCAGCGCTGCCGGATCGGCGGCAGTGGAGGCCACCACTATCGTATAGTCCATCGCACCCTTCTCCTTCAGGATGCTGACTATGTTCGCCACCGTGGAGCCTTTCTGACCTATGGCCACATATATGCAATATACAGGCTCACCCGCCTCATAGGCGGAACGCTGGTTGATGATGGTGTCGATGGCTATGGCTGTCTTTCCTGTCTGACGGTCACCGATGATGAGTTCCCTCTGACCACGGCCTATCGGGATCATGGAGTCTATTGCCTTGAGTCCTGTCTGCAGCGGTTCCGTCACCGGCTGACGGAAGATCACCCCCGGGGCCTTCCTTTCGAGAGGCATCTCCACAAGATCGCCTCCGATGGCACCCCTGCCGTCGAGCGGTTCTCCAAGAGGGTTCACCACACGGCCGACCATGCTTTCCGACACGTTTATGGAGGCTATCCTGCCCGTCCTGCTGACCGACATCCCCTCCTTTATCCAGTCCGTGGCACCCAGAAGGACGGCACCCACGTTATCCTCCTCCAGGTTCATCACCACAGCCTTCACCCCGTTGTCGAACTCCAGCAGTTCACCGGCCTCGGCATTGCTGAGACCATATATCCTGACCACTCCGTCACTCACCTGAAGGACTTTTCCGACCTCCTCAAGACGAAGGTCGTCACTGATGCCTTTCAGTTCGCTTAGAAGCACCTGGGAAATCTCTCCAGGGCGTATGTTTTCTGATATTGACATATCTGTATTTGTTTTATACAATCCGGTTGCCATCGTCAATCAGGTGTTTACGGATTCTGTCCAATGCCGAGCGGATACTCGCATCAAGCCTGTAGCCGTCCAGTTCAAGAACGAAACCTCCGATCAGGTCCGGATCGACCTTGGAATTGAAATCCACCTTGCTTGAGGTGCGTTTGCCAAGGATATTCTCCAGCCTTTCGCGAAGTCCGTCATCTGATGAGGCTGTGATCAGAATGCCGACCTTAAGACCGGCCGCCTCCCGATATCTGCGGATGAATGACCACAGCATCGACTGAAAGAGTTCCATTCTTCGATGGGCATAGACAAGTTTCATGAAGTTCATCAGTTCGTCTGCCAACGGCTCTCCCAATGCTGCCGAAAGCAGACCGGCCTTCTTCTCCAGCGTGACCACGTCAAGTTTCAGGACATACTCACTCAGCTGCGGCACCAGATGCATCTTCCGCACGATGTCGCAGACCTGGGAATATACCTTTTCCCCGGTCCCGGCCTCCGTCACATACGACAGAAGGGCCTTGGCATATCTTGACGATATCACTTCGGTGTTCATATCACTCTGTCTTCGTCATCTCTTCGACAAGCCTGTCCAGAAGTTCCTGCTGTCCCTTGTCCGAAGAGAGTTCCTTGCGGAGGACCTTCTCGGCAACCGCCATCGAGACGACGGCCACTTCCCGGCGGATATCCCTCAGAGCATCCTCCTTCTCCTGGCGGATCTTCTCGCGGGCCTCCATCAGAATCCTGTCGGCCTCTTCCCTGGCCTGTGTCTGAGCCTGCTGCATGAAAAGATCACGCTCGGCAGCGGCCTCCTTCATAAGCCTGTCCTGTTCCATCCTGGTTTCAGCGATGACCTGCTCCTTGGTCCTGTTCAGATTCTCTATCGCCTCCTCGGCCACGCGTGCCGCCTCCAGAGAATCATTGATCCTCCGGCTCCGCTTCTCGACCATTCCGGTTATCACAGGAAAACCGAACTTCGCAAGAACGAAGAACACTATGGCGAAGATTATGGTCATCCAGAAGATGAGACCACTTTCCGGCAAAAGCAGATTCATTCCCTTATGTCTTTTACATTACGATTGCCATAAGGCAGGCGATGATGGCGAAAAGGCAGGCACCCTCCACAAGGGCTCCGATGATAAGCATTGCCGTACGGATGTTTCCTGACGACTCCGGCTGGCGGGCAATGGCCTCCATGGCAGATGATCCGATCTTACCGATTCCATATGCAGCAGCAAGAGCCGCAACAGCAGCGCCGATCGCACCGGCAACCTTACCCCATACGACTGCACCGGCAGCCTGCAATAAAACTGTTGAAAGTAACATGATGTTTATGATTTAGTTGTTTATATATTCATTTTCCATATCCGTCATTCCTCCTGCCTTGACAGTCCGATGAAGACAGCCGACAGCATCGTGAACACATAGGCCTGAATGAAGGCCACGAGCAGTTCCAGACAATCCATGAAGACTCCGAAGAGCATGGAGATCACCGTCATGGAGCCGTTCACCACCGGGCCGAGCTTCACCGTCACAAATATCACCGACACCAGTCCCAAAATCATCGCATGTCCGGCCATTATGTTGGCGAACAGCCTGACCATCAAGGAGAAAGGCTTGGACAACATTCCGAAGATCTCTATGGTCTGCATGATAGGCAGAGGGAACTTCAGGAACACCGGGACATCCGGCCAGAGTATGTCCTTCCAATAATGCCGGCTGCCGAACACATTCACGGCCACGAATGTGCAGAGAGCAAGCACAAGTGTCACCGCAATGTTTCCCGTGACATTCGCTCCGCCAGGGAAGAACGGAACTATACCCAGCAGGTTGCTGATGAAGATGAAGAAGAAGGCTGTGAGAAGATAAGGAGCATATTTCCTGTATTCCTTCTCCCCGACCGACGGCTTTATCAGGTCGTCATTCACCATCATCACCATCATCTCCACAAGCCCGGTGAATCCTTCCGGAGCCTCATCTGAAGCATCATGAGTCCTGTACCACCTTGCGGCACAAAGCACAAGGACTATGAGCAGCAGCCCCGTGAACATAAGGGAACATACATTCTTGGTTATGGATATGTCGAACGGACGCACAAGACTTCCGTCCTCTCCCCTCTCAACTATCTTGTCTTCATAACGGCCTTCCCCGGCAAGGAAGAGCCCTTCATATTCCTTTCCATGTTCTATTCTGGATGACATGAACACATGCCAGCCTGTACTGCTCCTTACTATGCAGGGCAAAGGTATGGTGATATGCCTCTCGCCCCAGTCCGTCATATGCCACCCGTATGAGTCTCCTATATGGCCGAAAAGCATACCAGCCACATCGATGCTGCCGTCCTTTTCCTCGCCCGCAGGCATCTCCACGGCTTCAAGCGCCTTTGCTGCATCAGCAGCCAGACTGTCCGCCTGGGCCCCGGCATGAAATACCGTAACCGACCACAGAAGCAATATGACCATCAACCTCCTCATCTCACCTCCGCACAAACCATGACCGTATTGGCATTGACCTCAGCAAAACCGGAAACCACATGCATCCTTCCCTCCTTGCCGCCGGACTCATACACTATATCACCCTCATCAAGCGAAGTGATCACCGGAGCGTGATTGTACAGCACCATGAAACGGCCCCTGGAAGCAGGCAGACTCACCTTGGCGACGGTTTCGTCAAGTTTCATCCCCTCAGGAGACAGGACTGTAAGGCGTATTGTTTTCTCATCCTGCATATGGTTCGTCATTTTGCAGTAGCGACAGCCGCAAGCATTTCCTCACCCTTCCGGATGGCATCCTCTATGGTTCCGACATTCAGGAACGCCTGCTCAGGAAGGTCATCCACCTCACCGTCCAGAATCATTCTGAATCCCCTTATGGTGTCCTCTATCGACACCATGACACCAGGAACACCAGTGAACTGTTCCGCAACCGAGAACGGCTGGGACAGGAACCTCTGGACCTTCCTTGCCCTGTTCACAGTGAGTTTGTCCTCGTCGGAAAGTTCGTCCATACCGAGAATGGATATTATGTCCTGCAGATCCTTCTGTCTCTGAAGAATCTGCTTGACCCTCTGCGCCGTCTCGTAATGATCCTGACCGATTATGTTAGGGTCAAGGATGCGGGATGTGGATTCTAGAGGATCCACTGCAGGATAGATTCCAAGTTCCGTAATCTTTCTGCTCAGGACAGTCGTGGCGTCAAGGTGACTGAAAGTTGTCGCCGGAGCCGGGTCCGTGAGGTCATCGGCGGGCACATACACGGCCTGGACCGAAGTGATGGATCCGTTCTTCGTGGATGTGATCCTCTCCTGCATCTGTCCCATTTCCGTGGCCAATGTAGGCTGATATCCCACAGCGGAAGGCATACGGCCCAGAAGTGCCGACACCTCGGAACCGGCCTGAGTGAAACGGAATATGTTGTCTATGAAGAAAAGGATGTCCTTGGGGCTTCCGGGATCATTGCTGTCACGGAATGACTCCGCCATTGTAAGGCCTGACAAAGCCACTGACGAACGGGCTCCAGGAGGTTCGTTCATCTGGCCGAACACCATGGCGACCTGAGACTTCTCCACCTCGCTGACATCCACTTTGGAAAGGTCCCAATGCCCTTCCTCCATGCTCTTGAGGAATTCGTCTCCGTATCTGATCACGCCGGACTCTATCATCTCCCTCAGGAGGTCGTTGCCTTCTCTCGTCCTCTCTCCCACTCCTGCAAACACCGAGAATCCGTTATGCTTCTTGGCGATATTGTTTATAAGTTCCTTGATCAGGACAGTCTTGCCGACACCGGCTCCACCGAACAGACCGATCTTACCTCCTTTCAGATACGGTTCAAGAAGGTCAATCACCTTTATTCCTGTGAAAAGCACTTCCTGGGAAGTGGTAAGGTCCTCGAATTTAGGCGGGTCACGATGTATGGGGAAAGCCCCGGTCCTGTCAAGTTCCGGCATTCCGTCCACGACATCACCGGTGACATTGAGGACACGGCCCCTGATCTGCTTCCCGACAGGCATGGTGATCGGGGAACCTGTGCAGACTGCCTCAAGCCCTCTCTGCAATCCGTCCGTGGAATCCATGGCCACAGTGCGGACGGTATCCTCACCTATATGCTGCTGGACTTCAACGATCAGTTCCCTCCCGTCCTTTCTCCTGACGGTCAGCGCTTCATGTATCGCCGGAAGGGATGCACTCTGACCTTCCTCCATCTCGAAATGCACATCCACAACCGGCCCAATCACCTGTGAGATATGTCCTGTTAACTCTGACATACAATGACAATTACATCTGCGGCCACCGTGACCGCAGATGTAACAAAGTTATTAATTTTCCAGACAGGGTGTTCAAATATTCACTGAATTTCTACCTTCACGCCACAAAGGAATCCAAAATTTCAGAGCGGACATCAAGATTCCGACTTCTGTTTCCGGAAATTCCTGTCGATCAGACAGTCTATGGAGAACCTTCCGGGACCGATGAGGAACAGTATCAGAAACACCACCATATATATCAGCGCGAGTTCCCCTTCCGGCATCATTGCATCATGGACATCGAAGAAGGCTACTCCCATATATAATATCATCGGGATGAGTATGATCCTCTCCATCAGACCGGCAATCAGGAAAAGCGAGCAGCAGAATTCACAGAATATGGACACCATCAGCGTCATGTAACTGCCGAATCCGAGAACGCTCGGATAATTCATAGACAACTCATTGAAATTCATCATCTTGTCAAGTCCGTGCATAAAGAACAGCACGCCGAAGAAGATTCTGAGAATAAGGATCAGAAAGGAAACTCCCTTCCCTCTGAAACTCTGGGGAAAAAGAAAATTGTAGAACATGACTTTCTGTTTTATAAGTTCGTTTCCTCCACCCGTTTCAAAATCTCTGCCGAAATGCCTAACTTTATGGCTGGAAAATTGTATTGCGAAAAATCCAAAAATACAGATATGCTTAAAATCGGAGACAAGATGCCGGATTTCGAGGTCAAGGACCAGGACGGCAAGACAGTGAGCAGCAAGGATCTGCTCGGGAAGAAGACAATCATATACTTCTACCCGAAGGACAATACCAGCGGATGTACCGCAGAAGCGTGCAGCCTGAGGGACAACCATGAGGCTCTTATTGCCAGAGGATATAATGTCATCGGAGTCAGCAAGGACAGCGTGAAGTCGCACAAGAACTTTGCGGAGAAATATGAACTTCCGTTCACTCTTCTGGCAGATACATCCACAGAAATGCTCCAGGCCTTCGGAGCATGGGGAGAGAAGAAGATGTATGGAAAGACCGTGATGGGAACCCTCCGCCGGACCTTCATCTTCGACGAGAACGGAATCCTCACGGAAATCATAGAGAAGGTGGACACTCAGAATCATGCGCAGCAGATTCTGAAATGAGAAAAATGGCCACGCTCTTATTTCGCATATGCAGACAAGAGCGTGGCCACTGAATTAAAGGACAATCCCGTCAGAAAAGATCGTTCAGCACCGCTGCCAGACGATACCCGGCATAAAGCATCTGGGTCTCTATCAAAGGCATCGCAGCATTCACGAAATCCTGTCCAAGCACGCTTCCATCCGTTGCCATATCAAACTGCACGGCACAGCGTTCCGCATTATCACGAAGCCAATCCTCAGGGGAGCCCGCAACGATTCTTCGGATCTCCTTTTCTGAAAGACGATCCAGTTCTTCCGCATATTCGCTCACTGACCAGATGCGGCATGACTGGATTGCAGCCTTATCCCAGACGGAATGCATGCTTATATTTACTTTGGGTCCCAGATATCCTCCACCAAACACGACATCAAAATCCTTAGGACGTCCCAGATACCGTATATGAGCCGGGCAGTGCATATCTGCCACAATATGAATCACATACTTCAGATTGACAGCCACGGTAGAGTCAGAATGTGCCTTATGATCCGCCAGTATCTCCAGTGCTGAGTTCAGTCCATACAGGGCATCTCCCTTTTTGCGGGGAGAATAATTGAAGCAACTGTCCACCTGAGCCGTATGCCAGGTGTGGGTGAACTTATATTCCGAAGTTCGTCTGTAATCATCCATCCATTTCGCATAATAGACTATTGAATGATTTCCCAAATATCTCTCAATGGTTCTGCGGGCACGGGCATTGAGATTCCGTTCTGCAATCTTCGCTATGGTCTCGTGCCCTTCCCGTCCCCATCCGAAAGACAGTGTGCAGGAGAGCATCCCGCCTAAGACCAGAACAACTCCAAGTAAACGTCCCGACATATGAATGTTTGTACTATATTATTTCGATATCAGACGGCTATTTTGTGTAAGTGAGAATCGCTCCATTAAGAGCGCCGGTCTTTGGAGAAAATCTCACCCAGTATATCGTATTTGCTACGGTTTCGCTCAAATTGAATTCAACCTCTGTGTCCGGGCCTCCTGACATAGCCGTAGGTTCTCCACCCTTGGCAAATTCCTGCCCTTCATCAGTCTTGCCTTCCTGTTTTGCCAGTTTTGTCGTGATTCCCACATATCTTTCAGCATTTTCTCCTCCGCCGTTTACGAGGACTACCTTGGTAAGTTTATAGCCCTCGATTGCTGGAAGACCCACATATCTGTAGCTCTTTATATACAGATAAGCGTTATCGGATTTATAATAAGGGAAGTTCGCCCCTGTTGCCTCCAGTGGGTTAGCACAGGTAAACTCATACGTAACTCCATCCAAAGTATAAGGAGCCTTCAGCAATGCCCCTATTTCCACTCCTTCCAGTGCTCCGGATGAAGGCCAATCTTTCATCGCCTCTGCATCCGTAAAATCAAATGTCAAAGAAAGCGAAGCATCCGGATCGGCCGGTACCTCCGGATCGGTCGGGGTTTCAGGGTCAGCCGGAGTCTCAGGAGTCTCTGGGGTTTCAGTATCTTCTGAATCCTCAGGTGCAACATTCTCTACATTATCCTTGCCTTCATCAGGGGTCACAGGGGTTTCTTTCTCCCCACACGCTGCAACCATCAGAAAAGCAGCAAGAAAAAATACAGTTTTATTGAGTTTCATATTATTTAAATTAGGGGTTAGTAAATTATCAATCAGTACGATATCCTCATTTCCGAATATATAGGAAGATGATCGGAAGCATAGCAGCCTTCATATTTCTTATCGTTGCAGACATAATTCAGAGGTGTCGCATTCTTGTAGTAGATGTAGTCTATCCTCCTTGGATCTGTATTCAGGTTGAGACTTGTGTCAAATCCGTTGTAGGTGCTGAACGGTCCCGTGATATTCTCCTCTCCGACTTCAAGATACACATCCTTCCAGTGAGTCAGATATGTCTTGACCGAATTCTGTGCAGGTCTGGCATTCATGTCGCCTACAAAGAAGGAAGGATATCCATCCGGATTGTATTTCTTCTCCATATCGATATAGACATATGCATATTTATCACGTACAGACTTGTTCATGGCACCATGAGTGACCATGACAAAGAACTTCACACCTGTATCATTGTGCACAAATGTTCCACAGCATCCTCCTCTGTTGTACACAGAATCTCCAGACTTATCATTGGCAATCATCACGTCAGGGGTTTCGGAAAGCCAGAAGAAATGCCAGTCGGTCAAGGTGAATCCTTTCCTGTAGAGGACGCCCTGAGCCGAATCGCCTTCTCCATCCTGCGCGTAAGGGCTGAAGAACTTTATATTGTACACATCCTTCAGTTCAGCCGTGATATGGTCCTTGACAGCCTGATTGCACTCATTCACTCCAAAGACATCGAATCCGTTGTCAAGAATGGACTTTATCAGCCTGTGCTTCCTCTTGTCCCAGGCGTTGTCTCCTGTATCCTTTCCGGATTTGACACGAAGATTATATGTGCCGATCCGGACTGTCATTTCCTTGCTTTCGACTTCCGTTTCCGGATTACCGTCCTGATGCAGCCTTATCACATGGACTTTTCCTGAGGCAGATGTGACATTGATATCAGCAGAACGTTCATCCACGTACTCATTCGGATAGACTCTGACAGTAACCGTCGCATTGCCGCTACCGCTGTCTCTGTTCAACTTGGCCCACTTCACTTCCACACCTTCTTCCGAAAGGACACTCACCGTCCAGTCCTCACCGGAAGTAACCTCAAAGGACTGAGTGCTCAGAGTGTGAGGGGCGTTCAACTGGGTCGTGCTGACAGCGAACTCCGGCTCCTGACTGCCTTTCTCTGTACAGGAAACGGCAGTCAGGAACACCAGAATGATTGTCATCAGACATTTTGATGAGCCCATCTTACTTAGCATAAGTCAGAGTCATTGACGTAATGCGAGGCGCCTTATTTTTTCCCCTCAACCAATATTGAGCTCCCGCTTCCGTGCCTGTTAGGTTGAATGTGAATTCTGTTGCTCCAGAATCTGACTGCTCCTCGCCTCCTGAAACGATTTCCGGCGTCCCCGTATCAGAGGTCACATTACGGGATATTATGTATTTTGCTGTTGTTCCCTCCTGAATGACAAACTTCACCTTGATGAGTTTATATCCATCCACTGCCGGAAGTCCTAAATATCTTGATTTAGGGAATACCACCGCACTCTCTGTACTACTGAAATATGGCCAATTTTTACCTTCTGCATCAACAGGCTGTCTGGATATAAATTCATATGTAACACCGTCTATCACATAAGGGCAAGTAAACTGTGCGGTAGGATCTGTAGATGCCTCGAGGGTCTGAGGCCAGCCCTTCATAGCTGTTGCATCAGTAAAGTCAAAATACAGTTCCATTGTTTCCACTTTCTCAGGAGAAGCAAGAGTACCGAGATCGTATATGGTATTACGTCTGAACTTCTCGACTTCCGGATATGACATTACAAGCACGTCATTAAGCAGAATATTGAAGCCTTCTGTCAAGGCTGTCGGTCTGACTGCCACATAATATTCAACATCCGGAGTGAAAGGAGCATTATCCGGGGCTGTAAAACTTACAGATGCAGATGTGCTCTTTCCGTAGTCAACCATTATCGGCTCCTGAGTCTGAGCAAGAATATCCGCACGGTATATGCCGGAAATCTTGTCCGCAGCTGAAATCCTTCCTGAAACGATATCCGAGCCTGACACTTTGAACTTCACGAGAGCCACAGCATTCTTGAAGTTCAAGTCACCGGATCCCTCGGCATAGGCAATCATCATCATCGCACTTCTGTCAAAGCCTCCGGCAACCAGGGTCTGTGAAGACGGAATTTCAGATTCTGCAATACGGTAGGCATTCCCCTCATAGTTCTGCGGTTCCTGATTATCCGGCTGTGCGGTGAAATTGACGGCTCTGCTGGTCTCCCGATATGGATATACCGCAATATAGTTTCCTTCGAGAAAGTCTTCACCGGCGTATTTGAAATCAGCCGATGAGGCATTGGATTCCAGTTCAGTAGAGAAAGTGAATCCTGCCTTTGAACTTTCCTTCTGAGCAGAAGAATACACTGATATCCTGTCACCGTTCTCCCAAAATGTATGCGGCTTTCCTGCAGAACTTGTTCCAAGAGCGGCTTTTGAATCCGAGGCATTTTCCATGTGAGCGGTGAATGACACTTCGCATTCTACATCCGGAGCCTGAACTTTCAGTTCCGAATCTTTCTCCATATTGCATGCTGCGGCAAAAATGGTTGCTGCGGCACATAAAATTACTGACTTGATCTTCATGGCTTTATAATTTACGGGTTCCACCTTTTGTGAGATCCACTACATCCCATTCCTCTGTGAAAGTCTCACTGCTTGCACAAAGTACTCCTTCCACACACAATCCATCAATCCATTCCAATAATGGGGACACGTACCCCATCCCTGATTCATTAACAGTTTTCATATTCGAGTGTTTTAGTTATTAGTGTATTGTTCAACAACAATCATTTTTACATGGAGTAAGTCAGAGTCATCGACTTCATTCGAGGAGCCTTGTTTGTCACCTTGATCCAATACTGAGCACCCGGCTGGGTTCCTGAAAGCGTAAAGGTGAACTCAGTAGCCTCTGCATCACTCTGTGCTTCTCCTCCCGCCACGACAGCAGGCGTGCTTGTTGACACTCCCACCTCGCTTGCCACCATGTAAGAGGCGCTCGTAGCATTTACCGTAAAGCTGACCTGAGTCAATTTAAGGCCCTGCACCACAGGAAGACCCAGATACCTTTGCTTAGGGATGACCACAGCCTTTTCCTCTGTCTCGAAATAAGGCCACTGCGTTGACGTCACCTCAAGAGGCTGAGAGGATATGAAGTTATATGTAGTTCCATCCAAGACATATGGGCAGGTAAAGCGCGCTGCCGGATCTGTTGACGGAGTAATCGTGTCTGGCCAGCCCGACATCCTCGAAGGATCCGAAAGATCAAAATTCAAGGTAAGATCCTTGGAGCCTTCATCCGGAACATTGATTGTCAGATCATCGATGAAGAATCTATAATCTGCCGATTCATAGGTTGAGGCAGCCTGACCTTCATCCATCTTGCCCTCACACTTCTGACTTGTGATGGTCAGAACGGTATTCTGATCTGCCCCGGAGATATAGAATTCATATGGGGAGAACCTATCCGGAAGCAATTCCTCTACAGTCCCCACCACATTTTCTGCTGACTTGATTACAATCTTTGCATCTGAAACCAGTCCGAATGCATTTGTAAGACTCGCCGCACTGAATTTGACTACAACCGTACTCTGTCCGGTCCTGCCCAACTCCTTGAGTCGTTCGCCGACCTTCAACTCAATTCTACCGTTCCATCCGCATCGCTTGATCTGAGACTCATCGTTATAGCCTACCTGCAGGAAGCCCGGACGTGCAAAGCAATGAGTATATGAGATTGACTCGTTTGCAGACACATATGCATCCGTATCTGTGCCTTCCGAGGTATAACCGGTTGTAGCACTCTTCATGAATCCGGGAACACCAAGGTAGGCGGAGTTTGCTGTGACCGTATTGTCGAAACCTTCCGAGATGAGGACTGACGCATTGTCTTCCGGTGCCAATGATGACATCTTTGCCGCAGCGTAATCCAAAGTGATTCCATTCTGTAGAAACACCTTTTCCGCATTTGGAGTGACCTTGATCCAGAGCCAGCCCTTCATAGGCACTTTCTGCGCTTCCGGTATGGTAAACCACACGCTCTTGAATGCAGCCTCGGACTTCACAGATTCCATTCCAGTCACGTCATTCCACGTCTGACCTTCATCCGAACTCCATTTGTAGGCAGAAGCATCACTGATGTCCTCCTTACGTGAGCCATATGTAAATCTCAGGTCACCGAAGACTTCATAACTCATCGGCACCTTGAATATCCAACTGTCTCCGCTGCTGAATTTTGCTGACAGACCCAACTGGAAGCCTGCATATGTCGCCGGATTCTTGTGAGAAGGGCATGCCATCATGATATCCGCCGGAGTATCTCCTGCCTTTTCTATAAGGAGGCCATCTGCAAATCTGACCACATTGCCTTCAACCTCAGCATTTGTGAAGGCACATTCCGTTTCGACCACGGAACCTCCTGCCACATCAATGCCAAGCGACGACTCGAACATCTGATAAACAGGCATGAAATATCCATTGAACACATCCTGTTCCGGCTTCTTTCCTGCATCCGGGTCAGGATTCCCGCTCTGCCTGACATCGATATAGGCGGATATCTGATTCGAATAGACATTGACTATTCCGTTTCTCTCCTCAGTCGAACTGTTAGGAAGCACCTTGATACGCATTGTCCCGGCACCCTTTCCGGAAGCCATATCTGTCTTTATCCAGACAATTGCTTCTCCATTGATATCCGTCTTGCTGACGATCCACTGGCAATTAGCATCTATCTTCGTCTCATAGACCCCACCTTCATATCCTACTTCAAAGACGCTTTCGCCAGTAATTTCTATCTGATGGTCCGCCCCCTCAAGGAGGTTCTTGGATTCATCGCATGACTCCAGCAGAATTCCTGCCAAGGCCATAATAATCAAGTATATATATTTTCTCATAACCGAACTTTAATTGTATCAGAGCCATTCCCAACCATTGTTCTGACCAAGCTCCGGATTGACATTCAAGGCTGTGGTAGGTATTGGCTTGGTGTACATCTTGTCATCCCACTGGATTTCGTAATGATATATCAGATAGCCGAAATTACCCTCAGACAAGGTCAGATTACCATCCTGCGAATCCGTAATCAGATAATTGGTTTCAGTGTTTGTGCCCTCGTCTATTGAGAATGTGTATTTCGTTCCGTTGAACTCAAAGCCGTTCTTCACTTCATCAGGTGTGACCCAGATTCCTCTCCAGCCCTTGTCGGCATACCTTCTCTTTATCAGGTCTCCCACTCTCCACCTCATCAGGTCATCATACCTGCTGTCGCCTTCAAGCATAAGTTCCGTAGCACGTTCACGACGGATTTCCAGCAGGGTATTGGACAGCAGGACAGGGTGAAGCACTCCGTCCAGATAATAATTCTTCAGGAATCTGTCTTCCACATATTGTCCGGATTCCGGATAAATGTTTGCAACCCCGGCCCTGGCACGAAGTTCTCCGACCGTTGCATTCCAGATATCAGCGGTCATCAAGCCCAATTCTTCAGCTGCCTCCGCATAGTTCAGGAGTACTTCCGCATATCGGATAACCGGCAGAGAATTGAGTGAACCTCCGTCCGCGGTATTCATCGCCGTAAAATTCGGAGTCACCCATTTGATCCAGACATATCCTGTCCTTGTCCATGTGAAGTTCAATGCGAAATCCACTTCCTTGCCGGAAGCATCGGTCATCTTCTGTCCCGGGCCTATAATGGAGGCAGCCAGACGCTTATCCCTGTCCTTGAACTCTTCCGTTATGGAAACATTGCCCGCAGCAGGAGTACCATCCGTCTTGAGAAACATCATCACATAATCCTTTGTCGGAGAATAGAGTTTCGATGATGTAGCCGAGCAATATTTGAAGGTGGCATCGTGATTCATGGAAAGATCCTCCGAGAACGAGCGTCCCCAGATGACCTCGTTCTTACATAATGTCTCGCTTGTAAACAGTTTGCGATAGTCCGGCTCCAGAGTGAAAGCCTTCAGGTCAATCAGTTCGCCTGCGTATTTATAGGCTAGTTGAAGGAACTCTTCCGCCGTTTCGTAATCCGCATCCCACGGCAGTCCGGTCGAAGGACTCACATCATGATATTTTCTGAACGTTCCTTCATACAGAAAGATCCTGGAAGCCATAGCCAAAGCCACGTACCTGTTTATATAGATACGGCCGTCAGTGTGAATGTTCGGACCGCTGGCCAGACAGTTCTCACAAGCGAAGATCAGGTCTTCCTTCACTTTGCTCATGATATACTCACGACTCTGCCTCTTTCCATACAGAAGTGCCGTATCAGCAGGAGAAATGACCTTATCTATATAATAGCAGTCACCAAAATCCTTAACCTTGTTGAAAGTGGAAAATGCTCGCCAGAAACGGGCCACTCCCTCGTAATGATTATAGTTTTCTTCAGACATAGACTCTTTTGCCTGAGGCATATTTTCAAGCATATAGGCAATCTGACGCAGAAATCCCCAGCTGCTGTATGCCCAACCGGACTGTCGGCCGGCACTCCAATACTCCGGATAATAGAAAGTCTTTGACTCGCGTGTACCGCAAAGATCCGTATAGAGATCCTCACCCAAAGTTATGCTGGTAGCGCTCGGCAGACCTGTGTTTATCAGTCCGTTCGTGTAAAGCACCAGATCATCCTCGGACCGGAAGAAGGAAGATGATGACAATTTATCTTCCGGAACCCGGTCGAAGAACTTCTCACAAGACACGACGGCGAAAATCATTGCCGTGTACATGATGAATATGTTAATCTTTTTCATAGTCAAAACATTAGAATATCAGATTAATACCAAAAGTAAAGCTCCTGAGCATAGGATAGCTGTATCCGCTTGCTGAGGTCGCACCATGGAAATCACTGTCACCTCCCTGGATCACCTCTGGGTCGAACATTTCTGTATTCTTGAACATTGGAGACCAAGTGGCAAGATTCTCACCGGTCAGGTAGATCCTGAGCTGCTCGATTTTCGCTTTCTTCAAGACAGATTTTGGAAATGAATAGTCAAGTGTAAGGTTCTTGAGACGGAAATACGCAGCATTCTGCAGGAACTTGTCATTCGGGAATGTCAGGGTTCCATAGTTCTTTTCAGCCGAGCCATAAGCTCTTCGAGGCCAATATGGATCATCATCTGCATTTGTCACGACCCAATCCTCCGTGCTTTTGTCAACCTGAATGGTGTTTTCAAGAGACTGGATCTTGAGAACGCCTGAATATGGTCTGGCATATCCTCCCCAGAAGAAATTTGATCCGTTTACAGGATACCAATCTCTCTTGCCGACACCTTGGAGGAACACGCTCAACCCGATACCGTTCCATCTGAAATCCAGATTCAGACCGAACTGATAGCGCGGCATGCTATTTCCTATTCTGTCAAGGTCACCATAACTGTCCAATGTCGCATCTCCGATGGTTATCGTCTTGTTGTCATCCAGATCAAGGAACTTCACGTCGCCGGCATAAGGACCACCGTTGGCCGGGAACAGGTCATGGACCTCATCCTTATACCATGCCTGAGCCTCAGAATTTGACATAAAGAATCCATCTGTTCTGAGTCCCCAGATTTCTCCCAGTTCCTTACCTTCATAATAACTGTAGATGTCTCCTGATGAATTGTTATACTGGGTCACCCAGGTACGGCTGTCCCACACACTACCTTTCACGGAGTAAGTGAAGTCTTTGCCTCCAAGTTTGAATGCATCCCTCCAAGACAGTGTAAGTTCCCAACCTTTAGTCTGCAATGCACCATAGTTTCCCTTTGGAGTATTGTCTCCGAAAATCGCAGGAAGCTCCGGACCTGCCACATACAGGTCTGTCGTGTTACGGATATAATAGTCTCCCGAGAACGAGAGTCTGCTCTGGAGAACATCCAGATCAAGTCCGACATCGTAGGTCGAAACCGTCTCCCACGTGAGGTTGTCCGGAATGACAGACGGGTCGCTGACCTTATTCACCTGACTTCCGTCAAAAGGAGTCGAACTTTTTGAAACACTCATCGTGCTGAGATATGCAAACGGAGATATGCCTCCATTTCCTAACGAGCCGGCATTCGCACGCACCTTCAGATTGTTGAGCCACGACTTCGCCCCTGCGAGCCAAGGCTCCTCACTTATTCTCCATCCCAATGACGCGGACGGGAAGAATCCCCACTGCTGGTTTACAGGGAATTTGGACGAGCCGTCATACCTTGCCGAAAGTTCGACGATATAACGTCTGAAAAGCGTATAATTCGCCCTCGCAAACACTCCCACCATACCATAAGAATGACCGTCATCATCCAAAGCGACCTCTGTTCCCTCCATCAGTTCGAAGTTTGGATGGTCGAACGAGATCATTCCCAATCTGAGAATTCCGCGATGCTTGTAGTTGTAATTTTCAAGATTCCATCCAGCCACCAGGTTGAGATCATGATTCTGTCCCAATTTGGGAGTAAAGGTCGCAACCACATTGGCTGAAATATAATCACTCTTGTATGTCTGCAGTTTCTTATATGAATCAGCCTGTTTCACGTAGGATGTTATCGCACCCGGAGTGACACTATATTCCACACCTGATCCATAACGGTCGACCTCACGATATACATTCTTGTATGAGAAGTCACCGCGAATCTTGAATACGTCCTTGAACGGTTCCCAGGTGGCTCCCAAAGTGGATGAGAACACCGACCTTGATTCCTTCTGAGCAGAATTTCCCTCCACGAAAGAAGCGTAGCCGCTGGCTGCTGCACCTACCGTAAAGGTTCCGTCTTCATTGTATGGAGGAAGAACTGGAAATCCGATCATCATTATCTGATTCAGCTGGGTTCCCACAGATTCGCTGTTCTTCGTAAAGATAGGCTGGATATAATCATTCCTTGAGAAAGATGAATTGATATCCAATGTCAGGGAATTGACCGGCTTTGCAGAAATCTTGGCACGCAGGTTATACGAATCGTACTTTTCGTCTCCTATCTTATATATGCCATCCTGACCGTAGTACTGACCGGAGAAAAGATATGAAACCTTTCCTGATCCTCCGCTCACGCTGAGATTATGCTTATGTGAAGCATTGAACTTCTTGTAGAACATCTCAAGATAGTTGTAGTCACCACCGAAATAGAGATTTGTTCCCTTATACTGTTCTGTCTTAGGCGCCTCGCCACTTTCTGCCCAAGCCCTGTATTGCTCCAGATAATCCGACGGTATCTTATACAGATTCATCTTGTCCGGTCTCTTGCCCGGAGAAGCAGGGGTCTCGGAATAGCCAAGAAAGAAATCATAGAAGTTCTCGACAAAGGTCAGGCCATCTGAAATCACATTTTCCTCCCACCTGACTGTCCTTTGATTGAGGGACACCGAACCATTATAAGAAACACGTATCTTCTCATTCCGAGCAGTCTTGGTGGTCACCAGTATCACACCATATGCCGCCCTTGCTCCATATATGACAGAAGAAGAAGCATCCTTGAGCACAGATATACTCTCCACATCATCTGGATTCACATTTGCCAGATCACCTTCAACACCGTCTATGAGAATAAGCGCAGCCCCCCCCTGTCCTATTGAATGCTCCTTGGCTCCACCTTTTCCCTGGGTCACATACGAAGTGTTGTTTCCACGAATGTAGATTTCTCCTCCATGGGTAGGCTTTCCGTCCGCCTGGATGATATTGAGTCCCGGGATCTGTCCCTGAAGGGATCTGGTTATGTTCGGATTAACTCTGTCTTCCAAGGTCTCGCCTGAGATGCTTTCGACGGAGCCTACGAGCTGTGACTTCTTCAAGGTACCGTAGCCGACCACAACCGTCTCCTCGAGCATCTGGGCATCCTGTTTAAGGAGAAAGTTGAGGACTCCTCTGGAAAGAACATTCTCGACAGCATCGGCATATCCGAAGCAGGAACATACCAGTACTGCATCAGGTGCTGCAGTAACAGCAAATTTTCCATTCTCATCGGCTACAACTCCACGCGTCGTGCCTTGTACCATCACAGCAGCCCCTGGAACAGGCTCATTGGTCTGCGCATCATAGACCGTTCCGGAAACGGTAATATTCTGCGAAAAAGCCGCCGTACCGATAAAGCTCATCATCAGTACGAGCCAGATTCGTAAAGCACTTTTTTTCATAAGTTTTGTGTGTTATTTATGGATCTTCATATCAACGTAAACGGCGCAATGGTCAGAAGGCCAGAATCCGTCATACTTTCTGTTTGAACAGTGATACTTCAGCGGAGTCACACCATTCCTGAAGTATACATAGTCAATCCTTTGGTCAGTATTCATATCCCTGGTAACGTCATGCCCGTTAAAAGTTGCCTGTGCCCCCTCCTTCATTTCCTGAGGCAGATAAAGGTATGAATCTGTCCAATGAGTCCTGAGTATCTGGGAGCCAGGGGTGTTCGGACGGTTATTCAGGTCACCGAGCAGGAATGACGGCAGACCTTCCGAATTATATTTCTTCTCCATCGCAATGACAACATCTGCCGCATTCTTCTTCGCTACCTTACCCAAAGGGAAATGGCTATGCGTCACAAAGATCTTTTTCCCAGACTTTATATCTTTCAGAACGATACAGAAACCTCCGCGACAGAAATCCTGTTCATCCCAAGCCCTGCTCATAATCTCGGGCGTTTCCGACAGCCAGAAATTATGAGCTTCTACCAATTCGAATCTGTCCTTTCTGAACAACACTGCCTGAGCCTTGTCACCCTTTCCATCTTGAGAATAAGGGCTGAATACATACCATTTGTAATCAGGTGAATCATGCTTAGCGAGTAATCCGGGAAGTTCCTCCTGAATGGTCAGATCAACTTCCTGGATTCCGAAGACATCAAGTTCAAGATCTACGATAGATCTGGCCAGTCTGTCCTTGCGGACTTCCCATGCATAATCCCCCTTTCCTATGGCTGAACGCCAGACATTATATGTTCCTATTCTGAATTCAATCGAGCAGTCATCGCTGCTATGGGCATTACGGCTTACACCGCATACCGAGAGCATCAGTACGCTCATAATCAGCAGAAGTAATCTTTTCATGTTCATTGGTACGTTTAGTGAGGTTTGGTGTGGCGTTTTAACTGAAACAAAATTAGTCAAAATAGAAGGTGGTTTTCAGAGGTGACAAATAAAACAAAAACCCAATCAGAGTTAAGTATCTGGTTTTATGCATTTTAAGATTTTATAAGCACATTGAAAAACAAGAAATATTTTTATATATTTGCCATATGAAAAGACTATATTTTGCCATTATTCTGACTATCGGAGTCATATGTTCCTGCTCTAACCTTCCAGAAGAGCAGTATGCAGCCTTGGACAGAGCCATTGAGATGAGACCGGTGTATGCTGAAATTTTCCAGCAGAAGCAGGACTCTCTTTCGCATATTCTCGAGACTGCCAGTTCGGACTCAGCCAGATGGAAGGCTGCATACGACCTTCATACAATGCTGATATATCACAACATCGACACATGCATCCATTATATCAACACGATGATGAAACTTTGCGGAGATGATGCAGAACTCAAAAGCATCAGTCAGAGATGTTATGTCAACTACCTGTTCAGAAAGGATTACCTTGACACGGCATACGTGGTATTTCGCAGGATAGACCCGGCACCCCTGTCAAAAGACGAACTGAACCTCTACTATGATGCCGGATACCGTCTGCTTGATGACATTACGCCACAACAGAAAGAGCACAAGATGATGCAGGATAAAATCATGCGGGCATGGATGATCAGCGACAGCACATACTACCGATATGTACACTACAGAAACCTGCAAACTGATAATCCTGACGGGCCGAAAGAAGCTATCCGGAAATTGCTGTCCTGCGAAATGAAGACACTCAATGACACTGCAAAAGTGAATGATCTTATCGCAAGCGAATATCGTAGATTCGGAGATATGGAGAATGCCATGAAACACTATGCCATTGCAGCAGAATGTGACATGAGGCTATCAGCAAAGACATACAATGCCCTTTATATGCTGGCACAGCTGCTATTCAAGGAAGGTGACATTGACAGGGCTGACCATTACATAAGAGTCACCCGAACGGATGCCCTGGCATCAAACTACAGCAGCCGTTATCAAAAGGTCTTCATGTTCGAACTTGAAATAATGAATGCACTCCTGCAAGAACAGCAGAGAAAAAAGACCGCATACCTCTATGCTACAACTGTCACGATCCTGTTGATTATAATGATGGTTTTAATGTTGGGACTTCTGTACAGATATTCGTCCAGACTTAAGGTTTCACTGGAAAATCTCAGTGTGGTAACGAGAATCAAGGACAGTTTCCTGGCGACATACATGGAGAGATGTGTGGACTATCTCAATAAAGTAGATGAATACAGATCGTCCTTGCGCCAGGCAGTAAAGCATGAGGGTCCGGAAGCAGCAATTGCAATGTTGAAGCATCCTTCATTTGCAGATGGTGAATTCAAGGAATTGCTTGCTAATTTCGATGCTGCCTTCTTGGGAATTTTTCCGGATTTTGTGGACAGGGTAAATGAGCACATGCAAGAAGAGCATCGCCTCTCTATGCCGGCAGAGGGCGAACTTTCCACAGAACTGCGAATACTGGCCCTCATCCGCATGGGTATTACAAAACGCCCGAAGATTGCAAAAGTACTCAACATGTCCGTCAAGACAGTATACTCATACCATTGCAATCTTCATAAGCATTCCCTGCACCCGGACTCATCTTTCGACAAGGTGATTTCAGAACTCTGATTCAACTGAGGGGTCAGTTCTTTATTCCGTATTTCTTCAGGATCTTGAGGACAGGCTTCTCGATGGACTGTGCCCAGAGGGTGTAGCCGTAGTTGTCCGGATGAATACCGTCAACAGAAGCCTCATGGCTGGCAGGGCACGCCTCCGGGGTGATGAAATATACATCCTTATATTTCTTCCTACCTTCAGGAGTCGACTTTATCTCCTTGAATATGGCTGCTGCCATATCCATCTTTGCCTGCTCTTCTTCCTCCTCCTTGATGTTGAAGTTGCGCTTTTCTCTCCAGATTGTCTGCTGGAAGATCAGAGGCTTGCCCGGATGCGCAGCAATCATACGGTCGATGAAAGGCACTAGTCTCTCCCTGATCACATCTGCTCTTGGATTTGAGAAGGAATCGAAAATGAAAGCATCTGCTTCCACGTCAACCAGCACGTCGCAGAAATAATCCTGAAGCATGCACCTTCCGCTGCAGCCCAATGAAAGAAGCTGTATGCCGGTCGAACGGGTGAACTGTGCCGGATAAGCCATTCCTGCGCGGGAAGTAGAAGATCCTTGGGTGTAGCTTGAACCCCAGATTGCCACGCGATGCTTGAAAGGGTTATCTACCGACTCAAGAGAAGATCCCTTCTCGATGCCGATCCTGATGGATCTCTCCTCGCTGTATGTCGGGAAATAAAGAAGGCAGACATGCTCTGAACCATCCATATTGGAGATCAGAGTGAACGGTTTTCCAGGGTTCTTTCGAGAACTCACTCCAGAAGAAGCCCAAAGCCATTCTCCGTCCTTGAGTATATAGAGGTCGTATCCTCTTGCTGAAATGATGCTTGTGTTTGTCGGATCATCCATATGGCCATACTCAGTCTGGATGCTGATGCTCTTGGAGTCAGTCTTGAACACACAGCCCATTCCTGAAGACATTCTGACCATTTTGTTCTCGCGATCGGTGAAACCTTTATAATAAGTGATATGGATTCTGTGTCTTGCCTGGCATAAGTTTGCCGACAAGCGTCAGGTCTGACGCCTCGGTATAAAGATACTCCGGGTCCTGTGCAAAAAGTGATGCTGATATGAAAACCATCAGCAAGAAAACGATGAATCTTTTCATAACATGATTGAATTTGATTCTGCAAATGTAGTCATTCCCTCGTGGATTTCCAATCCTCTCCGTCCGGTGGCACGCATATCGCTGACCCTCAGCCGTT
>CAZMNZ010000008.1:0-31039 GCA_964567765.1 uncultured Muribaculaceae bacterium
GGTCAAGGTTGAAGTTCTCCTCGAAGTCCTTGTCAGTCGGCTTGAAACGGCTCATCTCAAGATAAGAACCACCTCTGTTGAAGTAGCGGTCTGCGATGAAGAATGTAAGATCCTCAGTGCGTGCGTTCTTGCTGAAAAGTCCTGAGTATCCGCCGTGAAGACCGATAACCCTGTAACCTTTTGAAAGGAAAGTCTTTGCTACACTCATTGAAACTGAGTTCATTCCTGGAGCGGGACCACCGCCGCAGAGGATAATTACTGCATCTTTCATAATTTTCTGTTGTATTAGTTTGTTAAACAATTTTTCCGTCAGATTCTCTGCCGCTTTCCGGATGACGAGCCCCGTACTCAGGACGCTTCCGACAGCAGCAAAAGCGGCGCAAATTTATCATTTTTTGGAATAATTCACAAGAAAATATGGCATAGCCCTTTCATATTGCAGATATGAAAAGATTTCCGTAAATTTGTAGATTATTTTTGTTATGGAAAAAGCACAGGCATATATCAGGATTCAGGAACTCAGAGAAGTCCTCAGGGAGGCCAACCGGCAGTACTATGTCGAGAATTCTCCGACATTGAGCGACTATGAGTTCGACATGCTTCTCAAAGAACTCGAAGCACTTGAGAAGGAGAATCCTGAATTCATGAGTACGGACTCCCCTACGCAGCATGTCGGAAGCGACTTAAAGAAGGAATTCGAGCAGTTCCCGCATCGTTATCCTATGCTTTCACTCGGCAATACGTATGACATCAGCGAGGTGCAGGCATTTGCTGACCGCGCGACAAAGGGTATAGGAAATTCTTTCACATATAGTTGCGAACTCAAGTTTGACGGAACGGCAATATGCCTTACATATAGAAACGGCAGGCTGTTCAGAGCACTGACCAGAGGCGACGGAACCGTAGGCGACGATGTGACAAGAAACGTCAGACATATCTCCAACATTCCGCAGCAGTTGTCTGTGCCACAGGGATTTATCCCTACCGCTCAAAGACCTCAGCCATGGCCTGATGAATTTGAAATCAGAGGTGAAATATATATGCCTTGGGCAGCATTCGACAGACTTAACGAAGAGCGTCTCAAAGATGAGGAGCAGCCGTTTGCCAACCCGCGAAACGCAGCATCCGGCTCTCTGAAACTGATAGACAGCAGGCAGGTGGCGAACCGAGGTCTGGAATGCACACTTTACCATATGCTCGGCGAGAATCTCCCGTTCTCCACACATGATCAGGCACTCAAGGCTGCTGCCGAATGGGGCTTGCCGGTATCAGACAAGAGACGTATATGCCGCAGCATCGAAGAAATAGAAGAATTCATAAACAATTGGGATACAGAGAGAAAGAATCTCCCATTTGCAACTGACGGCATAGTCATCAAGGTCAACGAACTTCCTTATCAGGAAGAACTGGGCTACACCTCAAAGTTCCCACGTTGGGCCGTAGCCTATAAGTTCAAGGCTGAACAGGCTCTAACCAAGTTGCTTTCCATCGATTACCAGGTCGGAAGGACAGGAGCGGTGACTCCGGTAGCAAATCTTGAACCCGTGCAGTTGAGCGGCACCATTGTCAAGCGTGCCTCACTTCACAACGCCGACCAGATGGAGCAGCTGGACATCCATATCGGTGATTATGTCTATGTCGAGAAAGGCGGTGAGATCATCCCGAAGATCACAGGAGTGGAACTTAGTCAGAGATCGGCGGATGTGACTCTCCCCCATTTCCCGTCGTTCTGCCCTGACTGCGGCACGGCACTTATAAAGGATGAAGAGGAGGCTAAGTCGTTCTGCCCAAATCAGACCGGCTGCCCGACACAGATAAAGGGCCGTCTGGTCCACTTCCTCAGCAGAAAGGCAATGAACGTGATTGCAGGTGACGCCACCGTCGATCAGTTGTTCAACAAAGCCCTGGTATGGAACGTAGCCGACTTCTACGACCTCACGAAAGAACTTCTCCTGACCCTGGAAGGCTGGAAGGAACGTTCTGCCGAGCGTTTCCTCAAAAGTCTGCAGGAATCAAGACAGGTAGGATTCGACAGGGTGCTTTTTGCTTTGGGAATCAGATATGTAGGTGAAACCACAGCAAGGTCAGTTGCCCGTCACTTCGGGAATATTGACGCCATAATGAATGCCACCAAGGAGGAACTTCTGAATGTGGATGATGTCGGAGAGGTCATAGCAGAGAGCATCTTTGAATTCTTCTCAGATGAAGCCAATCGTGAAATCGTCGCACGTCTGAGAGAGGCCGGACTCAGATTCGAGGCGGATGCCGCTCCTGAGCCCCTTTCTGCTGAACTTGAAGGAAAAACCATAGTCATATCCGGCAATTTCAGCATATCCCGTGATGAGATGAAGGCGCTTATCATCGCTCATGGAGGCAAGAACAGCGGCTCGATCAGCGGAAAGACATCCTTCCTTCTTGCAGGAGAAAAGGCAGGACCTGAGAAACTCAAGAAGGCGGAAGCACTCGGTGTGCGTGTGATCTCCGAGGAAGAGTTCCGCCAGATGACAGGAAGTGCTGCGAATACGGAACACATGACTGAACCGGTTGACGGCGAACAGTTGAGTCTGTTTTAATGAAAAAGATATGAATATAGGAGAGAAATATACTTTGTCACACGTTGTGGCTGAAAATGAAACAGCGCAGGTGCTGGGATCAGGCGGACTTCCTGTCTATTCCACCCCGTCGATGATATGCCTGATGGAACTGTCAGCATTCCGTCTGGCAGAAAGGTACGGTCATCAGACGGTCGGCACCAAGGTGGAGATCAGTCATCTGAGGGCATGCCTGCCCGGAACTGAGGTGACTGCAGAGGCGGAACTGACAGAAATTGACGGACGCAGGCTCTCATTTATGGTGACGGTCAGCGATTCAAAGGGAGTGATGGGCGAAGGAAGACACGAGCGTTTCATCATCGATCCTGAGAGGTTCATGGCAAAATTGAAATGACCACATCCGCAAGGGAATGAAAAGGATAGTCAAAAAGACATATAAACTGAAGAACTTCTTCAAAGAGGACATCTGGCAGATGGAACTGGAGGAACTTTCCAGAGCCAAGGCCAGGTTTGTCAAGTATATGAAGGTTCTCCTGATCACCATCAAGACCTTCTCTGCCGAGAAGATCGGTTTTCAGGCAGTGGCCCTCAGTTTCTTCAGCACCATGTCGGTGGTTCCTTTCATTGCCATTGTCTTTGCCGTAACAGGAGGTCTCGGACTTGCCGACAAACTCAAGGGTTTCCTGTATGAATATTTCAATAACAGCCAGCAGGCTATAGACACGGTTCTGGGTTTTGCGCAGAACATCATCGACACGGCTCAGAGCAGCGCTTTGGGGCTTGTCAGCGCCCTGATGTTCGTGTTCATCGTCATCTGGATGATGCTCAACGTCGAAAGGGTGTTCAATAATGTATGGAGGGTGCAGAAGTCAAGGAACATATTGAAGAGACTTTCGATAATAGTCGCCATGCTGCTTGTGTCTCCTTTTGTCGTTCTTGTCTTCTTCGGAGGTACGATTGTATATTCCCATGCACTCAGTTACCTCGGTCTGGATGTAGAGGGGTTCGGAGTGTTCAAGAGCATATTGACCTGGATGCTTTTCGCCGTGATAGCCACCTTGACCTTCTCTGCAATGTATAAGTTCATTCCGAACTCGGATGTTAAATATAAGGAGGCTCTCAGAGCAGCGGTCGTGTCAGGCATCGCCTTTTCGGTGATGCAGTACACATACCTTGAGACACAGGTGTTCGTCACCCGTCTGAGCAGCATATTCGGAGCATTTGCGGCGGTGCCGCTTTTTATGGTATGGATAAACATAGGCTGGTTCATCATCCTTATCGGCGCAGAACTTTCCTATGCATTCCAGCACGTTGACAGTTATAATATTGAAGATTAGGAAATATGGGCAAGATTTCTGAATTCAACGCACAAGATCACGAGGTGATTGCGAGAGATTATGCAGACTTGAAGGAGGCTGCGAGGAAGCGATGCAACGACCCTATGGAACTGGACATCATCCAGAAGGCCTTCGAGTTTGCAAACGAGGCGCACAAGGGAGTTAGAAGAAGATCCGGAGAGCCATACATTCTCCACCCTATCGCTGTTGCCAAGATTGTAGTAAGCAACATAGGTCTGGGTTATAAGTCGATCGTGGCAGCGCTTCTTCACGACGTTGTGGAAGACACGGACTATACCGTGGATGACCTCAGGAAACTTTTCGGTGACAAGGTGGCGACTCTCGTGGAGGGACTGACCAAGATCAAGACCGTGCTCGATAACGAAGACAAGGCAGAGAAGAAGAGCATGCAGGCCGAAAACTTCAAGAGGATCCTTCTGACCCTCAATGATGACGTGCGCGTTGTGCTTATAAAGCTTGCTGACCGTCTTCACAACTGCCGCACCATTGAATTCATGCCGGAGCACAAGAGGGACAAGATCCTCAGCGAGACCATGTTCATATTCATTCCGCTTGCCCACAGACTCGGTTTCTACAACGTGAAGTCAGAAATGGAAGACATCTGGCTCAGATACAAGGAGCCGGAGGCTTTCAACAACATAACCGCACAGATCAACCGCAACATCCACGACAAGGACAAACAGATCAACGAATTCATCTCACCTATCGACGAGGCCCTCAAGGCAATGGGATTCAAATATGAGATCCGCAAGAGGGTGAAGACTCCTTATTCCATCTGGAAGAAGATGAATACCAAGGGAATAAGTTTCGAGGAAATCTATGACCTGTATGCAGTACGAATCATTTTCGAATCGAGTGCAAATGAGTCCGAGCGTGACCAGTGCTACCATATATTCTCGATCATCACAAGCATCTACAGGTATAAGGCCGACCGTATCCGCGACTGGGTCAATTATCCGAAGAATAACGGCTATGAGGCTCTGCACTGTACTCTGATGAGCCATTCCGGAATATGGATTGAAGTTCAGATACGTTCCACAAGAATGAATGAAATTGCGGAAAAGGGTATCGCAGCTCACTGGGCGTACAAGAAGGACGGATTTGCCGAAGGCAATGAAAGTGAGATGGATAAGTGGATCACCAAGGTCAAGGACATCCTGGTCAACCCGGATGTCAATGCTCTGGACCTTCTCGACATGATCCATAACGACCTGATCAAGACAGACATTTTCGTATTCACTCCGAAAGGAGAACAGAAGAGCATCGAGAAGGGCTCGACTGCCCTTGATTTTGCATATTTCATCCACTCCCATATCGGAAACAAGGCAATTGCCGCCAAGGTCAATTTCAGACTGATGCCGCTTTCCTATGTGCTGAAGACCGGTGACCAGGTGGAGATCATCACTGCTGAGAATGAGAATCCTAAGCGTGAATGGCTTTCTTTCGTCAAGACATCAAAGGCAAGGAAGTTCATTCTCGACTATCTCAAGAGCCAGCGTCAGAGCACGGTCGCCCTCGGCAAGAACATGCTGGAAGAGCAGTTGCACTACATCGGAAGGCACCTTACTCCAAAGGTCATCAAGTCCCTGATGGACGAGTTCGAGATCTTCGACAGCAAGCCGGAGGAGATGTATTTCAAGATCGGATGCGGTCTCATAAGTCTGGACGGCCTCTCTGAGAAACTCAAGAAATATGAAGGAATCAACAAGGAGTCATATTTCGTGATCTCCAATTCTGACGAAAAGCATAAGTTCATTCTTGCGTCATGCTGTACACCTATTCTTGGTGAAAGTGTCGTCGGATTCAAGGCCACGGACGGCACGATCACCGTGCACCGCCGTACATGCCCGAATGCGAACAATCTCGCGGCAAAGTTCGGTGACAAGATCGTGACCGTTAAATGGGCTCACGACGCCAACTCAGACAGTTCATATCTTGCGCGAATCATCCTGAAGGGAACGGACAGGATAGGCATGATCAACGATATCACAAGGCTGACTTCCAAGGTGTTGAGTGTCAACATCAGGAGGTTCAACATAGGAACGGAGGACGGAATCTTCAACGGATTCATCGACCTGTATGTGCATGATATCGCAGACCTTGAGAATCTGATAGCCAAACTTCAGAAGATCAAGGGTATAGAAAGTGTCGTGAAGACAGACCTGTAAACTTTAAGATTGAAGATGAAGAAGTTACTTTCATATATTATACCTGCTTTCCCGGTGCTTGTTGTGTTGGGATCGATGATATTTTCGCATTCATGTGCGAACACAACAACACCTCCAAGCGGCGGACCAAAGGACACGATTCCGCCTGTCATAACAAAACTGAATCCTCTTCCGGGATCGATCAATGTGCCTCGTCACAAGACAAAACTCTTCCTGGAGTTCAACGAATATGTCACGGTCAAGGATCCGAAGAGCCTGTTCCTCTCCCCTCCTCTTGAGAAATCACCTAAATTCAAATTGAAGGGCAAGGGAGTTCTGGTCACCTTTGAAAGTGATCTGGATTCAAACAAGACCTATACGCTTGACGTTACAAATGCCATCGGAGACAACAACGAAGGCAACATGTTCCCTGGATACACCCTTGTGTTCTCTACAGGAGACCGGATCGACTCCATGATGGTGACGGGAATAGTCCAGGACTGCAACACTCTTCAGCCTCTGAAGGGAGCGACCGTGATGCTATATAAGGATCATGCGGACTCGGCAATCTTCCTCAAACGTCCGGATGCGGCGGTCAAGACTGATGACTGGGGATATTTCTGCCTCAGAAACATCCAGGATACGGTCTATCGCATGTATGCAATCATCGATGAGAACAATAACAACCTTTATGAAGCGGAGAGCGAGAAGGTTGCATTCGTAGATTCTCTGGTCCAGCCGGTCAATGTCGTGAACGACACTTTGCCTGAACTTAAGAAATATGATATGAAGGACACTGTGAACTGTCTGGCTCGTAAAAACGAATATGAACTCAGCATATTCAGGGAGAAGCCTTCCAAGCAGTTGATCGTCAACAAGGAACGAGTCGGAGAGAGAACTGCATACATCACTTTCATGGCTCCATACGCCCAGATCGACTCAATCTGGATCAAGGGTGTTCCGTCCGATAAGTTGATCACACAGTTCAACGTCATGCAGGACAGCCTTGAAATTTGGGTTAACGATCCGAAGGAGCAGCCGGATACCTTCTATCTGAACGTCAAGTATATGAAGACAGACACCCTCGGCATGCTCAACAGTTTCACAGAGGAACTGAGGCTGGCAAAGCCGAAAAAGGGACTTGCAGCCAAGACATCCAGAAAGGACATCAAGAAAGAGGATACCACTGCCGTATTTACATTGGAAGCGAAGCCGGAAACCGTCGAGCAGTATGGTTTTGTATTTGAATTCAAATATCCGCTTGTGGAAGATGCCTTCGACTCACTCACATTCCGCTATCTCAACCCTAAACAGCAGGAATTCAAGGAGAAATACACAGTCACACAGGACTCGCTCAATCTGAGGAAATATGTTGTTCGCCCAAATGTCGAACTGCTCCCCGGATATGAATATTTCCTGAAGGTTCCTCATCGTAAATTCAAGGATATCAACGGGTTCTATAACGATAGTTCTGAGGTGAAGGTTACCCTGCCAAATGATGATAAACTCAGCAGCATTTCGCTTGTCCTGAGCAATGTATCCAACAAATATATTGTCGATCTTTTGAATGAGAAGAGAGACAAGGTGCTGAGATCCTACATCATTGACAAAGACTGTACTCTGCCATTCCCTTATCTGAAGGCCGGCAAATATTCTATCAGAATCACTGAGGATGTCAACAGGAACGGCATCGTGGACACAGGAAATCTTCTGGAAAAGAAGCAGCCTGAAAAAGTGCTGTTCTATAAACTGGAAGACGGTACATTCCTTATCGATATTCCTGAGATGACGGAACTGGAACAGAATATTGATGTGGCAGAAATGTTCAAATAGAAGCATGATGAAGAGACTCTTAATATATATCGGAATACTCATCTCCTGCTCGCTCTACGCACAGGGTGCGGACTCGCTCAAACTCTCAACCGTCAGGAAGGCGGACAGGGCTGTTGCATCGAGACCTGTGTCATCCGGAAAGATCAAGGACACCCTCACAAATGAGTTTCTGGACACTCTCAATATCAGGAAGAAGACGAAGATAAATGACTATTCGCTCATAGGTGTTCAATACGGAGTCGGCCTGAGTCAGGTGATGTGGAATCCATCGCAGAAGCAGGATATGGTCTTCATGCCTTACAACTTCGGAGTGACTTTCACCAAATACGGAAAGATGTTCGGATATATGCCGTATTTCGGATTTCAGGTGGGATTTTTCTACGGACAGGAAGGCTACCAGTTTGAATATAATGAGGAAAGGAACTATACATATAAGATCGAGGGAGCAGAAAAGGCTGTCATAGACATAATCGAAGTTCCTGTCCTTGCGCATATGCACATCGACTTCTGGAACATGAAGGTCATGGCGAACATCGGCTGTTACGCCGGCTACAGACTTGGTATAGAGCGTTTTCCGGGCAAGACGGGCTATGTCAAGGAGGAAATGGTTCATTCGTTCAAGGACACAGACAGAAGGATGGACTACGGAATAAAGGGAGGCCTGGGATTCGGAATCATGTTAGATCCTGTCGAGATCCATATACAGGCAATGTACAAGCACTCGCTTTCTTCGCTTTATGAACCGAATCATTACAGCGAATACTATTACAGATTCGCTTACCCGTCAAATATAATTATCTCTGCTGGAGTCCACTTCCAGCTTACAAAAAGAACAGGCCAGACAAAGGCCCAGTTGAAGAAACTTGCAAAGGAAATGGTATATGGAAACACTGAAAGTACAGGTAGGTAACGTGACCATCGGTGGTGATTCCCCGATAGTCGTCCAGACAATGTGCAACACCCATACGTCAGATGTGGAGGCGTCACTGGCACAGTGCAAGAGGCTTCATGAAGCCGGTGCTCAGTTAATCAGGCTGACCGTTCCGTCTCTAGCGCAGGTCGATTCGCTGCGGGAGATAAAGTCAATGCTTCGTGAAGCAGGAATAGACACTCCCCTTGTTGCAGACGTTCATTTCTCATCTGAAATCGCGATTGCAGCAGCCTCAGTTGTGGAAAAGGTCCGGATCAATCCAGGAAACTTCCACAAAGACCATGATAAGGCACGTGAGCAGTTCGCCCGTCTGGTGGAGGTCTGCAAGGAAAACGGCACCGCCATCCGCATAGGACTTAATCACGGATCGCTGGGAGAGAGGATCACCAATCTCTACGGCAACACTCCCCTTGCGATGAAGGAGGCTGTGATGGAGTGGCTGCGCATGTGTGTCGAAAACGATTTCTATAATGTCGTCGTCTCGTTGAAGGCCAGCAACACCTATGTGATGGTCGAGGCTTACAGGCTTCTTGCGCAGGAGATGCAGAAGACAGGAGTGGTCTTTCCTCTTCATCTTGGAGTCACGGAGGCTGGAAACGGGGATGGCGGTCGCATCAAATCTGCTGTAGGCATCTCTGCCCTGCTTTCTGAAGGAATCGGCAACACCATCCGTGTCTCGCTGACTGAGGATCCGGCATGTGAGATTCCTGTAGCCCAGTATCTTGCCGACCGTTATGACCATCGTCTGCATTCAAGTATGGCATCAGTGGCACTTGAAGGTCGCAAGGCAATTGCGACATATATTGCTCCTTCACGCGAAAGACTGCTCCTGGATTTCTCATGCGATTTCGGTAAGCGACTTCTTGACAAGGAACTGGATGAGGTGGAACTCAGGGGTACATATATTGATGAAAACGGCTCTGAGGTAGTCCTTGACGGCTCTGAATATGCAGATTATCTTGTGGACGAGCTCATGCAGGCTGCACGCCGCCGTTTCTACCGTCCTGAGTACATAGCATGTCCAGGCTGCGGACGCACGATGTATAATCTTGAAGGCACATTCGAAGAAGTGAAGCGCCGCACAGCACACCTGAAAGGAATGGTGATCGCAGTAATGGGCTGCATCGTGAACGGTCCGGGGGAAATGGCAGATGCCGACTGGGGGTATGTGGGTGAAGGAAACCACAAGGTCTCCATCTACAAAGGCAAGACTCCTGTCCTGCGCCACGTCCCTGACACAGAAGCCATTGACCGTCTTCTCGAACTGATCGAAGCAGAGCAGAAATAAAAAAACCGAGTTGATTACTCGGCTTTTAATATGTCTTTCTGGGCCTTTTCCCACTGCTCCTTGGCGTATTCCTGCATATCGACCACTTCGTCGGTTTCGTCAACGATTTCCTGACCTAACATGGTTTCGATAACGTCTTCGAGGGTGACGATTCCGCGGAACGTGCCATATTCGTCGATGATCACGGAAATGTGCTCCTTCTTTGCAAGAAGTTTCTCCCAGATGTTGCCGAGAGGCTCGTCTTCAGGGAAGGATAGGATAGGGCGTGTGATTTCGCGGACTGTGGTCGTGAACTTGTCCTCCGCCATCTTCTCCAGCACATCCTGACGGAGCGCGTATCCGACTACATAATCGTCGTTGTCATCGTCATAGACAAGGATTCTGGAGTGCGTGAGATCTGCTGAATCGTAGAACTCCCTGATGGTCATCTGTCCCTCAGCCATCTCCACCACTGTACTCGGAGTCATGACCTCATGTGCAGTCACCTCATCCAGTTTGAGGAGGTTCTGGATCATGGTCTTCTCGTCCTTCTCGATCACCTCTTCCTCAGTCGCCACGCTCACCATTGCTGAAATGTCCTCGCGGCTGACACTGACCTGTGTCGAATGTGAGGAAATAAGCCTCTGCATGCGTTCGAGTATCCAGACAAGCGGGAAGGAAATGAAGATCATCGCATTGATTATCACAGAGGCCGGGATTGCCAGCGATCTCCAGTAACTTGTACCTATTGTCTTCGGAATGATTTCGGAGAAGATAAGAATGCTGAGTGTGAAGATTGTCGAAAATATACCGACAATCGCGTCTCCATATACCTCATAAACGAGGGATCCGACGATCGAGGCTCCGACAGTGTTTGCTATCGTATTGAGACAGAGGATGGCAGAGATCGGTCTGTCTGAATTCTGCTTGAGTTTTTTCAGTCGTGCAGCCCCTCTTACTCCCTGCTCCTCAAGTCCTGTGATGTAGGACAGAGGTGTGGAAAGAAGCGTTGCTTCGAGGGTTGAACATAATGCCGACAGCAGAATCGAAATAAGCATTATGATATATATAAGTTGTTCTTCCATATACTTATTTCTTAAGTTCTGCTATGGCGGTTTCACTTCCTCTGACATAGTCCCCGATCTCGACCTTGATATCAGCGTCAAGAGGCAGATACATGTCGATACGTGAGCCGAACTTGATGATTCCGCACTGGCTTCCTTTCTTCTCCTGAGAGCCTGGCTTTGCGTAGCAGACGATTCTGCGGGCGAATGTTCCGGCAATCTGCTTGAAGAAAACGTCTCCGAAAGGGCTTTTGATGCCAACTGATGTGTGCTCGTTCAGTTCTGATGCCTTAGGAAGAAAGGCGAGCATATACTTTCCTGGATGGTAATTATAGTACGTCACCTCACCGCTTACAGGCCAGAAGTTCACATGTACATTGAAGAAATCCATATATACGGAAACCTGCATGCACTCTCCTTTCACATATTCCGGTTCATACACCTTCTCTATCACGCATACCTGTCCGTCTGCAACAGAGGTGACGACATTCCCGCCGTCAATGGACATGCGCTTCGGAACCCGGAAGAAAAAGAGCACGAATCCCATCATGAACATCGGAAAAATGCAGAGAAGATATGAGATCACCTGCCATGGAATGAAGCGGAGGAAAGTGAAGACAAACGCTCCGCAGATGAGCCAGACGAGAAGTATAGTGCCGTAGCAGTCTTTGTGTATAATCATATAAAAATCAAAAAATTAAGCCACATCATGCTGTGGCTTTCGGACACACGCACAATGCGGTTGCAAATTTATGAAATAAAAGGCAATTAGCCAAAAATATCCATTACAGGAGATTGGCTACCACAAGATAAATTACTCCTATCGGAATTGCTATCAATGCGCTGTCGAATCTGTCCAGCAGGCCTCCATGTCCGGGGATAATATTTCCGGAGTCCTTTACGTTGTAGTGCCTCTTCCACTGTGACTCGATCAGGTCTCCGTACACTCCTGCAACATCAAGAAGGACAGCCATGAAGATGCAGTGAAGAAGTGTGAACGGCATAAGTCCCGCATAGTGAAGGATCGCAGCAACCGCCGCAGCCATCAGCATGCCTCCCCAGAATCCGATCCATGACTTTTTAGGGGAAATGGATGGGAAAAGTTTCTTTCCGTATTTCTGACCGAGGGTGATACCGAAGAGATAAGCACCGACGTCAGATCCCCATACTATTGCAAAGAACGCGAGAAGAAGTCTGCCGTTGAAGTCACCGTTACCATTGAATACCGCAAAGTTGAATACTGACCATGGAACTGCAATATAGAGAAGCGCTGTATAAAGGTTGGCGAACTTGTCGAATTTGCTCTTATCCTTGACATACAGGGAGTTGATCATCACGACAAAAACCGGAATGAAAGCCAGGATGACAAGCTTTCCTGGAAAATTGAAACCCTTATACAGATATGTCAGCACAAAGAGAGTCACTCCGGCAAAAATGGAGAGAATCTGTGAATAACGATACTCGCTGCCGCAGGTCATATGAAGGAATTCCCTCATCATCACCACCAGCGACAGCAGCATCACGATTCCGAATACGAATTTATTGGTGAGAAGCGCTGCCAGCATTATGGCGACGAAGCCGATTCCGGACAGCGTTCTCTTTGCAAAGTTGTTCATTTAGAAAGGTTTACGGTTAGTCCACATCTGCAGGCTCAACTGTTTCCTCTGATTCAGTCGCAACCTCTTCAGGATCCTTCGGAATCTCCTCCCCAGCCGTTGCTCCTGCTCTTGGGCCGAAGATTCTTTCAAGATCGTCTGCAAAGATAACTTCTTTCTCCAATAAAAGTGCAGCAAGCTGCATAAATCCTTCAATATTTTCAGAAAGTATCTTCTTTGTCCTGTCGTGGATCATCCCAATCAGTTCCTTGACCTCTTTATCAATGAGTTCCGCTGTCTTTTCACTGTATGGTTTTGTGAGATCGTATCCACGTGAACCCGTCGAATCATAGAAGGAAAGATTTCCGACCTTATCACTCATTCCGTAGTATGTAACCATGCCGTATGCCATCTTCGTGAGACGCTCAAGATCGTTAAGAGCACCTGTTGACGGCTGTCCGTTCACGATTTCCTCAGCGACACGTCCTCCGATAAGAGAACACATCTCATCGATCATCTGCTCCTTTGTGACGAGTTGACGCTCCTCAGGAAGATACCACGCAGCACCCAGTGCCTGTCCGCGGGGGACTATCGTAACCTTGAAAAGAGGATTCGCATGTGGCAGAAGCCAACTTACAGTCGCATGACCTGCCTCATGATGAGCGATCGATTTCTTTTCCTCAGGAGTGATTATCTTCGACTTTCTTTCAAGTCCTCCGATGATCCTGTCCACTGCATCAAGGAAATCCTGCTTTTCTATTGCAGTCTTGTTCTTGCGGGCTGCTGTCAGAGCCGCCTCGTTGCAGACATTTGCTATATCCGCTCCTGAAAAGCCAGGTGTGTGCTTTGCCAGGAATTCAAGATCAAAGTCATCTGCCAGTTTGAGGTTGCGCAGGTGTACCTTGAATATCTCTTCCCTTTCCTTGAGGTCAGGAAGTTCCACATGAATCTGACGATCGAAACGTCCGGCACGCATGAGAGCCTTGTCAAGAATATCTGCACGGTTTGTCGCCGCAAGAATGATGACACCTGAGTTTGTTCCGAATCCGTCCATCTCAGTAAGGAGTTGGTTCAGAGTGTTTTCGCGCTCGTCATTGGAAGAGAATCCACCGTTCTTGCTGCGGGCACGTCCCACTGCATCAATCTCGTCGATGAAGACGATACATGGTGACTTTTCCTTTGCCTGGCGGAAGAGGTCACGCACACGTGAGGCTCCCACTCCGACAAACATCTCCACGAAATCCGATCCTGAAATCGAGAAGAAAGGCACATCTGCTTCACCTGCTACAGCCTTGGCCAGCAGAGTCTTACCTGTACCCGGAGGACCCACAAGAAGGGCTCCCTTAGGAATCTTACCTCCCAGTGCTGTGTACTTTTTAGGATTCTTCAGGAAATCAACGATCTCCATAACCTCATCCTTAGCACCGTACAGACCGGCAACATCCTTGAATGTCACCTTGATATCGTTCTTTTCCGCCAGTTTTCCTGTAGATTTTCCGACATTGAATATTCCGCCAGGGCCTCCTGGACCACCCATATTCTTGTTGACGCCTCTGAACAAGAACACCCACATGAGGATAAGCAGAAGAGGGAAAAGCACCCAATCTATAATGCTCCAGAAGTTCTCCTTGTTCTCAATCACGACCTTGACCTTCTCATCTTCAGGAAGTTGGGCGTTCAGTTCTCCGAACATCTCCTCTGCATTGAAACTTCCGGAAACGAGGAATACGAAATGTGGTGACTTCTTCGGGATATTTCCACCGAACCGGTCAGAATATCTATCTATCCTGTCAGGTTTCATCGTGATATGTCCTTCAAATTCGTTTCTGATGAAGGTCACCTCCTTGATGTCACCAGCAAGCCACTGCTTCTTGACCTCATCCCATTCCTCCTTCTGAGGATTGGCACCTGACTGGTTGAAGAACATCCAGCCGATTCCGATGAGAATCAGGAAATATATCCAGGAAAAATTGAACTTGATCTTGATTGTCTTCCTCTTGCGAGGATCGTTGCTGTTTTCTGCCATAGTCCGTTCAGTTAGTCTTCATATACAGTGCGGTCTGCATCTGCCCAGAGATCCTCAAGACGGTAGAACGCCCTGTATGGGGTCTGGAATACGTGTACCACGATGTCACCGTAGTCAAGAATCACCCAGAAGGCATTTTCCTTACCCTGGGTTCTGGTGACTTTCCTTCCGCATTTCTCTATCATCCTGTCCTCTACGTTGTCGGCAATAGCGACGACGTTAGGTGCAGAATCTGCGCTGCATACTATGAAATGATCTGAAATTGCTGTTCCGATAGGTCTGAGGTCAAGCGATACCACTTCCTGTCCTTTCTTTTCAAGCATTGCATCGGCAATGACCTTAAGTTCATTGTTGTCCATTAGATGAATTATGTTTAATTTTGTAAAAATCCGCGCAAAGATAAGCAAATTCCGCACCATGACAAACAAGCATGACATAATGTGGTTCGATTCTTTGGATTCGACCAACAGATACGCCAGAGAGCATATTTCAGACCTTGACAATTTGTCAGTCGTGGCAGTCGGAACGCAGACAGCCGGCAAGGGACAGGGAGACCATAAATGGCACTCCGAAGCCGGCAAGAACCTTCTTTTCACCATAGTCCTCAAGGAACCTTCCGTGGCAGCAAAAGACCAAAAACAGATAAGCGACACAACGGCAGAGTCCCTGAAGGAACTGCTGTCACGTCATGGAATAGAAGCCTGGATCAAACCTCCGAACGACATTTGGGTGGGAGATAAAAAGATATGCGGCATCCTGATCGAACATTCGCTCATCGGGAGTCGCATATCCTGGAGTATAATCGGCATAGGTCTGAATGTGAATCAGACGGTATTTCCGGCAGAACTGCCGAATCCCACATCGATGGCACTGGAAAGGGCCGGATCCGATATAATGGAAGTTCTTGCCGAATTCATCGAAATATTCGTCAGCCGCGCATCGTGGCTATGACCTCAGCGGGATTCTCTGCCTTGAACACAGCACTTCCCGCAACTAGTATCTCTGCACCTGCTTCCACAAGAGACTTCGCATTCGCAGGAGATACTCCTCCATCAACTTCAATCGCGACAGGAAGTCTCAGGCGGTCGATCTCCGCCTTCAGAGTACGGATGCGCCCATAAGTGTCTTCAATGAACCTCTGTCCGCCGAAGCCTGCAAATACCGACATGAGGATGATGTAGTCGCACAGGTGGAGATATGGAAAGAGGTTTTCCACAGGAATATCCGGATTTATCACCAGACCGGCCTTCATCCCTGTCTCACGAATATGCAGGAGTGCCTGTGCCGGCTTGTCCGTTGCATTCAGGTGAAAACTGAGCATGGAGGCTCCGGCTCTGGCAAACTTGTCGATATATTTCTCTGGATGCACAATCATGAGGTGTACATCCAGCGGCTTTTCCGCTTTGGAAGCGATCGCCTCGACTACGGGAAATCCGTATGAAATATTGGGGACAAAGACACCATCCATGATGTCAAGATGAAAGATGTCAGCATGTCTGTTCACCATTTCCACATCCTTTTCAAGATGCAGAAAGTCTGCTGAAAGCATTGAGGGAGCGATCTGTATCATATTATCTGTAATTGCAAATCAGGTCAGTAAGCAAGGCGACGAACTTGTCCAGTGAGGCAAGATCAAGACGTTCTCCCGGAGCATGGACGCCACGAAGTGTCGGTCCGAAGGAAATCATGTCCAGTCCTGGGAACTTTTCGGTGAAAAGGCCGCATTCAAGTCCTGCGTGAATCGCCTTGACCTTAGGGTCGGTACCGAAGAGTTTTCTGTAAGACGCCACACAGGCATCCCTGACAGGAGACTCTGCGGCCGGAGCCCATCCCGGATACTCCCCTTCGTGTTTCACTATCGCACCTGCCAGCACGAAACAAGCCTCCATCTTGGCAGCAGCCGCGCGTCGCGCCGCTGTCACGCAACTTCTCTGGCTGGATCCTATACGGATGACACCCGGCTCAGTCATCTTGACGGAAGCGAGGTTGGTGGATGTCTCCACAAAGTTCTCTATCTCCTGACTCATTGCAAGAACACCGTGTGGAGAAGCACACAGAGCCGTCACAAGGTTCCAGGCAGTCATTTCATCGATTGCCGTATTCCTGTCAGTTGCCGCATCTTCTGAGAATCCCACCTTGATGTCCTTCTCGACTGCACCATATTCTTCAAGCACTTCCTCTCTATATGCCTCAAGTCTCTCGTTGATGATTTCCAGAGTGTCCTCCTCTGCTGCTATGACTGCCTTTGCCTCACGCGCAATGGCGTTACGCTTGTTGCCTCCATCAATAGACACCAGTTGCCAGTCAAGGTCGATGATGCTATACAGGAAACGTCCGAGAAGTTGAACGGCGTTTGCACGGCCCTTATTGATGTCGTCACCGCTGTGACCGCCCATCGCATCCTTGACAAACACCGTCTCCTTTACAAAATCCTCCTGCAAAGGTTCGTCCTTATAGTGGAATTCTGCTGTGGTGTCAAGTCCTCCTGCGCAGCCGACAAAGATTTCGCCCTCATCTTCCGAATCAAGATTCAGAAGCACCTTTCCCGTGAAGAAACCAGGCTGGAGAGCCATTGCTCCATCCAGACCCGTCTCTTCGGCAGTAGTGAAGAGGCATTCTATCTTTCCGCAAGGCAGGTCGCTGTCCAGAATCGCCATCTGTGCCGCTACACCGATACCGCAGTCCGCTCCGAGAGTCGTGTCCGGGGCGATCATCCATCCGTCTTCAATGACGTATCTTATCGGATCCTTCCTGAAATCATGCCCGACTCCCTCGTTCTTCTCACAGACCATGTCGGAGTGGCTTTGCAGAACAATTGCGGGCACATCTTCATATCCAGGTGCCGCTTCCTTTGTAATCAGCACATTTCCGGCTTCGTCTCTCTTGCAGTCCAGACCGCGCGAAGCGGCAAACTCCTGAAGATATGCGACAATCTGTTCTTCATGACCTGATTCGCGAGGAATCCTTGTTATCTCCTTAAAGAAGGATAGTACCTTTTCTGAATTCATATATTATGCAGTTAGAATTTTCCTTTAAGTGCATTAACGACAAATCCCTGCAAATATATCACTTTACAGGGATTTACATCTTATAATGCAAAATAGTTATCAACAATTTATCGGCGGACAGGTACGAGCATCTTCTCTATATCTGTGACATACTGTCTGAATGTCTTGTCTGTGCTCATGAGGTCATTCACGGTCGTGCATGCATGAAGTACCGTTGCATGGTCCTTTCCTCCTATTTCTGCACCAATCGTAGAAAGAGAACAATTGATCAGATTTCTTGACATATACATGGCTATCTGCCTTGCCTGAACGATCTGGCGCTTACGTGTCTTGGAAAGGAGGTCATCGAGAGTGATATTGAAATAGTCACAGACCACTTTCTGTACCTTGTCTATCGTAACATCATTCTGCTGTTCTCCGACAATCTTTTCGGTGATGCTTTCAGCCAGTTCGACTGTGATCTCCTTATGTGCCAATGTGGCATTTGCAATCAGCGAAATCAGTGCTCCTTCGAGTTCTCGGAAATTTGACTTGATTCTGGTTGCAAGGAAATGAAGGACATCCTCGCTAAGTTCAACGCCTTCTCTGAATGCTCTTGCCTTAAGCATCTGGAGTCTTGTCTGGAAATCAGGCTTCTGAAGTTCGACAGAAAGTCCCCATTTGAGTCGTGAGACAAGCCTCTCTTCAAAGTTTTCAAGTTCAACAGACGGTCTGTCAGATGTGAATATCAGCTGCTTGCCTGACTGATGGAGATGATTGAATATATTGAAGAATGCATTCTGGCAACCAGGGCTCTGAAGATCCTGGATATCATCCACTATAAGTACGTCGATCTTCATATAGAACGCAAGGAAGTCAGTCAACTTGTTGCGGACACTTGTCGCATCCATATACTGGATCTTGAACCTGTTTGCAGGAACATACAGAACCACGAGTTCCGGATATCTCTTCTTGATTGCGATACCGATTGCCTGAGCAAGATGTGTCTTGCCAAGTCCCGGACCACCGAAAAGGAAGAGCGGATTGAACGCTGTCTTTCCGGGAGCAGCGGAAATGCTCTCGCCGGCTGTGAATCCCATCTTGTTGCACTCTCCCACTATCAGGTTCTCAAAGCAGTAGACAGGGTTGAGTTGCGGGTTGATCTGCACTCTCTGAATTCCAGGGAATACAAAAGGTCCAGGATTTCCAGCCTTTGAGAAGGTCTCCACTGCTACCGGTCTGTTGACTGGCTCGTTTCCATATGAAGCAGGATATCTGAGAGACTGCTGCCTCTGAACAGGAGTAACTACATAGACAAGTCTGGCCGCTGCACCCAATTCCTTTTTGAGGGATGCTTTGAGAAGTTCAAGATATGAACCCTCAAGATACTCACGGAAGAATTCCGAAGGCACCTCTACCGTGAGGGTGGAATCAACAAGCGATACAGGCTTGATGGGCCTGAACCATAGGTTGAACTGCTTGGGCTCAAGATTCTGCTGAATGAAATTCAGACAGTTGTTCCAAACAGATATGTGCCTTTCATTTGTCATGTTCCGGTGAGAATCGTTAAGTTTCAGAGTATGCTTTTGATTTCGGTTACAAAGATGATGAAAAAAAACTTATAAAAAATTTATTTTTCTATTGTTTTTTAATTTTATTTTACACTTGCCGTTTTGGTTTTTCTAAAACTAATAAAGTTGCAAATCTCTAAATATCAATGATTTACAACTTTACAAAAGTGCTAACTAATTAATCTATCCGCACTTGCCTATTTTGAAATATTCTAAATTAACAAATCTTCGATTTATGCAGACACAGCACATTAGAACACCGAAATTCTTATATATTTCTTAGGATTTTCCTGAATTTTCCTGACCAGTGTATCAACATCATTTAAAAGTGAATCTACGGAATCATATACAGATCCGTCGTTCATAAGTTTGCCGATAGTTCCGTTCGGATCGTTCACATTCTTGAGAAGTTGTCTGAAAGAAGTGACGAGTCCTTCCACATCGCTCTGGTTAAGAGTGCCGACGAACTCATTTACACCTGCCATGGTCGTATCGACCTTTGCAGCGATACCGGTGAATTTCTCGGACAGAGCGGCAAGATTATCGACGAAAAGGTCCAGTTCGTCTGATTTTCCTTCAACGGATGCCGCAAGACTGCGGACGTCTGCCATTGTGCGTTCCAGATGAGCAATAGTTCTGGAAATGCTTGCTGTGTTCTTTTCCGAAAGCACCCTGTTGACTCCTGCAACAGTTACACCAAGACTGTCAAGCGTGCTGTTCACCTTTTCAAGAAGAGGTCCGATACCGGAAGCTAGACCGTCCATCAGACCCGCTTCAAAAGCAGGCTGGAGGCTGTCACCATCCTGTGCCATGACTTCCGACGCGCCTAAATCTATCCTTACGCCCTTTCCACCCATAATATCGACAGCATAGATGGTCATGCGGCTGTCCTGAGGAATAGAGAACTCCTTCTTTATGGAACAAACGACCTTGAAGTCACCGCTTTCCGGCTGGTAGAGCACTTCAGAAACCTTTCCGGCCTTATAACCTTTGATGAAAACGGGAGCCGAGGCTACAAGTCCCTCTACATTGTCATATCTTGAGACAAGTTCGATCTCCCTGTTCATGATGTCTTCTCCACGAAGATAGTTTATCAGAAAAAAAGATGTCGTAAGCACTACCACTACAAAAACACCTATCTTCAATTCCTTTGAAAATTTCATATCCTATACCTTATATTATATATACTACTTCGATATCTTCACTTCATCGCCCTTTACTTCCACGAGGAAGGACTCAGGAAATTTCTTCTTTACATCCTTCAACATACCGGCAGCCCCAGCCCTGGATGATGATTTTGCGGTTATATATTTATATATGTTGCTTCCGGATGCTTTCACTGCCGTCACCTTCAGTCCCTTGAATGCAGGATCGTCGTCTTTCAACTTGCGTCCCAGCCCCATGATCTGGATTCCATACCACTTCCCTTCTGCCGTCACCTTTTCGCCCTGTTCCACTGTATTCTGTTCCTGCGGAGCCGGTGCTGCGGTCTTAGGAGCAGTTGCCGCATCCTCCACACTTACGCTTGCATCGTATTGGACCTTATATGCCTTGAACGCCTCGAAAAGCCCCTGAGCCACTTTTTCCTGACCGTCTGCAGTGCTCAAGTATTTGTAGTCTTCCGGATTGGAAAGAAAACCAAGTTCCAACAGGGCCGAAGGCATGTTTGTCGCCCACAGCAGATAGAAGATATCCTGATGTATTCCAGTATAGTTACTTACGCGGAACGGCCTCTTGTTCATGACATTGTCAACTTCGGCAGCAAACAGGAGACTGTTGGAGTAATTGGCATTCCACATGAGGCTGTGGCTGATTATGGACTCCGGAGAGTCTGGATCGAAATCCTGATAAGTCGTCTTGTAGTTATCTTCGAGAAGCATCACCGAGTTCTCTCTCTGGGCGACACTCATGCTGGCAGCAAAATAATCCTTATTGTTCTTGCTGTTCTTAGATTTGGGTCCCAGGATATGAACCGAAGCGCCATAAGGCTGGGAGGACTTGTTTGAATTGCAGTGCATCGAGATGAAAAGGTCGGCATTGTTGCGTTTGGCAACATTCACCCTCTCTTTAAGTTCAAGGAAGACATCAGTGCTGCGCGTATATACTACCTTAACATCCGGATATGCCTCCTTGATCTTCTGACCGAAGAGTTTGGAAATCTTCAGGACGACATGCTTTTCGCTTGTAGCGCTTGTCTTTCCTGGTGCACCAGGATCCTTGCCTCCGTGTCCGGGGTCAATGACTACGGTCTTGAGACCCAGTTCCTTCTTCTGCTGTGCAGGCAGAGATGGACACTGAACCAGAAGCGCCAAAACTAAAAATATGTGGAAAATCCTTGTTTCAATCCTCATAAAGACATCTCAATTTGGTAATAATTGAAATTAGTTTTAAATTTGCGTTTTGCAAAAATAGTAAGAATTTGCAAAAACAGGAAACACAAAGACGTATATTTTAATGTCTATATATACAAACGGTAAACTGAGAAATTGGCTTGACAGATGGGGACTGGTAGTGATCATACTGCTGGTTTTCAGTTCGTTTACCGTTTCCTCTCAGGATGACAGACGCAGCCATCGTGCCCGCAGAGCCGCTGCCGAGGCAGAGACTGAAGTCGTCACAGACACCATTCCTGAGATTTCCGATTCCCTCAGACATGTTCACGATTCGACTCACCGTGCAGATTCGATTGCTGCTCACGATTCACTCGAAATGCTGAAGAAATCATCATTGGAGGCTCCTGCCTTCACGACCGCACGCGACTCGGTGATCGAGGATTTCAGTGACGGAAAGCGACTCATACATTATTACGGGGACGTCAGCGTGACATATGCAGATATGAAACTTACTGCAGATTACATGCAATATGATCTGGCGACCTCCACATTGTACGCACGAGGAACAACTGACAGCACCGGAGTGATAACCGGCAAGCCAGTCATGGAGCAGGGCGGCAAATCGTATGAGATGGAGGAGGTCAGATATAACTTCGACACCCGCAAGGCCCGTATCAAGAATATGGTCACTCAGGAGCAGGACGGTATCCTTCATGGAAAGAACATCAAGATGATGCCGGACCAATCCATCAACATCACACATGGCAAATACACGGTCTGCGATTGTGAGGAACCGCATTATTATCTGCACCTTACTGCGGCAAAAGTGATGACAAAGCCGTCTCAGAAGACTGTGTTTGGACCGGCCTATCCCGTGATTGCGGACGTTCCTCTTCCTATCGGACTTCCTTTCGGATTCATTCCGAAGAGGCCGGACAGGGCATCCGGTATCCTCTTCCCTACCTTCGGTGAGGAAAAATCCCGAGGATTCTATCTCAGAGACCTGGGACTTTACTTCGTGATCGGAAACTATTTCGACATCGCTGTCACGGGAGACATATATACTCTCGGATCATGGGCACTTGACCTTAACTCGCGATACAAGGTCAACTACAAATGTAACGGTAACTTCTCCCTGACCTTCTCGAATGACCAGACAGGAGAGAAAGGTAGCGCAGACTTCTTTCAGACACGAAACTTCGGTGTCCGCTGGAGTCATTCGCAGGATGCCAAGGCGCGACCAGGTACAAGTTTCTCGGCATCGGTTAACTTCTCCAGCCCTTCAAACAGCAAATATAACTCGACATCGGTGCAGGAGGCCCTGCAGAACCAGATATCATCATCCATTTCATATTCAAAGAACTGGAACGGAAAACTGAATCTCTCGATCAACGCCCTGCACAGCCAGAACTCGCGAGACAGTTCATATTCCTTCACTCTTCCTAACGTGACCTTCTCGGTGAGCAGGTTCTATCCTTTCAAGCAGAAGAACCGCGTGGGAAAGGAAAAATGGTATGAGAAGTTTTCTCTCGGATACAACACCTCCCTGCAGAACAGAATCAATTTCAAGGCCTCTGAGTTCAATCAGCCGGGCTTCTTCGACAAGTTCCAGAATGGTATGGCGCATACGTTCCAGATCGGTCTGCCTAACTTCTCGCTCTTCAAATACATCAACATCACCCCTGGTGTAAGTTATGGAATGAACTGGTTCTTCCGCAAGACCGAGAAGGAATACAATCCAGACACAGGCATTGTTGAAGATATTAAAGGCAAGGCATTCGGAACATTCGGCACGACGCATAACTATTCCGGAAACATTTCCATGAGCACCCGTCTCTATGGTATGTTCAACTTCGGAAAACACAGGAAACTCCAGACTATAAGGCATGTGGTCTCCCCTTCTATCTCTGCATCATTCAGCCCGGAGAAGGGAAAATATTTCAACGGTTGGAGGACACTGACCTATACTGACAAGAACGGACAGGTCCAGACGCAGGACTATAACATCTATGCCGGCCAGATCAACTCCGCTCCGGGAAAGGGAAAGACTGCCAGTCTGAGCTTCTCGCTCGGAAACAACTTCGAGGCTAAGGTGCGTGACATCAAGGACACGACTGGAACAGGTTCCAAGAAGATCAAACTGATCGACCAGCTCAATTTCTCGACCGGATACAACTTCCTTGCTGACTCCTTGAAGATGAGCAATGTAGGTGTGACGCTTTCGACTTCGATCTTTGGAAAACTGGGTATCAGCGCCAATGCTAATTTCGACCCTTACGCGATTCTGGTGGACAAGAATAACCCGTCCGGACGTCGTATCAACAGATTCGCGATTCAGGAAGGACAGGGACTTCTGAGAATGAACACGGCCAGCATGTCACTCTCCTACTCGCTGTCGGGAGAAGGCAAGATCAACGGAAATGACGGAACAAAGCAGGCCGGAGGAAATCCAGCAGACCATTATACGCGTATATACTATCACCCCATAACAGGTGAATATATACCTGGAGGATGGCTGTACTACACCAACCCGAACGTTCCATGGTCTGTAAACTTCAACTATTCATATAGTTATAGAAAGGCCTATCAGTTCTCTAATGACCAGGTCATAACAAAGCACACCCACACGCAGACTCTCGGTGTCAGCGGAAACGTAAAACTGACTCCGCGTCTGTCGCTCAACCTCACCACCAATTTCGACCTGATGGCAATGAAGATGAGTACGACACAGCTTAGTGCGACATATGACCTGCACTGCTTCAACATCAACGTTTCATGGATTCCTACCGGACAGTGGGAATCATGGAGTTTCCGTATCCAGGCCAATGCCGCTGCCCTTGCAGACCTTCTCCAATTCAAGAAGAGCAGTAGTTACTGGGACAATAATTATTAAAATCATTGCATTTTGCACAATTATTGTTACCTTTGCATGTCCCGTAGGAATATGGGACTCGCACATTCATTCAATTATGACGATTCCCGGTCGGGAAGAAATCTAATACGAAGAAACAATCACATTAATATCGATTTATGCACAAGATTTTCGATTTGAGAGAGATGGATATCGAGAGGCTTCAGGCGTTGGCTGAAGAACTTGGTATCAAGGGTTTCAAGAGGATGGACAAGGACACTATGGTGTATGCCATTCTTGATGAAGAGGCAAAGAAAAATGCACTTAATGCACCGGACAAACCGGAAAGGCCAAGGCGCGGAAGACCTCGCAAGGAGGAGAAGGCGGCAAAGCCTGTCGCTGAGGAAAAGAAAGAGTCAGCCCCGGAGGCAAGAAAAGAAACTAAACCACAGGAGAGGAAAGTAAAGGAAGTGAAGAAGGAAGAGGTGAAGGCTCCAGTTGTTGCAGAGGAAGCAAAGCAGGAGGCTGCCCCTCAGCCTAAAAAACGAGGCAGGAAGCCTAAGGCTGCCAAGTCGGAGGAACCGGTAGTGGAAACCGCTGTGGTTGAAGAGAAACCGGCAGAACAAAAGGTTGAGCCGGCTCAGGACAAGCAGGAGGCAAGAAACCAGCCTCGTCAGAAGAGGGTCAGAATCCAGAAGAATGCAGATAAGCCTGTCGTTGCAGAAGTGCAGACAGAACCTGTTACTGTGGAAGAGCCTAAGGAGGAAGTTCAGAAACCGGCTCAGCAGCAGGACGAGCTGCAGAATCAGAAGCGCGACAACAACAATCGTCATAACAACAAGGAAAACAGGAACAACAACCAGCAGCAGAAGCCGCAGGAGCCGGTCATCGAGTTTGACGGTGTCGTAGAGGCAACAGGAGTCCTCGAAATCATGCCGGACGGTTATGGTTTCCTCCGTTCATCGGACTACAACTATCTGAACTCACCTGACGATATATATGTATCTCAGTATCAGATCAAGCAGCATGCTCTCAAGACGGGTGACACCGTGACGGGAGAGATCAAGCCGCCTAAGGCCGGAGACAAGTACTTCCCGCTCGTGCGTATCAAGTATATCAACGGACGCACGCCTGAATTCATCAGGGACAGGATTCCGTTTGATTTCCTCACTCCTCTCTTCCCTGAGGAGAAGTTCAATCTTCTCGGCAACGGTCACAACGACATGTCCTGCCGTATCGTGGATATGTTCACCCCTATCGGAAAGGGTCAGCGCGGACTGATCGTGGCACAGCCTAAGACCGGCAAGTCAATGCTCCTGAAGTCCATAGCAAACGCAATTGCTGACAATCATCCAGAAGTCTATATGATCGTGCTCCTTATCGACGAGCGTCCTGAGGAAGTAACGGATATGGCACGCAGCGTTAAGGCAGAGGTGGTTGCTTCCACATTCGATGAGCCTGCTGAACGTCACGTGAAGGTTGCCAACATGGTTCTTGAGAAGGCCAAGAGAATGGTTGAGTGCGGACACGACGTAGTCATTCTCCTTGACTCGATCACACGACTTGCACGTGCATACAACACGGTTCAGCCTGCTTCCGGAAAGGTGCTTTCTGGTGGTGTTGATGCCAATGCCCTCCATAAGCCTAAGAGGTTCTTCGGAGCCGCGCGTAACATCGAGAACGGTGGTTCACTTACAATTCTCGCCACTGCGCTCACTGAGACAGGTTCAAAGATGGATGAGGTTATCTTCGAGGAGTTCAAGGGAACGGGTAACATGGAACTTCAACTTGACCGCCGTCTGAGCAACAAGCGTATATTCCCTGCTGTGGACGTTACGCTTTCAAGTACGCGTCGTGATGATCTGCTCTACTCCCCTGCTCTTGCAAACCGCATCTGGATCATGCGTAAGTTCCTCGCGGATATGAACTGCATCGAGGCTATGGAACTGCTGCAGAACAGAATGCAGAAGTACGGCACTAATGACGCACTCCTGCAGAATATGGATAAGGACGATATGTAATATCTGACGGTATTATACAAAAGAGGCTGGTGACTACGAAGACCCCCACCTCCCTGCGGGAGGCACCCCCTAGCCGGGGGTGGCATGTCTTCTACATCACCAGCCTCTTTTGTTGGTTTGATATTATTTGTTGTGATGTTTGTCCTTGCAGTCTTTCTTGTCACAGCATTTCATATCGTTCTCGATGCATTTGTCGTCTTTCTTCATATCCGTTTTGAATTTTGCATCGTGAGCCTTCATGTCGGCTTTGGCGTCTGAAATCTGCTTGTCGAACTTCGCCTTCAACTGTTCTTTGGTCAGGCCCTTGGTCTCCATCTCGTGCTGTGCATCCTTCAGGTCGTATTTCACCTCGTTGTTGAACAACTGGATATTGTCGTAGAGTTCAGCCTGCTCGATAGCCCTTCTGTAATGACGCAGAGCGCTCATCTGATTAGGGAAGGTATAGACTCTTTCGGCTTCTAAGCATACATCTCCGTCATAGGTATAAGTCTTCACGTCGATAATTCCATCGAATATATGCGTATAGACGACCGTGTTGCCGATAAGGTCCACTCTCTGAACATCAGGACTGCGATGTCTGACCGCTTCCTTCATGAATTCCCTTTCCTGCTTGAAAGGCTCGTCAAGAATCTGCCTTGCCTCTCTTGCCGTATCATTCTTACATGCTGTCATGGCAGCCATGAAGGCCACACATGAGACTAAAATCATTAACTTTTTCATGGCACTAATAATTAATTAAAACACTGCCACTACCAAAGTCAATTTCTGTGCCTGCGCGGTTGGAGTGCAACGCACTTTCCGTTCAAGATTCTCAGAGTCAGTATTTTACAAAAATAGTGGATTCTGGAGAGGTAGGGTGGATGGAAATAGGTTGCAGAATTTTGCGAATATTCTTACATTCGCAGATTCTTAAGATTAAGAGCCTATGAATACGACACAGAGAGAAGTCTGGATTGACTGGATGAGGGTTGCAGCATGTTTCATGGTCATGCTGGTGCATGCTACGGAGCCGTTCTACCTTGGCGGCGAGGGAACGCTGATGCTGACAAAGAGCGACGCCATATGGGCCTCATTCTTCGATTCTTTCGTCAGGGCATGCGTGCCTCTCTTTGTCATCGCTTCAAGTTATCTGCAGTTCCCTCTGCACTATTCTGCCGGCGAATTCCTCCGCAGGAGGGCTGCCAGGATATTGGTTCCGTTTGCAGTATGGACGCTGGTATATGCCTTTCTTTGGGGAGAGCCAGTGACCAACCTCAAGAGCCTGCTTCTCAACTTCAACTATGCGGCTGGACATCTTTGGTTCGTATATATGCTGATCGGCATATATCTCATCATGCCGCTTCTTTCCCCATGGGCTGAGAAAGTCACCAAAAAGGAACTGCTGGTGTATCTGGGAATATGTTTTGCGACCTATCTCATTCCTTTCATAAGGGAGGCTGCTTCGACTGAGACACCTGTAATATATGGTCCGACCGGCATTCCTAATCCGGCAAAATATCCTCTCTGGGGTGAAGCAAGTTGGAATTCCTACGGAATGTTCTATTATGTCAGCGGATTTATCGGATATCTGCTTCTGGGACTGTATTTCAGGAGGTTTGTCGGAGAACTTTCCTGGAAGAAGACCCTGGCTGTCGCCTTGCCTGTGTGGGGACTTGGATTTGCCATCTCTTTCGGGGACTTCCTCAGAAGGACCTTCGAATACTGCAACGGAGTGTTTCCTGTCGAGGGCAAGACCGGAGTCGCTGCGATTCTTGAGACGCCTTGGGTGAATGACAGTATCGGGGTTGCACTCATGGCCATCGGGTGGGTGCTCATATTCCGCAAGATAACAGCCTCAGGATGCTTCTATAGCAGGGTCCTGCTGCCGGTTTCCAAGGCATCATATGGAATGTATCTGTCTCATATGGCCGTGCTCGTAGCCGTTTCAGGATGGCTGAGAAACAGCCTTGGCTTAGGCTCTGAGGGTGTTTTAGGAATCTGGACCACACCTGTGCAGATAATAGGAACAGCCACAATCTCCTTCGTGACCGTGGCTGTTGCAAATGTCCTGATCCAGAAGATTCCGAAGGTCGGAAAATTCATTGTCGGATAATCATCACTGATCCCATTCAGGATGAGCAGGATCTTCCGCTTCAAGGGCTTCCCTGAGGGAAAGTCCGAGTGCTTTAGCGACGCCTTCGCCGTATGACGGATCTGCGCGGAAGCAGTTGCGGATATGCCTCTGCTTGATGAATAAGGCCGCATCTCCCATCGCCCTGGCCGTGTTTTCACATGTGGCCTTCCGGTCTGCCAGGCTCATCAGACGCCAGAGTTTTCCAGGCTGGGTGTAGTAGTCACTGTCATACTCCCTTTCATCATAGTTATACACATCTCCCATCGATGCAAGAGGCGGTTCCTTAGTGGACGGGCTGTCCTTCCACTCCCCGTAACTGTTCGGTTCGTATGAGGTCGTGCCTCCCAGATTTCCGTCGGTACGCATCTGGCCGTCGCGATGGAAGGCGTGGAACGGGCAGCGTGGACGGTTGACCGGAATCTGATTGTAGTTCACACCGAGGCGATAGCGCTGGGCATCTCCGTATGAGAACAGACGTCCCTGTAGCATCTTGTCCGGAGAGAATCCGATTCCCTCTATGACATTTGCCGGATTGAACGCCGCCTGCTCCACTTCTGCAAAGTAGTTCTCCGGATTGCGGTTCAGTTCGAGGATACCGACATCGTGAAGAGGAAAATCACCGTGATACCAGACCTTGGTCAGGTCGAACGGGTTTATTTCATATTCCTTCGCCTGCTCTTCTGTCATGAGTTGCACCTGCATAAGCCAGCGAGGATAATCCCCTCTCTCGATTGCCTCATACAGGTCGCGCTGATGCGACTCGCGGTCCTTTGCTATGATGGCTTCAGCCTCTGCGTCAGTGAGGTTCCTTATGCCCTGTAGAGTTCTGAAATGGAACTTCACCCATGTGCGCTGATTGTCCTTGTTGTAGAAACTGAAGGTGTGGCTTCCGAAGCCGTGCATGTGACGGAAAGACGCCGGGATACCTCTCGGAGACATCGTTATCGTGACCTGATGGAGAGCCTCAGGAAGAAGTGTCCAAAAATCCCAGTTGGAATTGGCTGAACGCATTCCTGTGCGGGGATCACGTTTGATGGCATGGTTCAGATCCGGGAATTTCAGCGGATCTCTGAGGAAGAAGACGGGAGTATTGTTTCCCACAAGGTCCCAGTTGCCGGTGTCTGTGTAGAACTTCATCGCAAAGCCTCTGATGTCACGCTCGGCATCCGCAGCGCCACGTTCTCCAGCCACAGTCGAGAACCGCACGAAGCACGGGGTCTGCTTCCCTATCTCCGAGAAGATAGACGCTCTGGTGTACTTAGTGATGTCGTGAGTCACCGTGAATGTTCCGAAGGCACCTGCTCCTTTGGCGTGCATTCGTCTTTCAGGAATGACCTCGCGGTCAAAATGAGCGAGTTTTTCAAGCAGCCATGGGTCCTGCAATGTCACGGGGCCTCTCTGCCCTGCTGTCTGAGTGTTCTGATTGTCTGCAATCGGACGACCGTTCTCCGATGTGAGAAGATTTTTGATGTCTTTTTCCATGATGTGAAGAATTTGGTGCAACGGCGCATTCCTAAAATTGTGCCAGCAGATGACCGCGTATTGAAATTTTCATTAATTTTGCCGCCGCCATGGTCTTCGGAGGCGTCATCATTGTCAGCCGTAGCCGGGCAGCCGCTGTCTCGAAGAGTAAATAGATGATTATTTGTTGATTATGGCGAAGAAGATAGACAAGACAAATGCCGCCCGCCTGCTGGATCAGGCCGGAATCGGATATGAACTTATCCCATATACGGTTGATGAGGATAATCTGGCGGCAGAACATATTGCCGAGCAGTTGGGTCAGCCTATAGAACAGGTATTCAAGACTCTCGTCCTTGAGGGCGACAGGACAGGCTGGTTCGTCTGTGTCGTTCCCGGATGTTGCGAGATAGACCTCAAACTTGCTGCAAAAGTTTCGGGCAACAAGAAATGCGACCTCATCCCGATGAAGGAACTTCTGCCTCTGACCGGGTATATCCGGGGCGGCTGCTCCCCTGTCGGCATGAAGAAGTCATTCCCGACATTCTTTGATGAGACCGCAATCCTTTATGACCATATTTATGTAAGTGCCGGTGTGAGAGGGCTTCAGTTCAAGATTGCGCCAGAACCCCTGATCGAATATGTCGGCGGCGCACTTGCCGACATCGCGGTCATGAAGTGAGATACTTGTTTAAGATGGACTTGCATGTGAGATGGACTTGCATGTGAGATGGACTTGCATGTGAGATGGACTTGCATGTGTCCGGAAAGGGTATGGAGTCTGCTCGGTCCGTCTGTAGGTTGTGCTGTATTTGCTGCGGTTTTTCTGACTCACTGTCTTGGGGGGGGCTAACGAGAGGGGTTGGAAGCAAACTATCAATGACAGCATATATCTTAGTTTCCATTGCGAACTTCTCTGATTATTGAGT
>CAZMNZ010000009.1:0-24623 GCA_964567765.1 uncultured Muribaculaceae bacterium
CCCATACGGGGTTGTTGACAGGCTCGCCCTTGACCGTCACCTTTGCAGGCTTGGTGACATCCTCTCTCTGAGGCATCTTTGAAGCGTCCCAGAAAAGGACGACAGGAGTTCCAGTTGCCTTGTCCTTCCAGTCATATACTGCCGTCATCGCGGCACCCTCTATCTCGATGGTCGAAGTGGTGGCAGGAGAGATGCACTCCCATGCATCGTTGAATACTGAAACAGCATTCTGGATCGCATAATATGCCTTCTTCACCTTGAGGACCCTGTAGCCGTCTGCCTGCCCCGTGGTCTTGAGAAGGCCGTAGCGGAGAAGACCCCAGTGGCGCTTCACTGCACGGTATTCGAGGTCGCAAAGATGGAACACCTCCGTATCATCGCCATGTCCGAGGTCACCGAGGGAACGACGGAGGTCATACTTTGCCTGGGTGTGCTCGTTCCAGAATGTGTTTCCGAGAGCACCGTTGCGGCACCATTCGCTCTGCGTTCCGCCCTCGCCCTGCTTGAGTCTGAGGTTAGGAGTATACTTGGCGACGATTGCACGGCTTTCCTCGATTTCCTCATATCCCTTGTCAGGATTGTGCTTGTAGTGATGATATGCAATCGTGTTGAACAGATGTGCCTTGCCCCTCTTCCGGAGTTCCTTTACGAACGGCTCGATCCATTCAGGGTCAGCCTCCGTGAGAGCGAATGCATCTATGTGAGCATCCGGAATGATCTCACGGAGAATCTCTGCCGTACGGACTGCAAAGTCAGTCGCCTGCTCTATGGTGTTGCCGGAGGTCTTGCCGTTAGGCTCGTTCCATACGCACCAGTCGACCACCACTCCCTTGTAGTGCTCCGCCATTGCACGCACCCAGCGGTCCCAGGCCTGAAGACCTTCCTCAGATGAAGGGAAACCGGCATTGAGATGACGTCCGCCGCCACCTTCGTAGCGAGGATTGCCGTAACTGAGTTCCATCCACACCTTCACGCCCATCTTCTGAGCGTCGAACACGCACTGGTCGAGGTATGCGAAGTCATACATTCCCGGATCCTTCTCGCATCTTGCCCAGCCTGCCTGCTGACGGACACGGCCGATACCAAGAGGTGCAACATATCCGCGCACGGCACGCCAGTCCGCATGCTCGCGGTCCATTCCGCCGCAGTCCACAGTCCAGCGGGATGTCGAGATTTCAGACACGGATTTAGGTCTGAGCGTTCCCATTATCTCCATCTGAGGGTCGAGATCGGACTCGACTCGTGTGGGGCTGTCATCGAGGACGACAGGGTAGATCTGGAGTAACGAAAATAGTAATGTTGTAAATATAGTAGTCATAATCAATAGGTTTTCTGGTACATGCAGAGGCGGCCGCCGTCAACGACGTGGTTGGTGCCTGTAATGAACGATGCGTTGTCGCTGCACATGAAGAGGATCACATCAACGAGTTCCTCGACTTCTGCCGCACGGCCGAAAAGCGTAGGCATGTTGTTCATGGCAGCTCTTGTAAGCACCGGTCCCGGGGTCACGCAAAGGGCTCTGACCCCATGAGGGGCACCGGCCATTGCAAGACCCTTCACGAAATTGAAAAGTCCCGACTTTGATGTTCCATACATTGCACCGACGCCGTCACCTTCAAAACCCGTCACAGAACCAAGCATTATGATGACGCCATACTTCTTCTGAACCATCTGGGGCATAAGGGTTCTTGAGAAATAGACAGGTCCTTTGAGGTTCACATCAAGTCCCCAGTCTATAACCTCCTTCGGCTGCTCATAAAATGGCACAGGTGAGTTGCAGCAACGTGCTTCGTAACCGCCTGCACATGCGATAAGATAGTCTGTACCTCCATGCTTTGCCGCCTCGGCAGCAACCTTTTCCGCATATTCATACTCTCTGACATCACCGGCAACAGGGATGGCTGAGTCGCCGATCTCCTCAACGGCAGCCCTGAGAGCCTGCTCGTTGACATCACACATGATCACTTTTGCGCCAAGGCGGACAAATTCCTTCGCACAGGAAAGACCCATGCCGCTTGCGGCGCCGGTTATTACTGCGACCTTGTTTCTGAATTGGATTTCTTTCATTTCTTATAATTTCTATTTACAAACTTCATCATGTCGTCGTAGCACTTGTCGAGTTCGGCCTTCTGCATGTCAGTCAGTTCAAACTCAGTCAGCGTCCATCGGCACTTGTCTTCGGGAGCGAGCGAGCCGTTCGGAACGGCAGGCTGCACCACATATGAACGCGAAAGCATATTGTCGAACACCCCCAGACGCATCAGATAGTAGAGCCCGTACCCTCTGAGACTGTCGTGGATGACAAACCTCTGGTCGATCATCAGACGGTACATCGCGAAGGCCTCGGTAAGGCAGTCTTCATCGGCACCTTTCTTCATTTCCTGCCATACGAGCGAGGTGATCGGAGCATAGGCAATCTTCTCGGAAATCAGTCCGGCTGTGCCTATCTGACGTCTCTGATAGAGCCACTGCCAGCCGCCCCATGCGGAGAACACGGTCTTCACTGCCGGCTTTCCTTCAAGTTCCGCCTGCTGACGGTCGTTTGCTTCCAGTTTGTTGGATTCTTCCTTGATCCAGCCATATACATCAGGATATGTCTGAGCAAGGCTGATGAGAAGTCCGGCAGATGGTGCCGGGCAGTCTTCGTTCACATAGGTCTGAATGATTACGGGACGTTTTGCCACTGTCGCAAGAGAATCGAAATATTCCTTGATATCAGCCTCTGTCTTTCCATAATACGGAGGACGGGCAGCAAGGATAAAATCGACTCCCGACTCAGCGGCCATTCTTTCCGCCTCGCGGGCAAACATCATCATCTGCTCAGTGTCGTCACCATTCACTCCAAGTGTGAGGACCGTCTTCTTCGGGTTGTTCTTCCACTCATCCACAAGTGCCTGCATTCCAGCAAGACGTTCCTCGACGGTGAGAAGGTCAATGGCATCGTTGGCCTGAGGCCAGATCACTCCAGGGGTGTCCCACTCGGCAGCAAAGCACGCCTCCTTCACAAGATTTTCATAATTGACCGAACCATCCTCATGATATGGGGTGGAAAGGATGAGGAACGGGCCTTCGATTCTTTCTGTCCGTTCCGGAGCCGGAGCCGCACATGAAACAAGGCACACGACTGCAAATAGCAATATCTTCTTCATATTCACAATTTATTATCTCCAAAACACCTCAACCGGATTCTGTCCCTTGTTAGGGTCATGCAGACTCGGATCCAGATATGGATTATAAGTAAGTTCGTCGATAGGATAGGCATTGATGAGTCCCTTGCGGACATCCTCCCAGTTCTCATGATAAGTGAAGTCCGGTCCGTAGTATTTATCCTTGTAACTGAATTCACCTCCCGTCTGCTCCGGCAGATTTATGAACACGTTCTTCGGTTTGGAAATATTCTCAACAAGCCACTTTGCCCCCATTCTATGAGTGTCAAAGTACTCATGATGCTCGAACGGCATTTCAAAACACCTTTCCCAGAAGATCGCATTGAGGAGTTCCTCCCTGCTGGAGAACTGCGCTGCTGTCCAGGCAGCCGGTTCAGGTGACTGCTGTATGTCTCCGTCCTCATCGCGATACTTCCTGGCACGGGCAAGAATATGATTCACCATATCAATTGCCTGCGACTCTTTCCCAAGATACGCACTCGCCTCGGCTGCAATGAGATACACTTCTGCAAGACGCATGACATACAGATCGGCATTACCCACGCTGTTATCAAAGGACGGGTCAAAATATTTCTTATAGTACGGCATGGCGTAGAACTTCAGAAGCGAAACAGACGACAGGGTGATTCTCCAGTTGGACGGATAGCACAGACGTGTGGTTCCCTCCTCCGCTTCGTACTCGTTGTAGATCAGGTTGACCTTCATGCGGGGATCCTTGCTGTCCACATATATATTTGAATTATAGGCGCCTGTACCCTTTATGCCACCGTAGGTTTCACACCATTTCTGAAAGAACCATCGGTCCGGCCGGCAACGCCCGCTGTTATCACCGCTCGCCCTGCCCATGTAGTGGCTCGGAAGAGCCCATAATGTCAGCCCGCTGCCTGCATCACCGCTTTCCGGGGAACGCGGCATGACCCAAATACGCTCAAGGGACTGCCAGTCCTCAGGCTCCGCCCAGCGGAAAAGATCTTCGTAAAGTTCTTCAAGACGGAACGGTGTGCCACCTGTTCCCCCATGTTCTGTCGGGATCACGGCCAGTGCATCAGCAAGAGCCTTTTCAAAAGCATCAGCAGAGGTTGCTATGCCGATTTCGGAAAAGTCAGGAGTACGGTTGACCCAGAAATTGTCGTCAGGGTGTTCCAGAAGAGTTCCTATCGTCAGATATACCAGAGAGCGGCATGCTGTCGCAGCATAGTTGCAGACCCTGCCTGAGGAGTTTCCGCCGGCGACCGCCACCATTCTCTCAAAGGAGCGCATCTTTGCCTCCGCCATATCCAGATCCTTGACAATCCGGCAATACACCGTCCAGAAGTTTTCTCGTGGAGCGTAGAGATCATCATACTCTGTCGTAAGCGGAGCTTCCAGGTGAAGACTGACGTCACCCCATATACGCACGAGGTAGAAATATGACATGGCTCTTATGAAAAGTACCTCTCCCTCAATTTCTTCGACATATTCCGGATCCACCGGGCTTTCCTTCAGCAGATCCAGAAGGTGATTGCACAGATATATGGTCCTGTAGAATCCTCTGAACGAATCGTACGACTGCGGATGATCGGAATATCTGGTGAAACGGTGAAGCGAAGCCCACCTGTCCATGGTGTTGTCCAGTGCACTCGAAATGCCCCATATGGCCAGTCCCGATCCCGGAGCAAGCCATTCGCAGAACGCCCCGCTCTTGAACCCGCACTGCCCCATCTGTCGATGTATGCCCAGCACGGCTGATTCCAATGCATCCTCAGTGGAAATCATCGACTCCTTGTCATAGGATGTCCCGAGTCCCTCCTTCAGGAAGTCCGAGCACCCTGTCAGGAATACGGCCAGAACGGCAACTGTCAATATTCTGATTGTATTCTTCATGATTAGAAAGTGATCTTGACATCAAACATAAAGGTGCGGGCTGCCGGATAAGAACCCATGTCTATACCGTATTTGAGCACGGTACCGTAGACATTCACATCCGGATCATATCCGCTGTAACCGGTCCAGCACCAGACATTCCGGCATGAGGCGGTGAAGGTAAGGCCTCTGACAAACGACTGCCTGTTCCTGAAAGGTACCGAATAGGACAGAGAGGCATTGGCAAGGCGGAGATATGAGCCGTCCTCCACAAATCTGTCAGAACAGAGATAGACGTCATTGGCATTATACTCTGTCACTGCCGGCCACTTGGAATCCGTGTTCTCCGGGCTCCAGCAGTCAAAGACTGGAGCACGAAGCCTGTTGGCCGAGTTGGTCGAAAGATCCGTCAGGATGGCGAGCTGCTGATTATAGACATCGTTTCCATATGACCCGACGAACGAAAGAGCCAGGCTCAGCCCCTTGAATCTCAGCGAGGTGTCAAATCCGTAAGTGAAATCCGGATTCGGGTCTCCGATGACCACCTTGTCGTAGGAATTAACTATGCCGTCTCCGTTGGTATCCACAAACTTCACAGACCCAGGTCTTCTTTCCACACCATCACTGAGCGTCCAGTCCATAGTCTCTCCCTCCTGCACGATACCGTCAGTGGCCAGACCATAGAAAAGACCCATCGGCTCACCGGCAAAGAAGATATTCAGATAGTCTGCATTGATGGCAGATGATGAAAGTTTTTCTCCCACGAAATACTCCACTTTTCTCAACGGCTCGCCCTTATGGACATATTTCCATCCTGTTCCGGCACCGCTTGGATCAATTGACAGGATCTTGTTGCGGTTGAGAGAGAAGTTGCCTCCAAGAGTCCACTCCCAGTTTCTTGATGTAACAGGAACAGTATTAAGAGTGATTTCAAGACCTGTATTGGAGATCGAGCCCATATTCACATAGGGATTATACACTCCTGCCGAAGCGGCCAACAGCCTGGTCTGCAGGAGGTCCTTGGTCAGTTTGTAGTATCCGTCGACAGAAAGGACGAGGCGTCCCTTGAAGAAGTCGAGGTCGAGTCCGGCATTATACTGATAGGTCGTCTCCCATTTCAGATCCTTGGAAGGGATGCTGAATGACGACAGGGCAGTGAGTTTGTTATAGACATTATCATGCGTCGACACTCCGGAAGAAGCATATCTGTATGATGTCTGGTAGGACGGGATTCCCTGATTTCCCACCATTCCCCATCCAAGGCGCAGTTTGGCGGAAGTGAATTCAGGGCACAAGGCCTTGACGGACCAGAACCATGGTTCATTATTGATTCTCCATGCTGCTGCGAATGAAGGGAACTGAGCCCACTTGTTCCCGGCAGCAAATTTCGACGAGCCGTCGAGACGATGGGTGGCGGTGAATATATATCTGTCGTCATAACTGTACACCGCTCTGACAAAGAATGACAGAAGCTGATTCTTCGACTCTGAATATGAAAGCCAGGCGTAAGGAGCCGAATTAAGACTGGCGGACATAGCCTTGTATTGGATCACATTCGTGCCCTCCACCGTCATGGATTTTGTGAACGAAGAAAATGAGGTATGTCCCAATGTTCCGGAAATCCTGTGTCTTCCCAGTTCCTTTTCAGCGAGAAGAAGGTTGTCCCAGTTCCAGTTCAGTCTTTGAGTCTGGCCTGTCGAACCATGGGCTCCTGTTCCCTGACCGTTAAGTCTCGATGTCTTGAATCTTGTGCGCTCCGTCATACGGAAATCCGTTCCCAACGTGCTCCTGAATGAAAGCCAAGGCAAAATCTTATATTCTCCCGAAATGCTGGAGGTGACACGGAACTCCTTACGATTGCTCTCATGGTCATAGAGCCAGACATCCGGGCCCATATAACTTGCTGCTCCCTCCTCATTCAGTTCCAGACCCTCATCGTCATATTCGACAACTGGACGCAGAGGCCTGGTGGTCAGCATGCTCACCACCAGCGATGTAGCCGGAGTCTGAGAGATGCTGCTGCCCACACCCTGAGTCATTCTGGAATCAAGCCAGGAAACGGCATTCTTGGCCTTGAGTTCAAACTTGCCGATGGTCTTGTCCAGATTGATCCTCGCGAATATATTCTTATATCCGGTCTTCTTGACTATACCTTCATTGTCGTTATATCCGAGCGAGAAACGGAAATTGGTCTGCTTTGGACGGCCGGAGATACTGAGGAAATAACGCTGGGTCACGCTTGGACGCGTCACATAATCCTGCCAGTCCACAGGGGTGTATGTTCCCGCTTCGACTCCAGTCGTGAAGACAGAGTAGAACCTGTCGTTCGGAGACACTCCCTTCATGTCGAGATATGCCACATAATCGTCAGCATCCATGAGGTCATATCTCTTGGAGATGCTGCTTATGCTGACGCCACCGGAAAAGGAGACGACCGGCTTGGATTTCGAGGCAGACTTTGTCGTGATCAGGATGACTCCGTTCGCTCCCTGCGATCCATAAATCGCAGTAGCAGATGCGTCCTTAAGGATTTCCATCGAGGCTATATCCTGAGGGCTGATACCTATCAGGCCATTGTTTTCCTCGTCAATTCCGGAATCCGTGCCACCGTGCCCTCCCATAGCCACGGTACCCGAAGTGTTAATAATCACTCCGTCAACCACATAAAGCGGCTGGGAGTTGGAGTTGAACGAACTGGCACCACGGATCACCACGCTGACAGCGGCATCAGGAGATGAGTTGGACGATATCACCTGAACACCGGCTGCCTGACCGCGGAGAAGCTGATCGAGCGACCCACTTCTGTCCGCCTGCCCCTGATCGATCTTCACTGAAGCGACCGAGCCGGTTATATCACTCTTTCTCATGGCTCCATAACCCACCACGACGACCTCTTCCAGTTCCTCGTGGTCTTCCTCCAGAACGATGTCGATGACTGTCCTTTTTCCCGGCACCACTGTCTGAGTCACATAAGAAATGCTTGAAAACACAAGTGCAGCCTCTTTTCCTGAATCATGAGCGAACGTTATCGAGTATTTTCCGCTTATGTCAGTGACCACTCCTGTCGTACTGCCTTCCAGCATGACCGCAGCACCTGTAATGGGCTCGCCCGACTCATCCATGACAGTTCCTGTCACAGTCACGGTGCTCTGTGCATAAAGAAAGCCCGAAACAAGAGATAGGGCAGCACATAGGCAAAAACGTATGATTGATGTCTGTTTCTTCATGGTCGTTCGCTGTTAAAATCTGAAATTCAAGCCCAGTACGATCTGACGGCGGAAAGGATATGAGCCATAATCCACTCCATGAGAGAAGGCTGTCCTGCCGAAACTGTTGACATCTGGATTCCATCCGCTGTATCCGGTCAGCACAAAGAGATCATGCGCAGAAAGACTTACCTGAAAAGACTTCATCCATCTTGTCGTTACCGGAATTTCATATGACAGTCCCAGACGGTCCAGTCTGAGATAGTCTCCCCGTTCCACATCCTCCGGAGAAAGGTAGTCAAGCCCCTTTTCCACGAGCCTGTTGGCATTGATCAGACTGAATCCTGCCGCACCTGAGAAATCTGCATGAAGCGTCACCCCGAAAAGTGAGAGAACGGTTCCGAATCCGCCATACACATTGGGAAGAGTCCGTCTTCCAAAAATCTGTCCCACTGACAGTCCTTCGACGAGTTCCTGAGCATACAGACCTTCCACAATGTCAGCAGGTCTGTGGTCCAGCGGATCGAGATCCACGATCTGATTGAGATTGTATGCAGCACTTGCGCGGACAGACCAGTCCACATCGTCGCTTTGTATGAAGACAAAATCCGCATCCACCTCGAATCCGCGGTTCCTGACGGTTGATGTCTGCTCCTGATCCACCACCCAGTTCTTCGTTTCCACCCAATAGCCGTCGCTCAATTTACCGAAATTGCATATCCTGAACATGTCGGCAGTGTTCTTGTCATAGTATTTCATGCTGAAACAGAATCTTTCGCGAAGAAATCCCATGCTGAATCCCACGTTGTATTCCTTGCTCAGAAGACGATTGACACCGGTGAAGTACGGTTCCGCCCCCTGCCCGACTTCAGGAATCCTGAAAATATACGAAGGCATATATTCATACGGCAGGATCTTCGTCTTTCCTGCCCAGCCATAGCCTCCGCTGAGCCTGAATCCGGTAATCACTTCGCTGTCCCGGAAGAAGATCCGTCCCAGATCCACGAATGCCTCTCCTGACGGAAGCCACGTCGGCTTCCTGTCATATTTCCGGGTGCAGTCGCAACGCACGGCCCCGGTCAGACCAGCATATCCGTCGAAATCATAGTCTATCATGGCAAGAGCGCCCATCCGGACATGGGTCACGGAGAACTTGTTGACAGCCTGGATACTTCCGCTGGAAGACAATCCCCTTGCCCTAAGTTCTGGATTGGTGAAGTTTGTGCCGCACATCGTGTTCGTCTTGTTCCATGCACCGTTCAGATCAGCGGCAAGTGTCGCAAGCAGGTGATGTCGCGTTGCGAAATTACGGTCAAACACGAGTTCTCCTCTGGCATTTGCGTTGAGCAAGGATGCATTAAGAATGCTTGCCGCACCCTTGAACTCCTTTCCGAACGACGTGCCTGCACCATGCCAGAGATAGCGTGTGAGATTCTGATAGTCTGCTCCGCCTGACACCTTGAGCCTGAGAGACTTGAGTATGTTGACATTGAGCCACGCAGAGTTGACGGAACGATAGTCCACGGACTCATCGTCATAATGTCCGAGCCAGCCGGCAAGTTCGTCACCGGCAAAAGATTCAGGATAGCGTGCCAGCATCATCACGGACGGTGAGCCGATGAAATTTGTTCCGGCGGAGGAATGACTGCCTCCGTAGTAAAGCCTCGTGTTGACACCGAACTGGAAGACATGGTTAGCCGCCGTCTCAATATTGACTGACAAGCCGCCGGAAGTGGAATTCGCATTACGGACCTCGGCATTGTTGTAGCGGATGAAACCGGACACATTGTAGAAGGAATCTGTTCCAAGCATTCCTGCTACGCCCAGATCATGCGTGGTGAAGACCCCTGTCCTGAATGCATCTCCCTTCCGGGATGAGAATCCGGCCCCCACACTGGAGTTCAGCCGGACTGCCTTTCCCGAGTCCGGTTTTCCTGTTCTGATGATAACCACACCGTTGGCAGCCTGCATTCCATAGAGAGCCGTGGCCGAGACATCCTTGATGACCTCTATGGATTCGATATCATAGAGATTCAGCCAGCCGAAGTTTCCGGCAGGAGAAGTGTAGCTTCTGCCGGAATAATCCGGCAGTCTGTCACCATTGACTGTCTTGCCGCCAGAAAGGTACCAGGCGTCAAGATAGTCATTGGCGGCGGTGCCTATGACGGCTCCATCGACAATCCAGAGAGGCTGGGAATCGCCCCTGAGAGTATTCAATCCCCGGATGTTGACATTATACAGTCCGCCAGGAGCGCCATCCACTGCGGACACCCTGACTCCGGAATACTTTCCTTTCATCAGTTCCGCAGGAGAAGCCGCCACATCCTCCTGAGCGTGCACGACCGCACCCACCGGAAGCAGGACAGCGGCAAGAATATATTTCAAACGGAATTTAAACATAAGATCATTTCCACTCGCCTAAGTTTCCCGGCACTGTTTCAAAGCTTTCATTGGTAAATGGGGCATTATCCATATAGTCCGTAATCGGATAGGCCGAAGGCATCACCTCATAAGGACTTGCACACGCCTTGTCCACGGCATCCTTGATCGCTGCGACCACCAGGTCGTCGTATTCATACTCCTGAGGAGTGTAGGATATCTCTGAGAGATCGCAGCCTGTGAGCACCTTGGCAAAGGTCAAGGCAGCCGCATAACGTCCTTCCCGCAGAGACAGATGATATCCGTCCCGGGTCAGGTTGTCCAGAAGGTAACTGGTGCGAAGATTCTGGATAGCCGTTCCATTCGGGATGACTTTGGAGAACACATTAAGAGGAACAACCTTTGTCTTCACTGCATTCACGATGGCATTGTACATGGTCATCTGGTCGCTGCCGTAATCAGGGAAGGCAGAATGTGTGGAGTTGCCTTGATATGCCCATGTCATATGCCACACAAGTTCCGCATCCGGATTTTCAAGAGTCACGAAATCCGTGAGTTCCTGCAGATATGGATCATAGGTCTCCGGCTTTCCTGAGTACTTGCTGCCCTGCTGGATCGTGATGAAGTCCCAGTCCTCCTCCAGGGCCGTATGCGGAGCCATCGTCTTCTTCTCCCATCCACGCAACTTGCTGTAGTCCACCTTGCCATCGGTGGTGCAGTCCTCAAGTGTCAGTCCCTCTCCTCCAGTCGCATTGTAGTAATACGTGTACTTTGAAGCGGTGTTGTTCCTGAACCACTCGGCATGTTCCTCGACAAGACAACCGGCCTCATAGAAATTTCCGAGGACAACTGTCTCATATCCAAGGTCTTTCAGAATGCCGTAGAGATATTCCATGGCATCGACAGAAAAACTGTTTCCGATCGCAAGGATCCTGATTGACTTTCCGTCCGGAACGTCATCGGCAGGAGGCGTCGAATCCCCAGGCGTCTCTCCCTCTGCCGGCGGTTCTTCGCCAGCCGGAGGGACATCATCAACAGGAGGTTCCTCATCCGATGGATCTTCCTCCACTGGAGGCTCCCCTGCGTTCTCATCCTGAGTCGTGTCACCTCCCGGGACCTGCTCCACCGGCGGTTCTTCGCCATCATCCGGCAATGGTTCCGGAGCACACGACAAGGTCATCGCCACTACCGGAATCATTGCCACTGCCAGAAGTAATAATGAATATATGTGTTTTTTACTGTTCATAGAATCATGCAGAGATTATATATGACTATTGCCAGTCCCCGCTCTTATAGCCGGAAGACACTGATTCGAAACTTTCATTGGTGAAAGGAGTCAGTTCCGGATATGCGTCAAGCGAATATGCGGAGACGGTCACCTCGAACGGATTCTCACATGCCTTGTCAACGGCATCCTTGATTGCTGCGACCAGAAGGTCGTCATACTCGAACTGCTCCGGCGTATAGGATATATCGGCCAGATCGCAGCCTGTGAGGATCTTTGCGTAAGTCAAGGCCGCGAGGAAGCGTCCCTCCCTCAGAGAAAGGTGGTAGCCGTCACGGGTGAGATTGTCTCCGACGAAGCTGGTGCGCATGTTCTGTACAGCCGTTCCGTTAGGAATGACCCTGTCAATCTCTGCCAAGGTGAGAACCTGAGTTCTGGTTGCATTCACGATGGCATTGTACATGGTCATCTGGTCGCTGCCATAATTCGGGAATGCGGAATGGTCGGAATCGCCCTGATATGCCCATGTCATGTGCCATACCAGTTCCGCATCCGGGCATTTGTTCCTTACGGTCTGTATCAGATTCGAAAGATAAGGAGAATATGTGTCTGCCATGCCGGAATATTTGCTGCCCTGCTGCATGGTGATGAAATCCCAGTCCGTTTCAGTCAACGCTTCCATAGGGGCGAAGGCAGTGGTTCTTGTCCAGCCGTACTTCTCGCTCGAATCACTCTTAGAGGCATCATAGCCACCTGTCACATTATGGTAATAGGTGTACTTTGCACTGTTGGAGGCAAACCATGAAGCATGTTCCTCGACAAGACAGCCTGCTTCATAGAGGTCTCCAAGAACAATCTTCCTATAGCCGAGATTATCAAGAATGCCGTACAGATATGCCATTGCATCGACAGAGAAACTGTTGCCTATCGCCAGAATCCTTATGGTCTTGTGGTCATCCACGACAATCTCAGGCATCACGAGCAGTGAAGAGCGTGAGATGACAGAGCCGTTCTTTGCAGTCAGCACGTATTTATGACCGTCCATGTCGGTAATCGTCACATCGAAGCCATTCGTGAAAGTCACAGGAGGAAGAATCATGATGAATTCCGTGGCTGTATCCGGGTTCAACCAGACTCCGTCACAGTTCAGGATGACAGAGGAAGAAGCCCCGGAAGCCATTACCACTTCCGGGTTGGTGCCATCAGCATAGGCTGTAACCGCAGCAGCTCCTGACAGTGGTTCGGAATCCTTCCCTTCCACTTCAATGGAAGCCACCTTTACCGTGCCTTTAAGCTGAAGTTTGATTCCTCCGCAGACATTCTTGAAGGACACGTTTCTATCCTCATCGACGGCGACCATCGGAAAGGCTCCTTTGCCGAAACTGTTCTCCGCATAGGCCTGCACCTGCGGCAACACTACTGAAAGTTCGTAGGCAGTCTCAGCTGCGGTGCATTCCACATCTTCACCATAAGGGTACCATATGACATTGTGAGCCAGCGGTGTTCCTGTTGATGATGTCTCATCCTGCACCCTCATGAATTCTGCAGAGGTCGAGCCGGCTGCTTCCGGACCGATCACGTACTGCCAGCGCGAGGTGTTCTGCATGAAGGCTGATACACGGTCATCTTCCGACCAGACCATGGTGCAGCTGGACTCTCCCGACTCACCTATCGCAGTCTTGGACAAGGCGCCTTCTTCGATAGTGGCATGGAATGAGTCTCCCGCAACGATCTGGATGTCCTGCCGCCATTCTTCCGGCCTTGCTTCCTGCTGACAGGAAGCCATCGACAGAAGAGGCAGCAGAATCATAGCCGCTGCTGCATGAAGCGGCATATGGGGATTTCTTAAAAGGTTCATGAGGTGGGTTATTCTTCGGCTACTGGTTGGGTTGCGGTGTAGACCAACTCGAGTGTGGTGATGTATGTATTTCCCGAAATAGAAGCCATCTTATATGACCTTCCAACCTCCGTATTTATTACTTTCTCCTCACCAGTTGTATAAGGGAAAACAATTTTTGCTGGTCCTGCTGATGTTGTACTGTTGGCTGGAGTTATCGATATATCCTCTTCATTCTCCTCTAAAGTAGTCTTTGTAAGTATAAATGTTCTGCCACTCGAGGAGCCATTTTGCATTGACACTGATTTTAAGTATTTCCCAGGAATTCCTGGTAATGTAATAGACTTAGAGGCTCCGTTAGAAGTCGCACCTGTTAATAAACTTAATCCATTATTATGTTTATATGGATTCACACCCCCATTTCTTGAAATGACAAATGTCAACGGCTCATAAGTTTCCTTACCTCTGTATGTCGCAGGATAAGGGAACGTATAGGTATCCCCTGTGCTCGCTTGGCTTTCAGCGTCAACAATAGGCTCGATGAATGGCCATTTATCGGTTCCTTGATTAAATAAAACCTCCACTGTCATGTCATCTGCAGAAATCAGGCTGCCCAATACCGGAGTCGGGTCTATAACTCTTCCCAATGCTGATCTTTTACTGCGTTTCAGTTCAAGTTGACTAGAATTCGTGTAAGTGAACTCCCTATCCTGCTGGTCGGTGTAAGTAATCTCAAAGCCTTGATAACTACCCGGATACACAACAAACGCATAAGTTCCTCCCGGGAAGTAAGTTGAACCCTCCGGTGGAAGCAAAGTTACATGATCCTTATCTCCTTCTCCTACTATCGGATAGAAGGTTTCTTCGTCCATTGTAATGACAGAAGTTCCGCTGAGCTTGCAATACTCAGTCTCTGATTTCTTTGCCTTGACAGTAATCTTCTTGACCCTTTTTGCCTCGGCTTCCCACGTTGTAAGCGTAAGGACCGCACCTATATTTCTGAACTGAAGCGCATTATCCTCAGAATATGCCACAGACACATTTGCTCCAGACTGAAATGTTGTCGTTCCAGAAACCCTCTGCTCAGTAGGAATCGTAACAGTCAGTCCACCTTCGTTATAAGGATTTGAGACCAGATGTCCGGCATCATGAGGATATAAAGCAATATATGAAGAACTGCCATTTTCCGCAAATCCTTTAAAGTTTGCAGCCCCTGTCGAAGTGATACCCGATATAGTAAGTTTAGTGGCAGTCTGATATCCGTCACCCGAAAGCAGAGTCACTTCATCCGTGTCCTCCCATTCGACTGTCTTGAAATCCAATGTCGTCTTTGTCCCTTCTTCAACTCCCCCATCAGTCACTCCCGTGAACTCCACAGGAACAAGGTTTGAACCCTCATCCGGATTCGAATTATCCAATTCATTCGTACATGCCACAGCAGTCATGACTGCAAAAACCGCTGCAAATATTTTATTCTTCTTCATTTTCAATTAAGTTTAAGCCCATTCACCACCTTCGTACTCAATAATCTGAAATGTTTCATTTGTAAAACTTGCGTCTTCGCCTGACCCGCAGAGAACACCCTCTGACTTGATTTCCATTTGCAGGCATACCGGTGTCCGGTAACCTGCCTTGTTCTGATTGGTTTTCATCATGTTGTCATTATTTCATATACACTATTGTAATCGTCGTAATCTGCGTGCCGGCATCCGTGAAACTCATGAAATACCTTTCGCCCGGCTCAGTATCCGCTCCATCAGGGGTCGGGAAACCGACGACAGCCGGAGCTCCCTTGTACGAAGGAGTCTGGCACTCAGCAATGTCAGAGAAGTCCTCCCTCTTGATCTTGAAGCCCTTCGGAAAGGATGCCCCGTTCCTGGTCTCCATAGTCACAGACTCCAGACGCATTCCCTCAACAGCCGGGATAGTCATACGGCAGTTTTTGCTTCCCGGGAAAAAACATCTCTTGCGGACATAGACATAAGGCTCGCCGTTGCCTCTGAAGAAGAAAGGCAGTTCCAACTGGAATTCTCCCTCCCCGTAGGCAGAGGCATCTTCATAGGCGAAGGTATATGTGTCTCCCACATACGTCTCACCTCTTCTGTTCTGTTCATCCTCACCCCTGGCAGGCTCTTCGAACGGCCAGCCTTGAGTAAAATCCAGTTTCACCACCATTTTTTCAGGAAGAGACCCTGACGCCTCGGATTGAGCAGCCACTGGCGCTGCCGTCATGAAGACGAGGGCGAGTGAAACGACAGGCAATAAAATCGATTTCATAATGGTCATATTTTAGTTTGAATATTTATTTCGTCTTAGGGAAGTTGAAGATGATTCCTTCCGGGCAGACCTCAAGTTCTCCTTTTTCGACCAGTTCCACCACCTTCTCCCATTTTTCCGGTTCCTTGCGTATGAGCCGTTCCATTTCGGCAAGATCCACATCCTTGTCCAGCGGAAGGGCATTGATTACCTTTGAGGCCGTCTCGAAAGCATACGGTGCATATGAGAATCCTTTCTTATCATATAAAGGAAGCATCGAGGCCTCCATCCTGTCCACGAACTCAGGGTATGTGGTTGCGGCCGAGCCGCACCATGCGATCTCCGCCATTGCGGCAAGCCTTGGCAGAAGCATTCTCTGGAGATGATCAAATTCGGAAATATACTCGGTCCAGAGGTTGGCCTGGATACCTTTTATATATTTCTGCTGTGCCTGCTTCAGTCCCGCATAGGGCTTGAATGAATACGAGTGGCTCAATGGGAGCGGACGTTTGCGGAAAGCCATCGGTTCTCCATCGGTGCTGTAGGACTGGGGGAAGTCCAGATAGAAATAGTGCTGAGGCACCATGATCGCTTCATTTCCCATCTTGGCAGCATTGATACCACCTCTGACTCCACGCCATGACATGACAGTTGCTGTCTTGGAGACACCGCCCTCAAGGATCTCGTCCCAACCGATGATTCTCTTTCCTCTGGACATCAGGTGCTTTTCGACTTCATTGATCAGATAACTCTGAAGTTGGGCCTCATTCTCATATCCGTTGCGTTTCATCAGAGCCTGACAGTGCCTGCATTCCTTCCACCTGTCCCTCGGAGCCTCATCTCCTCCGATATGTATATACTCACTCGGGAAAAGTTCGCAGACCTCGTCCAGCACGTTCTTAAGAAACTCGAGCGTGGTCTCCTTTCCCGCACACATGACCTCGTAACTTCTCGCAAAGTCTATCATGACCTTGTAACCCTTGCCTCTGCATCCCAGCCACGGATAACTGGCGAGTGCTGCCTGGGAATGTCCCGGGAGTTCGATCTCCGGAATGATTTCGACCCCTCTCTCTGATGCATATTTCACGATCTCGCGAATCTGAGCCTGCGAATAATATCCGCCGTGTTCCTTTCCGTCATACTCCCTTTCCGAACGAGGAGTGGAGTGGTGCGAGAGCATGGTGGATGGACGGACAGATCCGATCCTGACCAATTCCGGATACTTTCTGATCTCTATTCTCCATCCGTTGTTGTCCGTCAGATGCCAGTGGAACACATTCAACTTGTGCATCGATATCAGATCGATGAAAGTCTTTATCTGTTTCACGGTCCAGAAATGCCTTGAGCAGTCAAGCATTGCTCCACGATATCCGAAAGCCGGCCTGTCTTCCACCGACATGACAGGGAGATAAAGATTCTTCCTGCCCTCCTTGCGGGCTTGAAGAAGAATCTGATCCAATGTATGACGAGCCCATACGGCAGCACGCTCCGAGCCTGCTGTTATCTCAATCATTCCGTCCGGTGTCACCTCAAGCCTGTACTCTTCGGACTCCAATTCCTCGGAAACGGAAACCGAAGGCTCGACGCTGCGAAGACGGACTTCTTCCTGGCCCACCTTCATCACGGAAGGTTGGGGGACAATCTCTATCGCCTTTGCAGCAATCGAGAGAGCCAAGAGAGTGAGTATTGTCAGAATTTTCCTATTCATGTCTTTATATATTTATTCCACTACTAATTCATACCATACGGTCCGGTACTGAGGCCCGATGACAAGCAAGGCTTCCCCTGCGTCATTGGAGTCCACGGCAACTTCCTGCATTCTGTTCCCGTCAGGATCAAGGGCATAGCATTTCACTCTGTCCTTCAGCCCGGACAAAGCAAGTTCCGCCTCAATGCCTTCGCAAAGGACAGGACCGGTTCCCAGCCTGCCTCCGTCCTTTTCCGATATGGAAACTTTCATCGGTCTGTCGGAAACCTGCACAATCTTCATATCCGTATTCTGAACCAGGCCTGTGGCGGCAAGCAGATACCTTCCCGGTCTCAAGAGATTGCCCGGCTTCGACTTGCCGAAGGCTTCCGTCAATGTCATCGAAAGCGTAAGCCAATCCAGCCTGGTCTTTCCCGGTGTGAGTCTCATGCCTCTGTACATGAAAGACCTGCCACGGACAAAGCCTGAAAAGACTTTGGTGTGCCTTGTATCCACCATGAAGTAGCCTGCACCCTTTTCCTGCCAGTCCCATGTCAGTTCGCCGGTGCTGCTGCACATATGCTTGTTGTGGAAGGCCTCCTTTATGTGTTCCGGAACATCTTCCTCCGTCCTGATAATGGTTCTGCCTTCCGTGTCGAATAAGCCGGGAGCCTCCTTCACTTCCACGCCGGAGACTACTGCAAGAGGCAGGCTTCTCATAAGCGGCGACTTATAAAAGCCCTGGCCGTCGGATGCTTTTCTTTCAGCAACCTTCGCGATGTCTGACTTGATTTCAGAAGGGCGCGCAAACACGACATCGTCCTTCCCTTTCTTCACGTCACCTCTGACAAACATTGCATGACACGCCGGGAAATGCACAAGTTTCTGGGGAGCGGAACACATGTCGAACTGGGACCAGACAAAGTCCCTGTCATAGTCTGTATCAAGAATCCAGGAGAACTGAATCAGTGCAGACCAGTCCTGGAAAGCACCGAGAGCGGCCATCATGACATCGGCCTCAGCACAGTAGAAATTAAGATTCGGGATATCGAATTCGCTTACGGTGAACGGCTTGCCCAACAGGCGGGTACGGGCGACATTGGCGAAGGTTGAAGCCGGATGACCCCAGCTGTTGACTATCGCCTCATTTCTTATATTGAAATGGCTGTTATCCCACCCCCCCCAGGGAACGCCGGATGACACCAATAGCAGTGCATGTCACAATAGTCCATTCCGGCCTGAGCCTGATGGAAGCCGTAGCCAAGCTGGGTGCCCGTCACCGGTTGCCTTATGCCGAGATTTTCCTTGAGGTTGTGATACATCCTCGGGAAATATGCGTTTTCAAGTTCCGCCAAAAACTCAATGAAGTCCTGAGCCCTTTGGCTTGAAAGTTCCCAATCCTCCATATACGGCCAGTCCAGCAAGCCTTTTTCCAGGTCTCTGGACTTGACCGGCACCGTTTCACCCCAGGCGCTCTTCAAAGTTTTGGTGTCACCATATTTCCTTTTCAGATAGCCGTTCCACTTGCCGATGAATTCGCTCTTGTACGGTTCCACAAGGGAAGGAAATTTATGCTTAGGTGAAAACCAGCTGTGAACGATGGAGTTCTCATTGGCAATCTCCATCATGCTTATACACGGCTCGTCCTTATAGGCAAGACCCGTGTATGGATTGATATGTTCTAGAATCTCCTTGTGAAACTTCTGCTGGAGTCCGATCATCCTTTCGTTGACATTGTCGACTCCGTTCTTGTATTTCGGAAGTTTATGGGCGTTCTCGAAACCGTTCACCCTTGAGAACTTTCTGGCTATATTCAACTGGAAATACACATAAATACCGTTTTCCTTGAGTCTTGCAATGAAGTAATCGAATCTTTCAAGCTGCACGGGCTCGATGAAAGAATCCTTCACCGGATAGCCATCCTTCGGATTGCGATGGCTCACATAGTGCATTCTGACAATGTTGATTCCATATCTCGAAAATTCCTTGGCTAGTCTGTCGGCCTGCTCATGAGTCGGGAAACATCCGGTCATTCCGCACTGGGTCCCGATGAAGCGCATCTTATTGCCATCGCCGTCCACAAAATCATCTCCTGCTGGCGTGACGAACCCTGCGGCACCGGCCTCTTCTCTATGCGCACCCGCCCATGTACTTACGTTCGTTATGTTGTCAGGAGCATTGTGAGTCGGCTGAAAAGGAAACATAGGGGCAAAGTCTCCCGACTCCTCTACCTGTCTCAGTACATCAGGGTGCTCCATACCGGCATCCTGTGCATTTATACCGGCACTTGCACACATCAATAAGAGAGCCATCAGGAGCCTTGATCTTTTCATGGTCAGAGGAATTTGCGGTTACCAGTCGGGACAAAGGTAAACACTTATTTTAATTTTGCAAAATAAAATCGCTATTTTATATTACAAAACTGTTAAAGATGGGTATCAAGCCTTATTTCTCTATTAACAACTGTTTTACATTACGAAATTATTTGTACCTTTGCGGCTCATTTGAAACAGCAAGATGATACAGGTAATAGAAAGGGTTGAGAAGATACTCGTGTATCTTTCCGAGAACAGAAAAAGGGAAATTCCGCTGACAGAAATAGCCGACAATCTGGGCATGAACAGGGCGACATGCGCCAACATCCTCAAGACAATGAAAGACCTGGGGTTCGTGGAACAGAACTCATATAGAAAGGGCTACATCCTTGGGGATAAAATATATACGATCGCCGGAGCGGATAACGATCCTGACAGACTGAAAGTTCTGCTGAAGCCTGTCGTCGACAATCTCTGCAATGAGGTGAACGAGAACGTCATGCTGACTGTCATAAAGAATGACAAACGTTACCATATATATAATGTGGAATCCAATCATGCCCTTCAAGCAAAAGTGATTTACCAGATGGGAGTGTGGGAGGCAACTACCGCAAAGGTTATCATCGCACAGTACGACAAGGCCAAACTCAACGACTTCCTGAAACTTGCCGGCATGCCAGAAAAGGCCTGGCCTGAAATCCACTCCAGACAGGAACTGTATGATGCATTGGAGGAAATCAGGAAAAACAGATGCTTTACTGTGGTCAACAATCACTTCGCCTGCATGGCTGCTCCGGTTTTCAAAGACGGGAAAGTAATCGCCTCAATCGGTTATTACCTGCCGGACATCAGACTTACCGACAGCACAAGACCACTCCTCGAAGCCAAACTCACGGAAGCGGTTGAAAAGGCGGACAGGATTTTGAGATAAGACACTTGGGCAACGATAATATAGAAGAAGTGTTCCAGGCACCTTCATTTCGGGGTACCTGGAACACTTTTATAAGGGAATATGCGCCGGACTATTTCTGGCAGCAGTCTGTTGCGGTGCTGTCGCACTGCTTGCAGCACTCGTCAGCCTTGTCGCAGCCTGCGCACTTGGTTGAGTCGCAGCACTCCTTCTGGCAGCAGTCGTCCTTCTTATCGCAATCAGCGCAGCACTCAGTGGCTGCCTTCTCAGTCTTCTTTGAATTGTTGCAGCAATTGCATGATGCTGCAGCGAACATAGCGGCTACGATAGCCATTGCCATAAATACCTTTTTCATAATCGTCTCATTTAATAGGTTGGACTTCATTTGTTGCCACGAATTTAGATATTCTAATTTATAATCCAAAGGATTTTTGAAAGTTTTTGCACGGAACACACTACATCTCAATGGATTACATATTACAAATTATCGCTTTTCTGATATCCTGTCCAGCAATTCATCTACAATTTCACAGAAATAGATTTCAAAACGAAAGCAGAATACGCGAAATCACACAATAAAAATATCACAGACATAGAAAGCCTCGGCACCCGTGGCATATAACCCAATGATCATCAGCATCTTCAATATATCTGCTATCTGTCGCAACCACGCGAGCTAAGCCATATAACTCACTGCAAATCAGCAAGTTCCGCATCACACGAGAGGCAATCAGAGACAGATAGCCAAATTGTGAGTCGCACTTGTCGTTTGAGTCCAAGGGCTGCCCAACCTTTGCGCACTTGCGTACCGTGATTCGTAATATACTACATATCAGAAACCTAAGTGGTTTTGCTCGCATGGCTGCGACGTCGAGCAAAAGTATATAAGTCACTGTAAATCTTCCATTTACGCATCACGCGCTACCTGTCCAGTTCGAAAACTTCCATGCTGTGGATCCGGCCCTCCTCGATCTTGAAGCGAAGGGCGGTGCGGACCACATGGAACCCCTGGATTCCGGCCGCCCCCGGATTTATCACCAGCATGTTGCGCTTGGGATCGCGCACGACTTTCAGGATATGGGAATGGCCGCAGACGAATATATCCGGACGATACCTGTCGATGAGTTCTCTGGCGCGTGAGTCATAGCGTCCGGGGTATCCTCCGATATGCGTCATCAGCACCTTCATGCCCTCGCATTCGAAAAAGAGGTGGAGAGGGTGGATATATCTCAGGTCATGATTGTCGCAGTTGCCGGCCACGCCTTTGAGCGGCTTGAAGGATGCGATTTCCGCCGCCAGGCCCATCCCTCCTCCGAAGTCACCGGCATGCCAGATCTCGTCCACCGGAGCGAGGAAGTCACGGAAAGGAGCATCGAAGACACCGTGAGTGTCGGATATGAGGCCTATATACATGTATTATAGTTTTATAAAAATCAGCCGTCTCAATTGGCTGTCGGTCATTTTCAGTCCGCAAAATTATTATATTTGCCCGATAAATACCTCTTGAACATGGAACTTTTTTACTCTAACGACATTGATGGCGGAATATGCAGGCTGGACCAGGACGAGTCCGGGCATTGTGTGAAGGTGCTCAGGCATCGTTCCGGTGACGAGATATCTGTGATCGACGGGTGCGGAACGCTGTATCGCTGCCGGATCACGTCAGACAGCCACAAGGGTGTGGAGGCGGCGGTCCTGGAGTCGGTCCCTGACTGGGGCGGCCACCCATACAGACTGCACATGGCCGTGTGTCCGACCAAGAACAATGACCGCTATGAGTGGTTTGTGGAGAAGGCATGCGAGATCGGTCTGGATGAGGTTTCGCCGGTGATCGGGGAGCATTCTGAGAGACGGGTGTTCAAGACGGCCAGGGTGGAGAAGATTCTTGTGAGCGCCGCCAAGCAGTCTCTCAAGGGAGCTGTGCCGGTGGTTAATGAGCCGGTGTCTGTAAGGGAGTTTATTGAGGGGATGGCTGACAGCGGGACCGGTAAGAACGTGGCCGTTGGGGCTGGCTGTGTTGGGGATGGCAAGAGCAGGGCTGATGGAGTAGGAACTGGCAGGGCCGGGGCCGGGGCCGGCGGTGGGGCTGGCGGTGTTGGGACCTGCGAGAGCGGAGCAGTTAGTATTGGGGCGGGCGGGAACGGAGTCTGTGAGCCGCTCAAACTGATTGCATATTGCTTTGAGGATGAGAGAGTTCCGCGCAGGAGTATCAAGGAGGTTCTTGGCGGATATGAAGGATCGGATGTCGTCGTGCTGATCGGTCCGGAGGGCGATTTCTCCAAGGCGGAGGCAGAACTGGCCATTCAGAACGGTTTCATTCCGGTGCATCTGGGCGATTCGCGACTCAGAACCGAAACGGCAGCCCTCACTGCCGTCGCCGCCGTCTATTTCAGATATATGGTATAACATTCTGCATACCGACAGAATTCCTGACATTTTTTGCGGGGTTACATGGCGAGGTTGCATTGCGGATGCTGCATGGCGGGTAGTACATGAAATAGCGCAATTATGTATCACCTGATGATTATGCAAGAGGGCAAAACCACTATTTTTGTAAAATACTGATTACCTGCAACTTGAACGGATTGTGCGAATGGATTGTGCGACGCACTCTGAGGTTCAATAAATTGTGTAAAGCACCCAGAGGTTGCGGGGTTACATGGCTGAGGTTGCACGGCAGGTGATAGCGGGTGCTACACGAAAACATTAAAAACGTGTAGCACCCGCATGTATTTTCTGGCTTTTACACCATTTGAGAGGGCGAGTGATACATGAAATAGCAAGATTCATGTATCACTGCGCGGCAAGCAAACCGCTGGCAATCAGACAATTATGCAAAGTGCGTGCCGCCAAAGGGGAGCACGCATTTCTAGTAACACACTATGAATCAGTGAGATACCTGCCACCGTATCATCATATGGCACTATCGTAAGGCACCACAGTATGGCACGACGATTATTTGCGGATGATTTCGATGCTGTAGTCCAGGCCGACTTTGATTATGGATGAGGACTGGCCTGTGGAGCCGTGTTCCAGGGACGGGTCCACGATGTGGTCCACCGCAGAGCGGATCTCATCAGAGATGTCGGCATAGCGCTTTGGGGTCGGTTCGCCAGAGATGTTGGCTGAGGTGGAAACCAGAGGACGGCCGAGTTTGTGGACGAGTTGCTGGCAGAAGTCCATCATCGGGATGCGGATGCCCACTGTGCCGTCTTCCGCCACTGTGTTGAAGGCCAGGGCATTGCGGTCGGGCTTCGGGAAACTGATGGAGAGATTAGCCGCCTCGGATCGAGATCTGCAAGATTGGGAGGCCGGAGAGGACGGGGAGGCCGAAGAGGATGGAGAGGATGGAGAAGAAGGACGCTGCCCTGCGACGGCTCCGGGATATATGATGGTCATCGGCTTGTCGTTGACCTCAACCAACTGGATGGCCATTTCCGGAATCTCCTTCACATAGCGGGCGATCATGTCCATGTCAGAAGCCAGCAGGACGAGCGACTTGCTGTCCTCTCTGCGCTTGATTTGATATATTCTGGCTACTGCCTCCGGATTCGTGGCATCACATCCTATTCCCCACACCGTGTCTGTCGGATAGAGGATCACTCCCCCTGCACGGAGGATTTCGAGGGCTTGCTGTATGGGTTGTTGCATATTCATTTAATTTATCGGTTTATAGATGTCTCCACTCGCTCCGCTCGGTCGACATGACAGAAAGTGCGACATCATATCCCAACTTCTGCCACAACCGGATAGTGATCGGAGAGGGGCAGGCGCGGGGTGTCGTGCCTTATCGGAGCAT
>CAZMNZ010000009.1:24723-30897 GCA_964567765.1 uncultured Muribaculaceae bacterium
ACCGGATAGTGATCGGAGAGGGGCAGGCGCGGGGTGTCGTGCCTTATCGGAGCATAGGCTTCGGGGCAGAGAATATAGTCTATCCTTAGCATAGGCCACAATGCGGCAAAGGTTGCTCCGAATCCGTTGCCCGCTTCGACGAAGGTGTCCTTGCGGTCGCGGGTCATTCGGTAATATGTATATGACATCGGATTATCATTGAAGTCGCCGCAGACGAAGGTCCTGACCGGGCATTGTTCTATATGGGAGAACACCTGGTCCACCTGCTTCGGACGCCGGGTGATGGAGCGCCTCATCTTGTCACCTGTTGCGGAAATCACGGTCGTATCACGCTGGACAACTCCTCTGACCAGACCGGACAGCGACACGTTATAACTCTCGAAATGACAGTTATATACTCTGAAACTCTGGCCCTTGGAGTCATAGTCCGTATATATCGCCAAATTGGCGCTTCCGTCGAACTTTATCTTTCCCTTGCCCTTCACCGGCAGGCGGCTGAGAGTGAGGTTTCCGAAGGCTCCGTGCGAGGTCGGAAAAAGGTAATATTCTGCATTATAGCCCTTCATCTTTCCTGCGATATATGCCTTTGCCTTGTCGGCAGAAGGGGCATGGAATTCCTGGAGGCAGATGATGTCGGCGTCCTGTTCCTGGAGGAAACGGAACACCGAATCGGAGCACTCCTGGCGGTTGTATATTCCGGACTTCCGGTCATGGAGGGAGAAACGGCCGACATTATATGAGACGATTTTCAGAGACTCCTGGACGTTTTCCGTGCGTGCCGCCTGTTCCTCCTCAGTGTCGAAGCGCACATAGCGGCCTACGAAAAAGAAGGCCGGCACCAAAGCCAGAAGGGGGATCACGAAGGACTTAGAAAGCCGCTTCAAGGCCCACAGAAGCAGGATTACGTTCACGACAGAGAGCGGAACGAAGAGGAGCCCGGCCAGCGACATCAGCCACACTTTCGCGGGGTTGACGAGGATGGAGAGGTAGGACAGGATAAGCAGCCCCGCCACTATGCTCATCAGCAAGCGGGATGTGAGTCCGAATATCCTGTTCTTAGACATATTCTAATAACTTCCGTAAAGGGTTCGTTTCTTCTTCCAGTACATGATGAGAAGGAAGCCGAAGATCAGACCTCCGAGATGGGCGAAATGCGCGATGCCTCCGCCTGTGCCCGTCACTCCGGTCACAAGTTCAATGGCAGCGAATATAAGCACGAACCATTTGGCTTTCAGTGCGATAGGAGGAAAGACAAGCCTCATCACAGAATCCGGATACAGCATTGCATATCCCATCAGGAGTCCGTATATCGCGCCGGATGCTCCGACCGTCGGGGTCATCTTGAGGGCGTGGATGGAGGCCTGCGCCGCCATCGAGCCTTCTGCCGCCTGGGACATCCAGTGCGTCATCTGGAGCCACTCCACTCCGGTGTGGACCGCAGCCGCTCCGAGTCCGGTCACAAAATAGAAGATCAGGAACTTCTTCATTCCCCAGACCCTTTCAAGGACACTTCCGAAGATGAACAGGGTGTACATGTTGAAGAACAGGTGCCAGAAACCGCCGTGCATGAACATGTGGGTCACCGGCTGCCACCAGTGGAAGAATGGCGAAGTCGGATAGAACAGAGCGAAGTTCTCATACATGAAACCGCTTTTGAGGGTGGTCACAAGATAGACCAGAACATTGATTATGATTATGTTCTTCACCGCTGTCGGCACACTGCTCAGAAAACCGCCCCGACCACCGCCGTTGTTGTCGTAATAGTAATATCCCATTTTCTAAAATTTCTTTTCTATTTCATCCATCTGGATGATCGTGATGATTCTGCGGCCGTTTCCGGTATATTCCGAATTCCCGCATGCGAACAGGTTGTCAATCAACCTCTGTGCCCCTTCCGGATTTGTGACAGAATCTCCGCTCAGCGAGCCGAGCCTTGCAAATTTCGCTGCCATATTGGCAGCCATCATCTCTTCCAGAGCGTTGTGGTCCTCTGCGAGAATCAGCAGGAGATCCCCGATCATTGTCTGGACCTTTCCAGCCTCCGCGCTATATCCTTCCGGAACGCCGTTGACCACTATCGTGTCCGTTCCGAACGGCGCGATATCGAAACCGAGGGAGGACAGAAGTTGGGAGTGCTCCTCGAAGAGACACATATTCTCCACACCCACCTGGACGCTTACCGGGAAGAGAGCCGTCTGGGTCACATGCTCGTTTCTGGACATGGCATTCAGGAAGCGGTCATACATTATACGCTCCATCGCCCTGCGGACATTTATTACCATAAGGCCGCTTCGGGCAGGCGTGAGTATATATTTCCCCTGAAGGACCATCAGCGACTTTGATGGGGTCAGTTTGTCCTCAAAGAGTTTGCCGTAGTCGTCACGACGGTCTATGAAACGGGCGGTGCCGTAGCCTGAGCCACCATATGATGGTCTGGATGGTTCCTGGTCGAATCCGTTGCCGGCTTCCGCCCAGTCTTCCGGGAATACGGACTGCTGGTCGTGGCTTCCGAAGCGAGCACTGTTTCCGAATTGGGATCCGCCACCGTTGCCGAACCGCGAGCCGCTGCCGAATGAGGCTGGGGTCGCACCGCCGAACGATGGTGCCATGCCTGCGTCGAATGCGGGGTCCCCTCCTTCACCGAATCCCCCCTGCTGAGGAAGGGTATTCGTGAACGGCGAATCCTCGGACGGGAAACCGTCATTGTCGAACGGGTTGAAGGTCGGGTCGAGACCGGGCTGCGGCTCGCTGACCTGATGGAACTCGTCATAGTTCCTTCCGAACGCCGGAATCTCAGGCATGTCTCCCCTCTCGAAGTCTATGGATGCTCCAAACGAGTTTCTGCCGAGCGACTCCTTGATGCAGGCGAAAAGTATCTGGAATATGACGCTGTCGTCCTCGAACTTTATCTCTGTCTTGGTCGGGTGTATGTTCACGTCCACCGACTGAGGGTCCACTTCCATATATATGAAATATGACGGAGTCACGCCGTCCGGGATGAGGTTCTCATATGCCTTCATCACGGCCTTGTGCATATACGGACTGCGGAAGAAACGTCCGTTCACGAAGAGGTACTGGTTGCCCAGGCCCTTCTTCGCGGCATCGGGACGGCCGACGAAGCCATATATCTTCACCACCGAAGTCTCCGCCTGGATATCCACGACATCGTTGGCGACATTCGCTCCCAGCACATCCTGGATGCGGAACTTGAGGGACTTTGCCGGACGGAGCACAAGGACGTCCTTGCCGTTATGGGTCAGCGTGAATCCGATGTCCGGGCGCGTCAGGGCGACCCTAGTGAACTCGGCCACTATATGCTTGAACTCGACTGTGTCGGATTTGAGGAACTTCCTGCGGGCAGGCACGTTATAGAACAGGTTCCTTACGCAGAAGTTGGCGCCCCTCGGAGTTGCAATCTCCTGAGTGACAAGGTGCTGCGAGTCGGCAAACTCCACAAGGCATCCCACCTCGTCCTCCTCCCTGCGGGTCTTGAGGGAAACCTCCGCCACTGCCGCGATGGAAGCCAGGGCCTCACCACGGAAACCGAAGGTCAGGATGTTGTGCAGGTCTTCCGCCGTGGCCAGTTTCGAGGTCGCATGGCGTTCGAAGCACAGCACAGCCTGGTCGGGAGACATTCCGCAGCCGTTGTCGATGACCTGGATCAGAGTGCGGCCGGCATCCTGGATCACCACCGTCACCTGGTCCGCTCCCGCATCGACTGCATTCTCCACGAGTTCCTTCACCACGGATGCAGGTCTCTGCACGACCTCTCCCGCGGCTATCATGTTCGCTATATTGCTTGGTAATATTCTTATATCCATAGTCTTGACTTGCTTGCACCGCGCCCTATCGGGTGAGCGATTCTATCAGATACGGGAAATAACTGTATATCAGATATACCACAGCCAAAAGCAGCACAATCGTGATGATACCTATCACCTTCTGATTCTTTGCCACATCCTCAGTGCGAGAATAATTCCCGTCACGCAGGCTGCCGTTGATGTACTTGCCTGGCGTATATCCCTCTTCCTCCTTCGGCTGAGGCTTGGTGAAATCCCCATATTTCTTCCTGCGTTCCTCGGACTCAGGGTCATAGAAACGAGGACGATAGTTGAACTTTCTCACCTCCTGCTTACCGAAAAAACTGAAATTGAATCCCATATTCCTTCCTTATTATATTGTTCCACCTTTGTCTTATTGCTTTACATTGTCATTTTCCCTCCTTGTCATATCTTCCCTCCTTGTCTTGTTCCCCCTCCTTGTCTTGTTGCTCCCGGCCTCCGGATCCCGATCATGATGACTGTAAAGCAGGTTGTTCATATATCTGCATCAGACAGACTGACAAATTTACGGTTTTTTATTTACATTTGCGGAGATTTGCGACATCAGTGCATTTTTTATGCAAAAAACAGAGAACGATATGCTAGTCTGCACTTGTAATGTCGGCTGAGGGCGGGATATATGTAATAAGTTCCCTGTGTCGTGGCTGTTTTTTGCGATTTTAGGGAACGACACTCCCGAAAAACGGGGGAAAACGGCATTTTTTGCCAGTGTCGTGGCTGTTTTTTGCCAAAATCGGCTACATCACTTTTTGAGAAGCGGGTGTGATGACGACATCTGACAGGACAGAGGACGATGCTGAGATTTGAAATATAAAGGATTATGGATATAAGAATAGGAAACGGATATGACGTGCATGCGCTGGCTCCAGGGTTGCCCTTGTGGCTTGGCGGTGTGCAGGTGGAAAGTCCTCTGGGATGCATAGCGCATTCCGACGGCGATGTGGCGATACATGCCTTGTGTGATGCTCTGCTCGGTGCGCTGGCACTGGGAGATATAGGCAAGCACTTTCCTGACACTTCCGACGAGTTCGCCGGAATCGACAGCAAGATTCTGCTCTCGCGGGTGATGACGCTGGTGCGCTCGGAAGGATGGTCTGTGGCGAACGTGGACATCACCATCGCCATGCAAAAACCGAAACTAGCTCCGTACATCGTGCCTATGCGCGAGTGCATGGCCGGCGTGATGGGTGTTGACATTTCGCAGGTTTCCGTGAAGGCGACCACCACGGAGAAACTCGGTTTTGTGGGCAGGTGCGAGGGGTGCGAGGTTTATGCTGTGGCGCTGCTGAGGCGGGGTTGAGGCAAGGGAGAATCTCTGAGAGGCCTGACGCCATAGGGGCCGTAACCACTGTGGCGTAAAAATGCCGATTCGTGACACAGCACCCTACTAAACACCTGTTTTTTGGCAAAACCGGTCACCACTGTGTCACGAAACAATCATTTGATGACACAGTTGCATTGACATGATAATCCTTGATAGAATGAAATATCCCCTCATAATAATATTTGCAGTGCTTGTGATCACGTCAAGCTTTGGACCTGGCGCAGACAGATTCTCTGGTCGGTTCACAGATGGGGAAGCAGAACTGATTCGCGAGGCAGACAGCATAATGCGAGTGCTGACCATTGAAGACAGCCTCGATCTGGCGGTGCTGAGGGCATCGAGCCGGGATCTGAGTTGGGAGATGCTGCTCTCCGACGAGTTCAAGCGGCTGTCCGAACTGATGATAGCGACGGTCACGCATCCGTCTCAGGATGGAGTCGGAATTGCGGGGCCACAGGTCGGGCTGAAAAGGAGAGTGGTAGCCGTACAGCGGTTCGACAAGGTGGGTGAACCGTTCGAGGTATATCCCAATGTGCGCATAGTCTGGGCATCGGACTCACTGGTTGCCAGCCCGGAAGGCTGTCTGTCAGTGCCGGGAAGAAGGGCCGATGTGCTCCGCAGCCAGGAGATAGTGATAGAATACACCGACATGGCCGGTCTCGGTTCACGCGCCGTGGGGATGTCCCCAAGAGACATCCGCCGCCATTTCCGCAACTCTCCCCTCCCCGTCATCCAAGACACAGTCAGCGGATTCACAGCCGTGATCTTCCAGCACGAGATAGACCATCTCGACGGAATACTTTACATCGACCGGCTCACCCCTCAGCCTTGACGATTAAAGTGCGTTGCACTATTCGCTCCCAAAGGTCCGTCATCGGCGATGCAGGCCCCAGATGACAGATAATCAGAAAATTTGTGAAAAAAGTTTTGCAAATTCGCAAAACATTCATACCTTTGCAGTCCCAAATTCAAAAAGGGAAGCCAAATTGAGATATGGTGTAATGGTAG
>CAZMNZ010000010.1:0-29716 GCA_964567765.1 uncultured Muribaculaceae bacterium
GCTGCAGCAGCTGCTCTTTGGTGAGTTTTGAGGTTGAGTTTAACCTTGTAAGGTATGCTTGCACAGACCATCAGGCGCTAAATCGGCCAAAACTCTGCCTGTCGGTGTCAGAAATCAAGCAAATTGATGTGTTTTCGGCACCGTCAGGCGCTAAATCGGCCAAAACTCTGCCTGTCGGTCACCGTAGGTTGATCATTCATGATAGTTTTGTGGCCGGTTGTCTGACTTTTCATGTATTTGTTGTTTACCGGGGAACTTTTTTCGTTACTGTGCTATAGTTTGGCAAAAGAACATGCTATCTTTGTGGGGTAAAAAGATAGTTATGACGCCATTCTTGAAACAGGTCGCTGACCATTATTATAATATAGGTGAAATCAGCAGCAGATGCTTTGTGTTCCCTAACCGTCGTTCGATGGTCTTCTTCAGCAAGTATCTGTGCGAAGCCGTCAGGGGGAATTCTCCTGTGGTGGCTCCTGCAATGCTGACCATCAATGACCTCTTTTATAAGGCGGCCGGACTCCTGGCCTCCGACCGTGTGAGGCTTCTGCTCGAACTGTATGACTGCTATAAGGAACTCAATACCAATGCTGAATCCCTGGATGAGTTCATCTTCTGGGGTGACGTGATCCTTGGAGACTTCGATGATGTGGACAAGTATCTGGTGGATGCGAAGCAACTCTTCACCAATGTGGCCGACTACAAGTCCCTTCAGGACACGTTCGAATATCTCACTGAGACTCAGAGAAAGGCGATAGAGGGCTTCCTCAGTCATTTCAACGAACTTTCCGGAAAACTTACAGTGGATATCGGGAGTGACAGGAATGAGATCAAGAGACGGTTTCTTCAGATATGGAACATTCTTCTTCCGCTGTATGACAGATTCCGCGAGTCGCTGAAGGCCAAAGGTATGGCGTATGAAGGAATGGTGTATAGGGAACTGGCTGAAAACTTAAGGTCAGGTGCAGTCGAGGATGTCTTCAAGGAAACGTTTTCAGAAAAGGTGTGCTTCGTGTTCGTAGGACTCAATGCCTTGAATGAGTGTGAGAAGGTGCTTCTGAGGAAACTCCGCGATTCCTCAAAGGCGGAGTTCTGCTGGGACTGGTCCGGAAAGATGATTCAAGACCCTCAGAACAGGTCCTCGTTCTTCATGGCTGACAATGTGAAGGAGTTCAGGCAGGCATTCACTCTTGATCCTCAGGGACTTAAGATTCCGAAGGTCAAGGTGGTCAGCGTGTCGTCTTCGGTCGGTCAGGCAAAGCGTCTTCCTGACATTCTGAAAATTGTTGCAGATTCCAGAAATGAGGCGGTGTCAGCCTTGGGCTCAGATTGTGCCGTAGTGCTTCCTGATGAGAATCTTCTTCGCCCTGTGCTTAATTCCATACCGGAGGATATCAAGGATATAAATGTGACTATGGGTCTTCCGATGACAGGAAGCCTGTTCCATTCTCTCATGTCTGATATTGCGGCGATACAACTCCATACGGTCTGCCGCAATGGTGTGTGGTATTTCTACCACAGGCAGGTGTGGGACCTGTTCTCTAGCGAGGTGTTCAGGAAAGTGGCTGATGAAGAGACTAAGGCGGTGGTGGCAGGAATCAGAAAGGATGCAAGATATTATATACCTCAGGAAGACATGTGTGGGACCGGACTTCTGAAGACGGTCTTCAGACCGGTGGTGACAGATCCGAAACTTGCTTCATCCGATCAGATAAATGCCTTTGCAGAGTATCAGAAGGAAGTCGTGAGGGCATTCGCACCGGCGCTGGCCGGGGACAGGGAACTCGCTCTTGAACTGGAATTTGCAAAAGAGTTTTACAGAAGCGTGAACATGCTTCAGGAAATAGGTCTGGCGGTGCTGCCTCTGACTTATGTGCGTCTTCTGAATCAACTCCTTTCGGCAGTGTCTGTGCCGTTCCGAGGCGAGCCTCTCAAGGGACTTCAGGTCATGGGACCCTTGGAAACACGTGCCCTTGATTTCAGGGATCTTGTCATAATGTCGGCCAATGAGGGTGTGTTTCCGCGTCGTAGCGTGAGTTCTTCGTTCATCCCGCCGGAACTGAGAAGGGGATTCGGCATGCCGACGTATGAGTATCAGGATGCCGTATGGGCATATTATTTCTACAGGATGATATCCCGTGCGGAATGTGTGTGGATGCTGGTGGATTCCCGCACGGAAGGTCTCAAGTCAGGTGAGGAGAGCAGATATATCAAGCAGTTGGAATATCACTTCGGCCTGCCTTTGGAAAGATATGTGGTCAAGTTCGATTCCATGAAGACCGCTGATCCGGTGGAAATAATAAAGACTGAGGCAGATGTGGAGGTGATCAGGGAAACCGAACTTTCTGCGACTACCCTGCAGAACTATCTTGCCTGCCCTGCGAAGTTCTATTATTCCACCGTCAAGGGACTGAAACCGGAGGAGGAGGTCGCCGAATCGCTGGATTACGGAATGTTCGGAACAGTATATCACGACACGATGAGGGCTTTGTACTCATCGGAAGAGGCTATGTCAGAGGATTTCTTCTTCAATGACAGGGAGCCGGATGCCGGTCTGAAGGAACCTCCGATGACGGTCATTACCAAGGAATATATAACTTCCTGGATCGACAGAAAAGATCAGATCAGGAATAAGGTCAAGGCTCTGATCAAGTCGCAGTTGAATACGATTGAGGTGTCCGGAAGAAATCTTGTTGTGGCAGATGTGATAGTGACGTATGTGATCGAGACTCTCAACAGGGATCTTGAACTTCTGGAAAACTCGGACAGGGGAACCCTGGTGATTCTCGGCCGTGAAGTCAAGGTGAAGGGTGAGTTCTGCGACCAGAAGTTCAAGGGATTCATAGACAGGCTGGACAGCCTGCAGGAAGGTCATGTAAGGGTGGTGGACTATAAGACCGGAAAGGTGCTTGAGAATGACGAGAATATCGATGACTCGAATGCAGAAGATATTGCAGATCAGATATTTGAGCCGGAAACAAAGGAACGTCCGAAGATTGCCTTGCAGTTCTATATATATGACATGCTCCTGAAGCAGAAGTCCTGGATGGAGGGCAAGGAGATTTCAAACTGCGTGTATTCTACTGCCCACCTCTTCAAGGATCCTCCTGTGACTGTCCCTCTGAACCGGAAGTTCTATGATGCCGTTTCAGAGCGTCTTGAGACTCTGCTTGCAGAAATGTATGATACGGAAATCCCGTTCAGGAGAACAGATGATGAGAAGGCATGTGCCTATTGTGACTTCAAGATGATATGCGGACGATGAAAAGTAATCTACAGATAATGAAGGCCTCGGCGGGTTCGGGAAAGACCTATACGCTGGCACGTAAATATATAAGCCTTCTGCTTGAAAGCCCGGACAGGTATGCATACAGGCATATCCTTGCCGTGACGTTCACCAACAAGGCGACAGACGAGATGAAGAGCAGGATTCTCAAGGAACTTCATGTGCTCGCGACTGATCCTGCGGTCTCGGATTATCACGATTTCTTTGTGCCGGCAAGGATTCCGACAGATTCAGACCTGCGTGAGAAGGCCCGTACCGTGCTGAGCGACATGCTTCATGACTATAGTGCCTTTGCTGTCAGCACTATAGACCGTTTCTTCCAGCAGACTCTGAAGGCATTTTCACGAGAAATAGGCCAGTTCGCTTCATATCAGGTGGAACTGGACAAGGATTCCCTTGTGGCCGAGAGTGTGGACCGTGTGCTGGATTCGCTTACGGAAGAGGATTCCGGCCTGCTTTCATGGCTTACGAAGAATGTCCTGGAACAGATAGAGCAGGGAGGAAGATACAGCATGGATGCAAACCTGCTGGAGATGGCAGGACGCCTCAAGTCCGTCCAGCGTCAGGAGGTGATGGAGCGTTGCGGTATGAAAGATGACAAGGAATATCCTAAGGATGAACTGATGAAGATCAGGGAGGAGTGCCGCAGGATAGTATCATCGTTCACCTCCGCCGTGCGTGACAAGGCTGCGGCGGCTCTCAGGATAATGACCGATGCCGGAGTTGATCCTGCCGAGAGCAACCGGGGTTTTCTCAAGGCTCTTTATGTGTATGCGGGGCTTGAAGACGGCGACAGGGTGGAGGCTCCTACGCCTTCCTTCATGTCCAAGGCTCTTGCCAGCGACCTGTGGTTTGCCAAGTCCAAGGAGGCGCTGCTCAGGAAGGTAAGCCCTTTCCTGGAAGCCCCTCTTGAGGATTTCTGTGAACTTTTCGGTAAGGACTTCAAAGTGTATAATACGGCTCTTATACTTGATAATCAATTGTATGGACTGGGCGTCTCAGGAGAGTTGAGCCGTGCGTTCAAGGAACTGATGAAGGAGAAGAATGTCCTGTGCATAGATGATTCCAACACCATTCTGCGTGATATAATTGACAAGTCTGATGCTCCTTTTGTGTATGAGAAACTGGGAGTCCGCTATGAACATTTCCTGCTTGACGAGTTCCAGGATACGGCCGGGGTCCAGTGGAGCAATTTCAAGGCACTCCTGCGTGAGAGCGATTCTAACGGAAGGGACAACCTGATCGTGGGAGATGTCAAGCAGAGCATATACAGATGGAGGGGTTCGGACTGGAAACTGCTCGATGAGACAGTGCCGTCGGAATTCCCTGGGCATGAAGTCAAGGTTCTCGACACCAATTATCGAAGTCTGGCCAACATAGTGAACTTCAACAACTGCTTCTTTGCCTCTGCGGCTCGGATTCTTGATGCAATGAACGAAGCAGGTGAGGATGGACCGATGGCGAGGATATATTCAGACGTGAGACAGAAGGTGGGAAAGAAGTCGGAGTCATCCGGAAGTGTGAGTCTGACCTTCTGTGACAGGAACGATGAACTTCAGAAGGTTCTGGAATCCGTGCAGAATGCTCTCGCGAGTGGCGCACGACTGTCGGAAATTGCAGTCCTTGTCAGAAGTAATGCAATAGGTGAGGCTGTGGCTTCTTATCTGATAGACAATGGGATAGCGGTGATTACGGACGACTCCCTGCGTGTCAGAAGTTCGATTACGGTAAGGCGTATCGTCTCTCTGATGTCTTATGTGGACAATCCGCAGGATACGGTGAACGGATACCTTGCTGAAACTCTTGACATTGCTGTTCCAGGCGGCTGCACCAGCCTTGTCGATCTGGCTGAAGCCCTGTTCAGGAACCTTAAGGAAAAGGACGAGGAGGGCATATGGAAGGGTGAGGCTCTGCATGTGCAGTCGTTCATGGATCATCTTCAGGACTACGTCGCATCAGAAGGAAACAGCCTGAGAGGCTTCCTGAAACATTGGGAGGAGCAGAATCCGTCGATCAGTTCTCCTTCTTCCGGAGACAGCATTCGTGTGATGACCATCCATAAGTCCAAGGGATTGGATTTTCCTTATGTGATAATACCTTTCATAGAGAACATAACTCTCTATAAAGCAGGGAATTACTGGTGCGTGCCAGAACTGGAGGGAACTTCATTGGCCGGCTTGGCTGACGGAGTCTATGATGTGACCCTCTCGAAATCTTCCGAGAACACCCTTTTTGCAGATGACTATGCCAAGGAAAGTTTTCTCCAGCAGGTGGACAACATAAACACCATATATGTCGCCATGACCAGAGCCGCCCTGGGAATGCATCTTATCGCAAAGACGCCTCCCGCAAAATGTCTGAAGGCCGTTGAAGCCGGAGATGTCACTCAGTTTTCGGATTTCTCTCAGTTCCTGTACTGGTTTGCGAGCACTGCGGCTAAGGGGACGGATGTTCCTGGAAATGAAGAACTTATCCCGCCATTCAGTGTCAGGAGGATTATGGCGGAGGATGACAGTGTGCATTTCGAGGTTGGAGAAATCGTGGATTTTTCAGCACATAGGAAGTCTGAGCCAGGGGAGCCTGATGCATTCCCGATCTGTTTCGGTGATGAACTTCCGTCGATTCCTTTGAACCCGTCCGAAGATGAATCCGGCGAAGATGTACGTGAAAGAGGACGCCTGAAGTTCTCCGCAGATTCTGTAGACTTCTTCTCCGAGGACGGTCAGGCTGGAATCGGAGCGTCCAACAGAATAAGGGGAGTAGTACTCCATGATGTGCTTTCTATGATGAAGGTGCCGGAAGACCTGGACAAAGCGGTGGATGCCTTTGTGGAAAGTGGAGACCTCACGGTGCAGGAAGGTGAGGAAGTCGGAAGATTGCTCAATGAGCGTATGGCCCAGATGAGAAGCCGCGGATGGTTCGATGCCTCAGACGCCGAAATCCTGAATGAAACCTCTCTTATTGATTCGGACGGAACGATGTGCCGTCCAGACAGGGTGGTGATAAAGGATGGGCGTGTCGTCATCATAGACTACAAATTCGGAGAACACCGTCCGATCTATGAGAGGCAGATGAAGAGATATGCCGGAATATGGAGAAGTATGGGATATGCACACGTGGAAGCCTTCCTGTGGTATGTGCAGAATGGCGAAGTCATGGAGGTTGCCATCTGATGGCTTAATCCAAATATTTTGTATATTTGCAGTTTGGGTGGCCGAATGCTGCCGATGATATTCATAACATCAAACTGAAGACAGGAACAATGGAAACGAACGATACATGCAAACTGCATTATAACACGGAGAGAGTGACCCTTCACATCCCCGAATACGGACGTAATGTCCAGAAGATGGTGGCTTATCTCAAGACCATCGAGGACCGTGACAAGAGAAACGAGCAGGCGAAGGCGATAATCAAGGTCATGGAGATTCTGAATCCGGCCGTTCATCTTCAGGAGAACTACGAGCAGAAACTCTGGGACCATCTTTATATCATCGCTGATTTCGATCTTGATGTGGACTCTCCGTACCCTATGCCGGAAAGGGAGAGCCTGAATCAGCGTCCGGAGCCCGTTCCGATCGAGAAGAAGCCGATAAAGGCCTCTCATTACGGAAGGAACATAGAGAATATGATCAACCTTGTTGCCGAGAAGGAGGATGGGGAGCAGAAGACCTCGATGATACGCACCCTTGCAGTATATATGAGGCAGCAGTATCTGATATGGAACAAGGATACCGTGAGCGATGAAACCATATTCCAGGATATAGAGAGACTGTCAGACTATAGGATCAAGGTTCCGGAAGGACTCCAACTCAGCAGGATTCAGCATGAGGCGGGATTCAACAGGTCGGGACAGAACAGATTCAAGGGGCAGAATCAGAAGAGGAACAATCAGAAAATGAGGAAGCAGCATAAGTAGGATGGCAGCAAAGAAAAAAATAAAGGATGTCCGGATCGATGAGGACAAGAAGTCCACGATCTTGAAATACTCAGGAATTGCGGTTCTTGTGTTTGCACTGTTCAGTCTCGTGGCAGTGCTTTCTTATCTTTTCACATGGCAGGCGGACCAAAGCCTCATGAGCCATCCGGATATGATGGACAAGGGTGTGGAAGTCTCCAACTGGGCAGGAAAACTCGGATACAGATGGGCATCGTTCCTGGTTGCACGCTGCTTCGGTCTGGGAAGTTTTGCGCTTGTCTTCCTTTTGGGAGCATGTGCATACAGACTATACTACTGGAATAGGAGCATTGGCCTCCTGCGCCTGTCCTTGCTTGCGATAACAGGTACATTCCTGTCTTCGCTCTTCCTGTCGTACTGCTCTATCCGGTTAAGCCCGGACATTTTCTTCGGAGGTGGACTGGGTGGCGATGCCGGTCATGCCGTGGTCCTTTGGATGGATAATCTTTTCGGCCCGATAGTGACGGCTCTCATTCTCATTGCTTTGATCGTGGCCTGGATGATCATGGCAAGCGGACGTTTTGCCCATTGGTTTGCATCCGTTTCGGAGCCGTCGAAACCTCTCCCTGTTCCCGATGAACCGGATGAAGAGGAAGAGCCTGTCGTTGATGATGAAGGTGAGAATGAAGACGAATCAGTTGGAGATGAGACACCGGGTGACGATGTGACTCCTGCCGGGGATGGCGGAACGGGACCGCAGATACCGAAACCTGAAGATGCACCCGATCCTGATCCGGTTGCAGACCCGCAGACAACCGATGAGGATTTCGAACTGGAAGTGATTGAGGGAGAAAACTATGCGCAGGACATTCAGGAGGAACTTCCGCGTATAGACAACAGATTGGAACTGGAAAGGTTTGAATTCCCGTCTCTTGATTTGCTCAAGGACTATGCGGAAGGCCGGCATAAGGTCAGTCAGCAGGAACTTGACATCAACAATAACCGTATCCGCGCAACTTTGCAGAACTACCGCATCGAGATTGAGAAGGTGGCGGCAGTTGTCGGGCCGACAGTGACTCTTTATAAGGTCGTTCCAGCCCCTGGCGTGCGTGTGGCGGCGATAGAAAACCTTCACAGGGAGATCGCCATGTCGCTTGGAGCCAGCGGCGTAAGAGTCGTTACGCTCCCGGATAGCGTGGGAATCGAGGTGCCGAACAGCACACCGTCAATCGTCCCTCTCAAGTTCATGCTTAACGATGACTCATTCCGTAACAGTACGGCAGAACTGCCGGTGGCGATAGGATACACCATCACCCAGGAAGTCAAGACCTTTGACCTTACAGATGCTCCGCACCTTCTTGTGGCCGGTGCCACAAAGCAGGGTAAGTCGGTGGGACTGAACGTGATAATCTCGTCACTTCTTTATGCCAAGCATCCGACCGAACTCAAGTTCGTCTTCATAGACCCTAAGATGGTTGAGTTCACTTCATATAACTCCCTTCTCAAACACTATCTTGCAGTTCTTCCTATGGCTGCAAGCGAAGAGGAGGAGCGAAAGAATGCAATCGTGAAGTCTCCTAAGCAGGCCGAGCAGATTCTCAACTCGCTTTGCATAGAGATGGATGAGCGTTACCGCCTGCTTGCATCTGCCGGTGTGAATGACTTCAAACTCTATAACGAGAAGTATAAGGACCGTCATCTCCTTCCGACAGACGGCCATAAGTTCCTCCCTTATCTGGTGGTAGTCATTGATGAGTACGCCGATCTCATAATGGCCGGTGGACCTGGTCAGGATGCAAAGAAGTCAGCAAAGAACATTGAGGCCGCTATCATCCGTCTTGCTCAGAAGGGTAGGGCAGCAGGTATTCATGTGATCATCGCAACTCAGCGTCCTTCCGTGAATGTCATCACCGGTCTGATCAAGGCCAACTTCCCTACGAGAATCGCCTTCCGAGTGCTTTCCGGTGCTGACTCCAAGACCATTCTGGACTCTACGGGAGCGGAGAACCTGATAGGTAAGGGAGATATGCTCTATTATGCAGGAGTCAAGATGGAGCGAATCCAGTGTGCTCTTGTCAGCATGTCTGAAATCAACAAGATAACCAAGTTCATCGGGGACCAGACCGGATGGAAGAAATGCTGCAACACTCCGTATTATCTTCCGGTACCTGAATCCCAGGATGGAGAGTCGGGTGGAGGCTCAATCGACATGCAGAACATAGATCCTCTCTTTGAGGATGCAGCACGTATGGTGGTCAACACACAGAAGGGCTCGACTTCCGATCTTCAGAGAAGGCTTGGTATGGGATATGCAAGGGCAGGAAGGGTTATGGACCAACTTGAGGCTGCAGGAATCGTCGGCCCGCAGGAAGGAGCCAAGCCTCGTCAGGTCCTCATTACGAATGTTCTTGAACTGGATGTGGTGCTGTCTGCATTTGTAAAGGATAATTAGAATCAATTATGCCTATGTCCCTGTTGTCAATCTGTCTCTCATTGATAATGTCGGCTGCTGCCCTTCAGCAGCCGTCAGTCCTTGATGCCTTGCGTAATACATCGGACTCAGAAAGCATTCAGATTGACTACGAGTTCACTGCAGTGACTTCCGGAATCAGGTCGTTTGGAGATGGAAGGATTGAACTTCAAGGGAATTCATATCACATGAACGGCAACGGAATAGAGATATTCTGTGACGGGAAGACGACATGGATGCTGGATGGGGAGGCTAAGGAAGTGTTCATCGAGTCGGCAGACTCGAATTCTGCAGGTTATCTGGCCAACCCTGTCCTTCTTCTCATGAATCTTGAGGAAAATTCTGTTTCATACGAAGTTGACGGAAACAGGATAGGTATTTCGCTTCCGGACGGTACTCGGCTTGATGTCACCGTCAAGGATATGAAACCGCTTGAAACAAGAAAACCGGAAGCCTTCCGGCCTCCGGTCGAATTCGGGTCAGACTGGGTAGTCACTGACCTACGCTAATTTCCGTAGAGTTCCTTTCTTGACTGAGGACCGGCACCCTTATATACATCCGGGTCGGATATCCAGGCCTCCACAATCCTCTTCTTGCCCTGGATCACGTTTGTCTCGATGAATCTCATCTGCAGGTCAAGCGTTGTCGACATCGAGCCGGCAATTTCATGACCATAGTCCAGAAAGTGGTACATATTGTAGTTCAGGTCGTATTTCTGGAATCTTTTAACAAGTTTTCCGCCCCCGAAGAATCCCAGATTGAAGAATGCGATCTGCTCGTAAGGAACGAGATTGTCGGCTGTTCCATGCAGCATGAGGGTGGGGCAGACGCCCTTCTTGAAATCCACTTTTCCTTCACGTGAAAGTATCGCTCCTGAGAACGACATGACACCGGTGTAGTTGAATCCCTCCGGAAGAACGGAAGCCCATGATGTGCCGTTTGCTATCTCGTATTCTGCCTGCATGACGGTGATGGCTCCGGCTGAAGACCCGCTTATCACCATGTTATATGGATCTATTCCCAGTTCACCTGCATTGTCGATCATGAAGTTTGTCGCACTGAACAGGTCTTCGACAGCCATGTGAATGGCCTTGTCCAGCACGTTTACCTGTGCGATACCGACCTTGTTGGAGCCTTTGAGTCCGAGGCGGTAATCTATCGATACCACTCCGTATCCGTTATCGGTAAGTTGCCTGAACCATTTGTTATAACTTTCGTCATCCCTTGTTCCTCTGATGAATCCTCCTCCGAACATGAAAAGCACAGTCGGCTTAGGCTTCCCCTCGAATGTTGTCTGAATGTTTTTAGCAGGATGATAGACATCCATGAAAAGGTCGCAGGTGTCCCTTTGGGCGAACATGTATGTTCCGTCAGGGGAAAGAAAATCATTCTCTTTTGTCTGTGCGGATGCTGCAATGCAGAACGTGACGGCAGCGATGATTGTCAAAGTCTTTCTCGTCATATCATTAATCGTTTTCGTTGTCAGTTATAAGTTTTTCGGATGGTATGAGCCTTCTGATCGCCTTGTATTGTCTGAAGAATCTGAATGCGACCACTCTCACCACCGTGTAACTAGGGATGGCGATGATCATTCCCATCGGACCGGCCAGGTGTCCGGCAATCAGCAGGACGATGAATATTTCCAGGGGCTTGGCCTTGATGCTTGTTGAGTAGATGACAGGCTGATACAGAATGTTGTCTATCAGTTGAGTGAAGCAGAATATCGCTATGAGTATGAAGGTGAATGCGATGAAACTCACGTCAAGCCCGATCGGAACTGCGCTGCTGTATTTGATCACAAGTCCCAGCATAGTGCCCGTTATTCCACCTATGAGAGGTCCGACGTAAGGCATTATGTTAAGGATTCCTGTCATGAATGCAATTCCTATTGCGGCATTGAATCCCAGTCTGGCGATAAGGAAAAGACCGAGGAAGTTGAGCAGAGCGACTCCGAGAACTTCCACCATCACCCCCGTGAAGTATCTGGAAAGGAGATGCCCTATGTCGTCAATGGCCTTGGCAACCTCCTTTTCAAGCCTGTCCGGCACGATGGCACTTATCATTGAAGCGAACAGGCCTTCGTCCTTGATGAAGAAGAAACTTATGAAGACAACTGAGAATATCCCTATACCGAGGTCGGTTATGATTGAAGCGGCCGAGCCTATTACAGATGAGAATATGCTGGGATCGAACATCTTCTGAAGTTCCTGAATGGCTGCTATCTCGATCCTGAAGCCGCTCCCAAGTTTAGGAAAACTTGTCCTGAGATATGAGTTGAAGTCGGCAAGAGGCCCGGATATATGTCTGGCGGCAGCCTCTATGCTATCAAGCGAGATTCCCTTGATGATTCCGCTGACAATCGGGCCGATCATGGTGATGACTGTAAGGAATATTGTCATGAGCACGATGAGTGTGAGCATGGCCAGAAGCCAGTCTGGCGCATGTTTTCCTTTTATGCGGATCTTTCTCAGCAGAGTCATCACCGGCTGGGCGATGAGTGAAACCACCACTGCCAGCAGTATATATATGAGTACGCTGCTGAAATACCAGCAGATTCCTCCAATGAGCGCGACCCCTGCTGCAATCAGGATGTACTTGGCCAGTTTTTCTGTGTATTTTTCAGAATGTTCCATTATTTGGTGGCCGGCTCTGGTGCCGGGTATGCAAAGTTAGTCTTTATTCCTTTTTTTCAAGGAAAGTGCGGGAAAAAATATGGTGTGCCATAGATTGGCACACCAGTGATATACCTTTGTATCAACAAAATGAAAGCAAACTTTTAAAACATAAGGTTATGAATACAGACAACACTCTCGCACGCATCAGCTCAATGATCACTTCAGAGTCTTCTTATATGACTCTCATCGACATGATCAACGAAATGGACCTCGAACTGATGGACATCAGCATTGCCTAGATCCACTCGACCAGAGTGTTCTCCTTATCCTTCGAGAGGGAAATGCGGAGTTTGCCGTCGCCATGCCCGCTTCCGAACATCCGGTCTGTGATTATATGCTCGGACACAGGATCTTCGATATATTTCTGAATGGCACGCTTGAGCGGTCTGGCGCCGTAATTAGGATCATATCCGGCATCTGCGACGAACCGCTTGGCTCCCGTGGTGATGCTGAGTTCGAATCCGGCCTCCTGCACCCTCTTCTTGAGCCCCTTGATCTCTATGTCGATGATCTTGCCGATGTCCTCCTTGGTCAGAGGATTGAAGAACACCTGCTCGTCCACACGGTTGATGAACTCTGGCGGGAATGCCTTCCTGACAGCCTTTTCAAGAACGCTCTTGCGGTTCACCAGCACATTCCTTCCGGCAGTGTTGAAGCCTACTCCGCTTCCGTATTCGTCAAGTTCGCGGCTTCCCACGTTGGATGTCATGATGAGGATTGTGTTCCTGAAACTTACGGTCCTTCCGTTGCTGTCGGTCAGACGTCCCTCGTCCATGACCTGGAGCAGAAGGTTGAACACGTCCGGATGAGCCTTCTCGATCTCGTCAAGCAACACCACGCAGTATGGCTTGCGTCTCACCCTTTCACTCAACTGACCGCCCTCCTCGAATCCGACATATCCCGGAGGGGCTCCGATCAGTCTGGAAACGTTGAACTTTTCCATATATTCACTCATGTCGAGCCTGATCATATTCTCTTCTGAATCAAAGAGATACTCTGCAAGAGACTTTGCAAGCTGGGTCTTTCCCACTCCGGTCGGCCCGAAGAAGATGAATGTTCCGATAGGCTTGCCGGGATCCTTGATTCCCGCCCTGTTCCTCTGGATGGCGCGTACCACCTTGTCGATCGCATCATCCTGACCGATGATCCTTCTGCTGATCTTCTCCCTCATCTTCACCAGTCTGGCGCTTTCGCCTTCAGCCACACGTCCGGAAGGGATTCCAGTCATCTTGGAGATCACCTCTGCTACATCTTCCGCAGTGACGGTCCCTATCTTTTTAGGATTCTTGAGCCTGACCATGCTTCCTGCCTCATCCATGGCGTCAATGGCCTTGTCAGGAAGGCATCTGTCCGATATGTATCTGTCAGACATGCGCACGCAGGCTTCCAGAGCCTCGTCAGTATATGCGACATTGTGGTGTTTCTCATAATTGGCCTTAAGCCTTCCAAGAATGGAGATGGTCTGCGGGATGTCCGTATGCTCGACAACTATCTTCTGGAATCTTCTGTCCAGAGCACCGTCCTTCTCCACGATCTTTCTGAACTCGTCCATGGTGGTGGCACCTATGCACTGGATGTCTCCTCTGGCCAGGGCAGGCTTCAGCATATTGGCTGCGTCAAGGCTTCCTGATGCTCCTCCTGCTCCTACGATCGTGTGGAATTCGTCAATGAAAAGGATCACGTCCGGACTTGCAGCAACTTCGTTTATGATGGACTTGAGCCTCTTTTCGAAGTCTCCGCGGTATTTTGTACCTGCCACGATCGAGCCCAGGTCCAGCGAAATGAGCCTCTTATCCGCAAGTGCCGGCGGGATGTCTCCGTTTGTTATCTTGATTGCGATGCCTTCCACGATGGCTGACTTTCCTACTCCAGGATCTCCCACCAGCATAGGGTTGTTCTTGCGCCTTCTCCCCAAAATCTGGATTACTCTCTGGATTTCATCCTCCCTTCCTACGAGCGGGTCAAGTCTGCCTTCTCTGGCAGCCTTGGTTATGTCATATCCGAACTCTTCCAGTGCGGAGCCGGCCTTCTCGTCCTCTTTCTCCTCCTGTACAGCCCTGATGCGTATCTGCGGTGCCTCTTCGTCCTGCTGCGGTTCCTCCAGCCCCTTCTCTATCATGGAATTCTTCTCCATATAGCGGTAAACCATGCCGTAGTCTATCCCGTTGTCCCTGAGGTATGTGACTCCATATGAGTCTCCCGCACGGAACAGCGCCAGGATCAGATGCTCGACTCCAGCCTGTCTGTTTCGGAGTTTGGTGGCTTCCAGAATCGTGAAACTCAGAACATTCTGCACTCCGCGGGAGAACGTGATGCTGTCTATTTCCGAATACGGAATGTGTTCGTTTGTGAATATCCTGCTGTCAATGTACTCCTTGAGTTCATCTACGTCCGTGCCGAGGCCTCTCAGGGCGTCGACAGCGGAGTTCTCCTTGTGACGCAGCAGGCCGAGCATCAGGTGGTCCGGAGCTATGCCGTAACTGCCTGTCCTCATCGCTTCTTCGCGGGAGTAGTTGATGACGGAGTGCAACTGGTCTGATATGGTGATTTCCATAAGTATCTTGCTATGAAATTAATTGGCTTTGGTTGCACAAAATTACTAAATTTTTCGTAACTTTGCCAAGATATATCATAAGTGTATAATGTTATTTTATAATATATGGAAAACGAAATTGTAGAAGTGCCTACGGGAAGAATCGAGCAGGTGAATATCGACCAGCAGATGAGGAGTGCGTATATCGACTACTCCATGTCTGTGATCGTCTCCAGAGCCCTCCCGGATGTAAGGGACGGATTCAAGCCTGTCCACAGAAGAGTGCTGTTCGGAATGGACGGCCTGGGCCTCAGGCATACGAGCCAGACCAAGAAGTCAGCCCGTATCGTCGGAGAGGTACTCGGTAAGTTCCACCCGCACGGCGACTCCAGCGTATATGACGCGATGGCCAGAATGGCTCAGGACTGGAGCCTCAGATATCCTCTTGTCTTCGGACAGGGTAACTTCGGCTCGATGGACGGTGACCCAGTTGCTGCCATGCGATACACCGAGGCGAAACTCTCGAAACTTTCGGATGAGGTACTTGCAGATCTTGACAAGGATACGGTAGATTTTCAGAACAACTTCGACGACTCCCTACAGGAGCCGACAGTGCTGCCGACAAAGGTTCCGCTTCTTCTTCTGAACGGGTCGTCAGGTATTGCGGTCGGAATGGCGACAAACATGGCTCCTCACAATCTCTCTGAGTGCTGTGACGCTATCTGTGCATACGTCGATAATCCTGAGATCACGATTGAGGAACTCATGCACTATGTCAAGGGACCGGACTTCCCGACAGGAGGTATCATTCAGGGACGTCAGGGCATCAAGGATGCATTCGAGACCGGACGCGGCCGTATCGTCATTCGCTCTAAGACCGATATCGAGGTCAGCGATTCAGGACGCGAGACCATCGTCGTGACAGAGATCCCTTACATGGTGAACAAGCGCGAGATGATCGAGAAGATCGCCGAACTTGTTGAGAACAAGAAGATCGAGGGAATATCATACATCAACGATGAGACCACCATGAAGGGTGTCCGCATCGTGATCAAGCTGAAGAAGGACGCGAACTCAAATGTGGTTCTCAACACCCTCTTCAAATATACTCCTCTCCAGTCCAGCTTTTCTGTGAACAATGTGGCTCTTGTGAACGGGCGTCCACGTACGCTCAACCTCAAGGACCTCATCAAGTATTTCGTGAAGCACAGACATGAGGTTATCCTCCGCAGGACCAAGTTCGACCTCGACAAGGCTCAGAAGAAGGCACATATCCTCGAAGGTCTGCTCAAGGCTCTTGACGTGATCGACCAGATCATCAACATAATCCGCGCATCCAAGAGTGTCGACGAGGCGAAGTCGCAGCTTATGGAGACATTCGGATTCTCAGAGGCCCAGGCCACAGCAATCGTCGAGATGCGTCTGCGTCAGCTCACCGGACTCGAAAGGGAGAAACTTCAGAGCGAGTATGACGAACTCATGAAGTTCATCACATACTGCCAGAGTGTGCTTGCTGACGAGGGACTCCAGATGAAGATCATCAAGGATGAGACCCTGGAGATGAAGGAGAAGTACGGTGACGAAAGACGCACCGAGATCGCTCTTTCTGCCGAGGAATTTAATCCTGAGGACTTCTATGCAGACGAGGATGTGGTGATCACCATTTCTCATCTTGGATACATCAAGAGGACATCCCTCACCGAATACCGTCTCCAGAACAGGGGTGGTGTCGGAATGAAGGGAAGCGCAACCCGCGACGAGGACTTCATCGAGCACATATATGTTGCGAACATGCACAGCACCATGCTCCTCTTCACTCAGAACGGACGCTGCTACTGGCTCAAGGTCTACGAGATTCCGGAAGGCTCACGTGCTTCGAAGGGACGTGCGATCCAGAACGTGATCAACATCGAGCCTGACGACAAGATCAAGACATATCTCAATGTCCGCAGCCTTAAGGACGAGGATTATGTGAACAATTCATATGTCGTTCTCGGAACCAAGAAGGGAATCGTCAAGAAGACATCTCTTGAGGCTTATTCCCGTCCTCGTACAAACGGTGTGATCGCAATCACCGTACGTGACGGAGACGAACTTCTTGAGGCAGTGCTCACTACCGGTCACAGCGAGATCTTACTTGCAGGACGCAAGGGTCGCTGCTGCCGCTTCGACGAGACTGACGCAAGAGCACTCGGACGTACAGCCTCCGGAGTCCGTGGTATAAATATTGATGAGGATGACGAGGTTGTGGGAATGATAACCTATGATCCTACAGCAGAGGATGCTGCAAACCATACTGTTCTCGTAGTCAGCGAGCACGGATACGGAAAGCGTACCGACTTCGATGAGTACCGCAAGACCAGCAGGGGTGGAAAGGGTGTCAAGACCCAGAATATCACGGAGAAGACCGGCTCTCTTGTTGCAATCAAGAATGTGACGGACGAGAACGACCTGATGATCATCAACCGCTCCGGTCTCACCATCAGAATGGCCGTTTCGGGAATCAAGGTCGCTGGACGTGCAACTCAGGGCGTGCGCCTGATCAACATCAAGGATGGTGACTCTATCGCCGCAGTTTCAGTTGTGAACAAGAGCGAAGACGAGAATAATGAATAAACATTTAATACCTATCAATTATGAAAAGAATTTTGATTGCATTGGCAGTTATCCTGTCACTTCAGGTGGCCGATGCTCAGGTAAAGTCTCCTGAGGCAGTGAAGAAGGCTGTCGAGGGAGCGGAGGCAGCAGCTCAGAACCCTAAGAAGAACATCAAGCCGGCAACCTGGATCAAGCTTGCCGAGACTTACATGGAGGCATACAACAATCCGGCAGGTGCTGCCTGGGTAGGTGCTTCAAAGCAGGAACTCCAGCTCATCCTTGCAGGAGAGCAGCCTCTTTCAGTCGAGGTGGTTGAACTCAATGGCGTGCCTTACACAAAGGAATCATTCGCAACAAGAGATTATTACTACAATCAGAACGGCGTTCTAGAGATCATCAAGGTTACAAAGCCTATCTATGAAAATGCTCTTGCAGAGGCAGTAAAGGCATATGCAAAGGCTAATGAGGTTGACCTCAAGCAGTCAAAGACAAAGGACATCAACGCCGGTCTTGAGAACATTTCAAGGAAGTATCTTGACGAGGGTATGACAAGCTATATGCTCGGCGACCTTGCAGGCGCAAGCGTATGCTTCGAAAATGCAGTCAATGCATCAGCAACTGCTCCTCTTTCAAAGGTGGACACGACATCCCTCTATAATGCTGGTTTCACAGCATGGATGGTCCAGGACTATGAGAGAGCAAAGGGCTTCTTCGAGTCCTGCATCGAGCATGGCTACTATCATGAGGACGGTGATGCGTTTGCAAAACTTGCAGATACATACTCGAAACTCGGTGACAAGGAGACCACAGTGGCTGTTCTTGAGAAGGGATTCGGACTCTATCCGCAGAGCCAGAGCATCCTCATCGGACTCATCAACTACTATCTTGAGAACAAGCAGAACCCGGAGAGGCTCTTCGACCTGATTGCAATGGCCAAGGCTAACGAGCCTAACAATGCTTCGCTCTACTACGTGGAAGGAAACATCTACAACGAACTTCGTCAGGTGGAGAAGGATGAGGCAAAGGCAGAGGAGTACCTTGCAAAGGCAGTTGCGGCTTACGATGCATGTGAAGGAGTGAGCGCAGAGTATGAGTATGGCCATATCGGCAAGGGCGTCATGTTCTACAACATCGCCATCGAACTTCAGGACAAGGCTGCAAATGAGCTTGATGACAGAAAATACATGGCTCTTGTGGAGAAGTTCGAGCAGGCTCTCATGAATGCCCTTGCACCATTTGAAAAGGCATATCAGGTGTCAAAGGACAACTCACTCAAGGTGAACATCGCCGAGTACCTCAAGAACATCTACTACCGTTTCAGCACAAAGGGAGCAGAGTATGAGACAGGGTATGCCAAGTATTCGGAAGTGGTCAAGACGGGAGTGGCGCAGTAATCCGTTCCGTTCATAAAGATGAAAAGGGGAGCAGGTCTTAAGCCTGTTCCCCTTTTTCAAATGCCTTCACGATCTTTGCCACAAGCGGGTGCCTGACAATGTCCTCGTTCTTGAACACGATGGTCTTGATGCCCTTTATGTCCTTTGTGAGTTCTATGCCTTTGAGCAGTCCGGAGTCTTTCTTGTTTGGAAGGTCGATCTGGCTTGCATCTCCGGTCACGATGAATTTTGCGTCACATCCCATGCGTGTAAGGAACATCTTCAGCTGCCCCATATTGGTGTTCTGGGCTTCGTCAAGAATAACGCAGGCCCTGTCCAGTGTGCGTCCTCTCATATATGCAAGCGGAGCAATCTGTATCGTGCCTTCTGCCATGAACTCCTGAAGCCTCTTTGCAGGAATCATATCGCCGAGAGCATCGTATAAAGGCTGAAGGTACGGATCGAGTTTGTCCTTGAGGTCTCCCGGCAGGAATCCCAGTCTTTCTCCTGCCTCTACAGCAGGTCTGGTGAGAATGATCCTCTTGATTTCCCTGTTCTTCAATGCCCTGACCGCCAATGCAATGGCTATATATGTCTTTCCTGTTCCGGCAGGTCCGACTGCAAAGATGAGGTCATTCTCGAAATATGCCTTCACCATTTCTTCCTGAGTCCTGTTGCGCGCCTTGATTGGCTTGCCGTCGTTGCCGTGTACAATGACGGAATTGCCGCAGAGCTTGAATCTGTCCGGAGAGACCTCTCCGTCAAACAGGTCTTCTACATCATACGGAGTGAGGTTCCTCTTGTGCTGACGCCTTTCGATAAGGCGGAAAAGTTTGAGTTCAAAGTCGGCGATGTCTGTCTCCTTTCCTTCCAGAATTACTTCCTCTCCTCTTGCAACTACTTTAAGTTCAGGATAGTAACTGCATAGTGACTCAAGGTTTCTGTTTGCAGCCCCATAGATTTCAATAGGGTCTATTGCTTCAAGTCTGATAATCTTTCTGCTATTCATTATAATGTGTTTTTCTTATTCTTTCGTAGGTCGTCACCATCTTGTCATATTCCCATCTGCCAAGCCAATCATCCTGTCTGCCGATGTATTTCTCTATCGGAATGACAGTGTACGTGTCTGTCAGTCCTCCCGGACGTGAGCACCACAGATACGTCAGTTCCAGCGGCAGCAACCTTATGTCTCCGTTTTCCTCGCGGACGATTCTCAGAGTCGCCATCATCCCGACCTGAGTGTTTGCGGCGCTCATGTTTGAAACAGCGTTTCCCAAGGAATATGCCACAGGCGTTCCGCAGACCGTCATCGTGTCCTGCACCACATGAGGATGGGTGCCTATGATGACGTCGGCCCCTTTTTCCGCAAGCCATGCGGCAGTCTCCTCCTGCTGAGGTGAGTGCTTAAGTTCGTATTCATTTCCCCAGTGGGGAAGTGCAATCGTCACATCCGATTCGTCCTGAGCGTATTTTAACGCCTCTTCCAGCATCTCCTTCATGCCCAAGTAGTTGACTCTTGGCCATTTCTGAGCGGCTCCCAGATTTGTCCCGTATGTCATGTTGATGAACGAGACCCTGATGCCTTTTCTGACCATGCTCAGAGGCGTGCTTTGTTCCATGTCCTCCATGTCACCCGCAATGCCTGTATGGACTATGCCATGAGTCCTTCCCAGTTCTTTGTATATGTCGAGTGTCCTGGCAGCCCCCTCGCTCCCTTTGTCCAGAATGTGGTTGTTTGCGCAGAGGAATACATCGAATCCGCATTCAGCAAGATATCGGGCGTAACCGTCCGGTGCAGAAAAGGCTGGATAACCTGTGAATGGCTCGCCCGCCAGTGTGAATTCCATGTTTGCGACGGCGATGTCAGCCTCCTCGATCATATCTTTCATATGGCGGAAGTATCCTGAGAAGTCGTAAGTCCCGTTCTTTCCGGCATGTGAAATCTGAGCGGAGTGCATCATCATGTCACCGAAGAATCTCAGCGTGAGCGTGTCTTGTCTGAACAATGAAACGGCACGCGGACAATCATGCTTGAAATCCAGATCCTGTGCATGACTGTCCGGAACAGCAGCGCAGCATAGGGCGGCGCCGATCAATGCAATCAGTGAAATGTTCGCTCCTGACATCTTATCTACAAATATATTCAAAATTATTTTGTCTCAGACCATTAAATGGTTAAATTTGCACATATACATAGTTTTTGATAATATGAATAAATGTGTTCTGTCGGTTCTGCTTGTCAGCCTCATGCTGGCACTGACCGGATGTGACTTTATGAGAAAACTTGCCGGACGTCCTACAAGTGAGGATATCGAGAAGGCGAGAGTGGAAATGCTCCTTGCCCAGGAGGCTGCCCTGAAAGCGTCTCTTGATTCGCTCAAGCAGGAAAAACAGGCTGTCCAGGATTCGATAGATGCTCTGGAACTCTTTGTGCAGCAGGGAGGTACGGTTCTGAATCCTTCAAGACTCGGCGGCTTATATACGACTAAACTTCAATACAGATATTATGTCATCATCGGCGCATTCCGCACCCGTTCCAATGCTGAGGCCCTTCTCATGAAGGCGGAGACTGCGGGATATAAGCCGGCTCTGATCAGTTTCAGGAACGGCCTTCTTGCTGTGGGGCTTTGTCCTGTCGATGAATGCAGCGGTGCAGTCGAGATGGTGAAGAAGATCCGGCAGGAACCTTTCTGCCCTTCTGATGTCTGGATTCTTGTGAATGAGTGATATGTGCAGGCGTATAATACTGTTTATGATGCTGGCTGTCCTGCCGGCATTTTCTTCGTCAGCCCAGTATCGGGATGGTGCGGCTTATCGTGATCTGGATGACAGTGAGACGGTTGCTTCAATGAAGTCTCAGGTAAGATATCTTTCTTCCGCAATGCTTGAAGGCCGCAAGGCAGGGTCGGAAGGAGAAAAACTAGCAGCAGAATATGTGACTCAGACACTCAAGTCGTATGGGGTGGATGTGCTTTCGCCTGACTCTGGAGAACTCTTCGGCTTGAAGACCGAAAGCGGAGATACGCTGACTTCAAGAAATGTCCTCGGTTTCGTTCAAGGATATGACAAGAATCTGAGAGACAGGTATATAGTGATCGGTGCCAGGCTGGATAATCTTGGGTCTATGACCATGACTGTGGATGGAAGCCCGGTTCAGAAGATCTGTTACGGTGCCAACGGAAATGCTTCCGGTCTGTCAGTCATGCTCGAACTTGCAAGGATGATTCAGACCAATTCCATACTTTTCCGCCGCTCTGTCCTGTTCGTCGCCTTCGGCGCGTCCAACGAATCATTTGCCGGATCGTGGTATTTTCTTGAAAGATCCTTCTCGGATGTAGCGAACATAGATGCAATGATAAATCTGGATATGCTAGGAACCGGATACAATGGATTCTATGCATATACTTCTTCCAATGCCGATATGAACGCACTCCTGAAAGGACTTACGGCTGAACTCCAGCCTGTCCTCCCGGAAGTCGTTGCCACAGAGCCTTATCCGTCGGATCACAGGATATTCTACTCAAAGGAGATACCGTCGGTAATGTTCACGACAGGACGTTATCCGGAACACAATACGGAAAAGGACACTCAGGCCATCATCGACTATGACATGATGGAGCGTGAACTGGAATACATATATAATTTCTCTATTGCTCTGGCCAACACACAGGCTTCTATGGCATTCCGTCCGGATGAGGTTCCTTCCAGAGGGCCGAACTTTGAGGATGTTGTGTCCTTCTATGATTGCGATCAGAAACCGGTTTTCCTTCATAGCCCGGATCCGAGGCAGTTCCTTCAGAAATGGGTGTATCAGTATCTGAAATACCCTGCCGAAGCGATAAGGGATGGAGTCCAGGGTAAGGTCATGGTCGAATTCATCATCGAGAAGGACGGCAAGGTTACTGGTGCAAGAGTCGTGAAGGGCGTCTCGGAGGAACTTGATGCCGAGGCGTTGAGGGTGGTTTCAGCCTCCCCGAAATGGAAACCGGGTAGGATGAACGGCAACAAGGTGCGTACCTCCTTGACCATACCTGTGGAATTCAGACTTGAGAAAAAGGGCGGAAAATCCAGTTTCGGAATAAAGAAATATTGATTACATTTGTAGGATATTAGCATAATACCATGGATTATAATTTCAAAGAAATCGAGCAGAAATGGCAGGCTTACTGGGCTGCCAATCATACATTCAAGGCAGAGACAGACAGTTCAAAGCCAAAATATTATGTCCTGGATATGTTCCCGTATCCGTCTGGAGCGGGACTTCATGTAGGGCATCCTCTGGGGTATATAGCAAGTGACATATACAGCCGCTACAAGAGACTCTGCGGCTTTAATGTACTTCATCCGATGGGATATGATGCCTTCGGACTTCCTGCCGAGCAGTATGCGATCCAGACAGGTCAGCATCCTGCTGTGACGACAGAGAAGAACATTGCACGCTACCGTCAGCAGATGGATAGGATCGGTTTCTCCTACGACTGGGACCGTGAGGTGCGCACCTGTGATCCTGAGTATTACAAGTGGACTCAGTGGGCATTCCTTCAGATGTTTGCCAGTTGGTACGACAACGTTCAGCAGAAGGCCCGTCCGATTTCAGAACTGGAAGAGATCTTTGCCAAGGAAGGAAACGCTAAGGTTGACGCGGCATGCGGTGAGGTTGAGACCTTTACTGCTGAGCAATGGAATGCATACGATGCCCAGACCAGGGCTTCTGTCCTGATGCAGTACAGGATCGCATATCAGGGCGAGACCGCCGTGAACTGGTGTCCGGCTCTCGGAACCGTGCTTGCCAATGATGAGGTGAAGGAAGGTTATTCTGTCCGTGGAGGACATCCTGTGGAGCAGAAGAAGATGACACAGTGGCAACTCCGCGTTTCCGCCTATGCGGGACGTCTGCTCGAAGATCTCGAAGACCTCGACTGGACTGATTCTCTCAAGGACATGCAGCGCAACTGGATCGGAAAGAGCCAGGGTGCCGAGATGGTCTTCAAGGTTTCCAACGGACAGCAGGAATATGACATGACCATCTTCACCACACGTGCAGACACAGTGTTCGGAGTGACGTTCATGGTTCTTGCACCAGAAAGCGAGTGGGTGGATGTGCTCACTACTCCGGAGCAGAAGGAGGCTGTGGAGGCATATCTTGCGCAGGCAAAGAAGAAGACCGAGCGCGAGAGGATGACAGAGACCAAGAAGGTTTCCGGCGTGTTCTCAGGCTCTTATGCAGTGAACCCTCTTACAGGAGACAAGGTGCCTGTCTGGATTTCGGAATATGTGCTTGCAGGCTATGGAACAGGCGCCATCATGGCCGTTCCGGCCCATGACAGCCGTGACTATGCGTTCGCACGACATTTCAATCTTCCTGTAATACCTCTCATTGAAGGCTGTGATGTCAGCGAGTCAAGTTTCGATGCGAGGGAAGGAATCATGTGCAATTCAGGCTTCCTTAACGGAATGACAGTCAAGGAAGCTATTCCTGCTGCGATAGACTATGTGGAGAAGCATGGAATCGGCCGCCGCAAGGTGAATTACCGTCTGCGCGATGCGATATTCTCCCGTCAGAGATATTGGGGTGAACCGTTCCCTGTATATTTCAAGGACGGTGTGGCAACTCCGATGCCTCTCGAAAACCTGCCTCTCGAACTGCCTGAGGTTGATAAGTTCCTTCCGACCGAGTCAGGTGAGCCACCTCTCGGAAGGGCAGCGGACTGGACTTATGACGGTTATCCTATAGAACTCAGCACCATGCCGGGATTTGCAGGCAGCAGCGCCTACTATCTCCGTTATATGGATCCGCATAACTCTGAGGCCCTGGTGGGCCGTGAGGCAGACGAGTACTGGCGTGACGTTGACCTCTATATCGGTGGAACAGAGCATGCTACAGGTCACCTGATCTACTCGCGTTTCTGGAACAAGTTCCTCTTTGACCTCGGATATGTGTGCGAGAAGGAGCCGTTCAGAAAACTGATCAACCAGGGTATGATCCAGGGCCGTTCTAACTTCGTTTATCGAATCATCAACACAAATACCTTCGTCTCTCTCGGACTCAAGGATCAGTATGAGACCACTGAGATCCATGTTGACGTGAACATCGTCCGCAATGACCGTCTGGATATCGATGCCTTCCGTAACTGGATGCCTGATTTCGCGGACGCTGAGTTCATCCTTGAGGATGGCGAGTACATCTGTGGATGGGCGATCGAGAAGATGTCAAAGTCCATGTTCAATGTCGTTAATCCGGACATGATCTGTGATGTTTATGGTGCTGATACTCTGAGACTTTATGAGATGTTCCTCGGTCCTCTCGAACAGTCGAAACCATGGGATACAAAGGGTATCGACGGTGTGAACCGCTTCCTCAGAAAGGTATGGAGGATGTTCTATGACCGTGACGGTCTGATCGTCAATGATGAAAAGGCATCTCCTGAAGAGTTGAAGGCTCTCCACAAACTCATCGGCAAGGTACGTACTGATATAGAGGCGTTCTCGTTCAATACGGCAGTCAGCGCATTCATGATCGCCGTCAACGAACTCACCGACCTCAAGTGCAGCAAGCGTGAGATCCTGGAGCCGCTCCTTGTGCTCCTTGCTCCTTTTGCACCTCACATCGCAGAGGAACTCTGGGAGGCCCTCGGACATAAGGAAAGCATTACATATGCATCATTCCCTGAATATGTCGAGGCTTATACCGTTGAGAACAACTGTACGTACGCGGTTTCCTTTAATGGAAAGACACGCTTTACCGTAGAACTTCCTCTCGATATGGCTCGCGAAGATGTGGATGCCCATGTACGTGGTCTTGAACAGACTTCTAAATATCTAGGAGAAGGAAATATCGTAAGGGTGATCGTCGTTCCGGGTAAGATCGTGAATATCGTTGTGAAATAACCACTTACATATGAAAACTAGTAACTTGCTGTCCACAATCTGGGATTATGTCCTGATGACGGTAGGATCCATCATCTTTGTGATGGCCTGGACGTCGTTTCTGATTCCTAACGGACTTGCCAGTGGAGGACTGACAGGTCTGTGTACCATAATCCAGTACGGAACAGGTATACCGGTAGGCTGGACATATCCTACGATAAACATCATCCTTCTTATCCTAGGCTTTCTGTCTTTGGGTAAGGCTTTCGGTGTCAAGACGATATATGTGATCGTTCTGACATCCGTCCTCTTTGAGGTCCTGCCTAAGTTTCCTCAGCTGGAGGTCTACATCAACGAGAAGTTCTTTGTCGCTCTGGTGGGTTCAGCAATGGAGTCAGTCGGTATCGGTCTCGTACTTCTCAGGGGAGGAAGTACCGGAGGAACAGACATAGTGGCAATGATGATCAACAAGTACTGGCCGGTTTCTCCAGGCCGCGTCTATCTCTTTACTGATATATTCATCATTTCGTCCCTGCTCTTCATTCCGGACAAGGGATTGGTGGATGTAATCTATGCTGCGGTCGTGATGATAGGATTCTCTTTCGGAGTGGATTTCGTACTTCTGGGAAATAAGTCTTCGGTGCAGATTCTTGTGTTCTCATCCAAGTATGAGCAGATTGCCGATCATATTATCAATAATGTCAGACGAGGTGTAACTGCTCTTCAGTCTGTGGGCTGGTACTCTCAAAAGGAGAGCAAGGTCCTGCTCATCATTTCCAGAAAGCATCAGATGAATGAGGTTGTCAATGCTGTGAAATCCATCGATAAGAATGCCTTCATTTCAGTATCGACCGCAACCAGTGTGTTTGGTGAGGGATTTGAAGAAGTCAAGTCCGGTTTGAAATTAAAGAAGAATCAGGAGACGGAAAACAATGGCGAACAAGCTTTTGAAAACTGACCTGACCACACTGGTCAAGGAATATGCTCTGGTCACTCTCGGAGTCGTATCCTATGCATTGGGATGGACGATCTTCCTCCTGCCTAACAACCTGATTGGTGGAGGCGTTTCCGGTTTTGCATCGATCCTGTTCTATGCGACAGGAATTCCGATGGGTGTAACTTATTTCATCCTTAACATTCTCCTCCTTCTGATCGGAACAAAGATTCTCGGCACAGGATTCGGTGGCAAGACCATTTATGCGATAATCATGACCTCCGTCATGCTCAGCATAATGCCGAAGATTGTTCCGGTGGATTTCATACATGAGTTCGCTCTCTCTAATGGAAAACTTATATGCACCTTCCTTGGAGGTATCATCGCAGGTTTCGGTATCGGTCTGTCAATATCTCAGGGAGGAAGTACAGGAGGTACTGATATCGTCGCTCTTGTGTGGTGCAAGTTCCGCCCGGCTTCTCCTGGAAGGGTCATACTTATCATAGATGTAGGAATCATCCTTTCGTCTCTATTTTTTCCTTCCTATACGGAAACAGGAGAACTCCTTCCGTTCACAGAGAAACTTGCAGTCGTGGTGTATGGTCTCATTCAGGTGACTGTGTGCGGCTATGCAATCGACCTTTATCTTTCCGGATCGAAACAGTCTGTCCAGGCATTCATCTTCACCAAGAAGGCAGAGGAAATGGCGGATGCGATTGCTTTTGACATGAAGAGAGGAGTTACTGTGATTCCGGCTAAGGGCTGGTTCTCCAAAGAAGACAAGCAGGTGCTTATGGTGGTCACCAGAAAGACCGATCTCAACCTTCTTCTGAGGTATGTCAAGACCATTGATCCTGATGCTTTCCTCTCGGTTTCGTCTGTAATGGGAGTCTATGGTCAGGGCTTTGACACCATCAAGGTGAAGACAAAGGATAGTCGGACACCCAAAAATGACTAAAAAAAAGAAAAAATTATAAAAAAAAGAAATTTGTGACGAATGCCCCCTTCTCAGAATGCACTGAGAAGGGGTTTTTCTATATTTTTGTTTTTGGGAAAACAGAAAGGTTTATGGTTTTGTTTATAACAGCTTTGATTCTGATGGGCTTCTTGTCAATGGCCGTCTTTCAGATTTTCCGGAACCGAAGAATGCAGGAAATACCTGATGAAAGGATGAAGTTTCTGCCTTATTATCTGATTGTCGATTCCGGATTCATTCTGTCAGACGTCCTTGCAGGAGGCCATCTGGACATGAGGTTGCCTATGGACATATATATGACTTTTCTTCCTCTTCTTTTCATGACATCCTCCACAATTAATGAAGAGCATATGCGCCTTGTAACGCGATCCGTGCTCGTGGTTGAGGTTATGCTTACTCTTTACTATCTTTCCTGTGCCTTAGGATTTCTGCCTCTTCCGGACAGGTTCAGGTTCAATAAGTTGTTCGGTGCAGCCTCCCTGTACTTGTGTGTGACCTATCTCTTCTCCATATTCATGCGTATAAGAGAGGTGCGTCTAGTGATGAAGGCAGGAAACGTCTGGTCATGCCTGACTCTGGCTATGGATGGAGTCTATCTCTCGGTCATGATGTCGCTGTTGCTTTCTCTTGTGATGTACTTTGAGCATTCATGGGCCAGACTTACGATTTCCGTCTTCATGTGGCTCGAAGTCGTGGCCTTGTGTGCCCGCATTTCAAATGATTCTGTCTTCATTTTCTGGAGCAGGCAGGAACGGAGGATTGTGGAATCCATGAAGATATCCACTGTCGAAATCTCACCGGGAGCCCTCAAGGCCGATGACGGATATAAGGAGATATATGAAAGGATTGTCTCGCTTTTCGAAAATGACAGGATGTACCTGAACAGCAACCTCACCATCAACGACATCGTCAAGGTCGTATTTACCAACAAACTGTATATATCCAGAGCGATAAGTCAGTTCACCGGGCGCAACTTCTGCCAGTTCGTGAACTATTATCGTGTGACATATTCTGTCCGTGTCTTCAGGGATAACCCTGATCTGAAGGTAGCGGAACTGGCGCTCATGAGCGGATTCAATTCCGTCGTCTCCTTCAGCATGGCATTCAGACTCTATATGGGTGAGAGTCCGAGCGACTGGTGCAGAAAAGAACGCAGCAGGCTGATAAGGAAGAAAAAATAAGTTGTGGATTCGGATTGTCCTGCTTATCTTTGTATGTTTGTAAACACTGAATCTAAACATAGAAAAATATGGCAGACGAGAAGATTATTTTTTCGATGAACGGGGTGGGCAAGATCCTTCCTCATAATAACAGGGTGATCCTCAAGGATATATATCTTTCGTTCTTCTATGGAGCAAAGATCGGAATCGTGGGTCTGAACGGCTCAGGAAAGTCAACTCTCATGAAGATCATTGCCGGAATCGAGACCGGATATCAGGGTGAGGTCGTATGGGCGCCAGGCTATTCTGTGGGATATCTTGAGCAGGAGCCTCAGATGGATCCGGACAAGACTGTGATCGAGGTCGTTCAGGAAGGCGTTCAGGAAGTGATGGACATCCTCAAGGAGTATGAAGAGGTGAACATGAAGTTCTGCGAGCCGATGTCTGACGATGAGATGACAGCTCTGATCGAGCGTCAGGGAGAACTGACCGAAATGATAGAGCACTGCGGAGGATGGGAAATCGATTCAAAACTTGAAAGGGCTATGGATGCCCTCCAGTGTCCTCCTTCAGATGCTAAGGTGAGCACGCTCAGTGGAGGAGAACGCCGTCGTGTGGCTCTTTGTCGTCTTCTTCTGCGTCAGCCGGATGTACTTCTGCTTGACGAGCCTACCAACCACCTTGATACTGAGAGTATCCAGTGGCTTGAGGCCCATCTCCAGCAGTACAAGGGTACGGTCATCGCCGTGACCCATGACCGTTATTTCCTTGACAATGTAGCCGGATGGATCCTCGAACTTGACAGAGGAGAAGGCATTCCATGGAAGGGCAACTATTCTTCATGGCTCGATCAGAAGAGCACCCGCCTCGCTCAGGAGGAAAAGCAGGAAAGCAAGCGCCGCAAGGCTCTGGAAAGGGAACTTGAGTGGGTGCGTATGGCTCCTAAGGC
>CAZMNZ010000011.1:0-26974 GCA_964567765.1 uncultured Muribaculaceae bacterium
CACAAGGAGCAGAAGCAGACCATCCTCAAGGGTCAGGGCGAGCAGCATGTGAACATCCTCAAGTGGAGACTCCAGAACGAGAACAAGCTTGAGATCGAGTTCGCGGCTCCTAAGATATCTTACCGAGAGACCATCACAAAGGTCGCTTGTGCAGACTACCGTCACAAGAAGCAGTCCGGAGGAGCAGGTCAGTTCGGTGAGGTTCACCTGCTCATCGCTCCATATCAGGAAGGTGTGGATCCGGGCAACCGCTTCAAGGTTGACGGCAAGGAGGTAGTCCTCAATATCAAGGGCAAGGAAGAGTTCGACCTTCCATGGGGCGGAAAGCTCGAGTACTACAACTGTATCGTAGGTGGTGCTATCGACGCACGCTTCATGCCTGCTATCCTCAAGGGTATCAACGAGAAGATGAGCGAAGGTCCTCTCACAGGATCCCTCGCACGTGACATCCGCGTATATGTATACGACGGTAAGATGCACCCGGTTGACTCAAACGAAATCTCATTCGTTCTTGCAGCCCGTAACGCATTCAAGGAGGCATTCCGCATCGCAGGTCCTAAGATCATGGAGCCTATCTACAACGTTGAGGTCATGACTCCGACCGAGTACATGGGTGCCTGCATGTCTGATCTCCAGAACCGTCGTGCAATCATCGAGGGTATGGGTACTGAAAAGGGATTCGACACCATCAAGGCGCGCGTTCCTCTCGCAGAGCTCTACCGCTACTCGACAACCCTCAGCTCCCTCTCATCAGGAAGCGCAACCTTCACAATGGACTTCGCAGACTACCAGCCGGTACCTGGCGATGTCCAGGAGAAGCTCCTGAAGGCATACCTCGAAGAGGAGAAGGAAGACTAACAATGAAATTCATATATAAACACCGAGGCGACCCTTATGGGCCGCCTCGGCTGCTTTTCCCGGACGATAAGTGCGTTGCACTTGCTGTTCTTATTAGTGTTTTTCTATAAGTTGAGACCGGCTGATGTCTAATGGCGGATAAATCTTATTCAGGTGCTCAAGCAGAAATTTCTGTTCTAGTATTGAAAAGAATGGTGATAAAATAGCAGATGTAATGAAAGGCTTAGATAATTTGAGTGTCAATCTGTCACAAGATTTTTGCCTTGGATCTTTGGGGCTGACGCATATTCGTATCTCATGTTCCTGCCTATATTCCTCTTTTTTGATAAATACTCTCTTAAACCAGGTGTCCTTATATCCTTCTGGCTTATAATCAACACGAGCACAAAAGATTTTGCATGGGTTGTTTTTTAAGGATTCCAATAGTTGGCCGATAGTGGTTTCTATTCTTATTCCTATTCCGCCAGAAGCATATGACTTCCACATAAGATAACTTTCAGGAGAATTTTCTGTCCAGCACGAAACAAAAAAATGTTTGGCCGCAATCTTCTGCTCCGTTACATATTCTTGATAAGCCTCACAATAATCTGAAGCGTCACCTCCGACAGGGCATAAATCAAAAGAATATTTAAGATTGCTGAAGCCCCCTTGCTCATTTTTATCTGTAAAAAAGAGTCGTTTGCTTATATAGTATTCTGACCGTGATGAAATATGAAGCAATGTGTCCAATGATGTATATCGATATATCTTTGTATCAAGCTTCAACCCTTTTTGGACAAATACATCATGCTCTGGTGTTAACTCATAAAAGTCCTTTACCCACGGGGTATTAGAAGACAGATACATTGATTCCATAATTTTACAATTGTTAAAGATGTTAGCAGTAGATTATTGAACTATAAATTCTTGCTCTCGTCCATATTTATACACACCATTCTGTAAGATATATGTAGAATAGTAGTAATATGCACCAGAACCTATTTTTAAGTTAGATAATGAACAAGAAAAAGAATTATCGGAGTTGAGATTGACTGTCATATTTGTCGAGTTAACGTTTACGGAAGGTGCTCGGTAGCGTATACCAAATTCTAATGATTCTTTATCTATGTCTGATATGCCTGTAACATTTCCCTCTATTCTGGCAGTTGTAGTTATGAACTTGTCACAACTCACATCAATAGTAACGTCATTAGTCGCAAAACTATCTACTCCTCTAAACGAACAATCTACTCCCTGACTTTTAATTGTGGGGATAACACAAAATCTATAAACTGTATTAAAAGTTAATCCTTTCAATACAATGTTAAAATTACCATTTTCGTCAAATTCTGTAATGCCTACTTTTGATACACCTTCATCATATATGCTAAAATTCTCAGATGCCGAATAATATAATAAAACTTTTGCTAAAGATAAATCTTCTTTTTTTGCAACAAACTGTCCTTCAAATGTTACAGATGTCGCACTTATATCACTAATAGCTATATTGCATTTCTCTTGAAAGTTATCAATGTGAATTAATTCAGAACAGACATCATTGTCGTTGTCAATAATTCTCAGATATAAAACTCCATCTTTATTTCCTTCTATAAAGTCATCGTCTAATACATATAGTTCATGTTCTCCTATCGAAACATTTAACAGACCATTTTCAGTTCCTATAACATTAAGTATTTTTAATGGGATATCGCTTATGGATGTTCTTGTAAATGGGTCTTTCGTATATACAAGATTAGCAACGATATTATCTTTTGTCTTCTCCCAAGATGACTGAATTGACACAGCTTGACTTGATGGAGAGACAATGAAATTAAGCGATATGCTTCGTGTTTCTTTTGACATATTAACTTTACCATCACAATACTCAGGTATGTATTTAAGACTTTGAATTCGATTGTTAAAATTATTTTCTATATATGTTAAACGATTCAATATAGTTTCAATAAGTGTGTTTAGATTTATTATGTCGTCGTTAATCCGTTTTCGAAAAATTTCATCTAACGATTGAATTTCTTGCAATTCCTGAAGTAGAGCAGCATAATCGGATTCCAATTTGTCAATTAAGGAATTAAGTCCCTGATCTTCGGACTCAAGAGCTCCAAGAGCAGAGTTTATACTTTCGATCTGTTCCTGAATAGTATAGATGTCATCAATTATTTCATTCATGTCTTTCTGCATGGCAGTAATCTGCGATTCAATTGTTGATAGGCGTGAGTTTATCGCAGCCTCAAGCTCTTGAACGGCTTCTGCAATCTCTTCACTGATAACTCCATTATTTGTCTGTATCGCATCACTTATCGCCTTTCTATATGCGGAAGTGAGTTCTGACTTTGCGGCGTCAAGGTCAGCCTTCTGATTGTCAATCTGTTTCTGAATATACTTGTCGGTGTCGTCGAACCGTCCGGATATGGCTTCAAGTTTTCCGTCAATTGTAGTTATATCATAGTATCCTTGTGTGAGTCTGGTGTTTATCCAGGCTTTCAGTCCTGACTCACTCTCAATTATGGCATTGGATATGGCATTGGTATATGCGGTTGTGATTTCTGCCTTAGCAGATGACACGGCAGCAGTATAGGCTATCGTTAGATTATTTACCGCACTCTCGATACGTGATGCGTGGTCAGTATTGATTTCTATACGAAGCGCAACTACGGCAGTCTTTATGTCTGCTGCAATCTTTTCGTTCAGGCGAGCCTCTAGTGCTTCTATATCCGCATTTATCTGCTCAATAGAAGCCTTGATTCCTGATATCTCCGTCTGAGTCTGTTCATATTGTGCCAATGTGGAGAATGTCGCTTCTGCCCAGTCCGTTGTGGATGTGAGTTCGGTGTCAATATAGGTCTGGAGGTCAGCGATCTTTTGGTCAAGCGCAGCGTCTGCTTCCTTGAGGCTCTCAAGCGTTTTGTTGATTGCAGTTAATTCTACCTGAATGGCTACCTTTGCCGTATTAAGTTCATTGAGCAGACTCTGTTCTAGGCCACTGATTTCCTCGCCGAGTTCTGATTCTACCCTCGCTATTTCTCCATTGGCCTCATTTATCTGCTTTTGCAGGTCTGCTGATGTTGTTTCGAGAGTCTTGATATAACTGTTGAGCATTTCATCCATCACTTTAAGGGTGTCTATAGATGTGTTGATGGCACTTATCTGCTCACGGATTGTTGGAATAGACGAGCCTTCAAGTGTGTCAAGACGGTCTTGAGAGTCTTGGATGTCGAGTTTCATGTCCTTGCAACCGGAAGCAAGAGTTAAGAGTGGAAGCAACAGAAACAATGCTGTCCTGAGGTTAGATTTTGCTATCATGGCAGTCCTTTGGCATCCGAGCCCCAGAGATGCATAAATGAAAACAAAAAGAAAGTGTGAGGCTGTTTCGTTTATCTGATTGAAGGTTGTGGAAAGACCCGAACAAAAATAAACGACCTGATGCCTCACACTCGGTATATATGTGAGACATCGAGGCGCAAAATGCCACCGTTCACAATAGAATATACCAAGAATGAGTGTTGTCCGTCTATCCTTTTGTTCAGAAAACTTCCACATTTTCAATCAAGGATGTGCGAAAACACTTCTAATACGTATGTGTCAATTGCTTGACGCGACAAAGTTAATAATATTTTATAGAAAACATGCTGCCGACTATCTGCTGATGCCAGCAAAGTGCGTTGCTGCACTATCCGTTCATGTCTCTGAGTATCAGTTTTTTGCAAAATCAGTGGTTGCATGCTCGGAGTAGAGTGCGGGACCGACAGGCTGAGTTTGGAGCAATAAGCTGCCTGTCGGTCCCGTTTTCGAGCCTTGGAACCCCGTTTTTGGCACCATCAGGCAGAGAAATGCCTCAAACTCTGCCTGTCGGTCCTTGTCCTGTGCTTGCACCACCCTGCAGAGAGTGTATATTGAAGGTGTGGAAAACCGTCGGGCAGAGAATCGCCCCAAACTCTGCCTGTCGGTCCGATGAAGCACGAAGCAGACTGCATCCAAAACAGCAGAGGCGACCCGCAAGGGCCGCCTCGGTTGCTTTTCCCGGACAGGAAGTGCGTTGCACTATCCGTTCATGTCTCTGAGTATCAGTCTTTTGTAAAATCAGTGGTTGCGGGAATCGAACTATCGTATGAAGTTGGTCATCACTGGTTTTTCCTTGACAGGATCGGGGATTCCTGCGGCGCGTCCGGCCTCGATGCATTTCAGGAGCCAGGCCATGTTGCGGCCCAGTTCGCGCATCACCTGCATGCCCTCCTCGTCCTGACGCACCTGGTCTGGGGTGCTGCCGTGAACCATATTCCAGTATTTTGAAGAGACCACCGGCATGGACGAGATTGTGAAATACTTGTTGATCTGGTCGAAGGCTGCCGTCGTTCCGCCTCGGCGTGCGCTGACTATTCCTGCCGCCGGCTTGTAGCGGAAGATCTTTCCCTTGCCGTAGAATGCACGGTCCATGAACGATGTGAGCGCTCCGGAGAGTGCGGCGTAATGAACCGGGCTTCCGAACACGAAGCCATCCGCCTCCTGAGCCTTGTCGAGGAATTCATTGACAGTGTCGTCTATCACGCAGCGAAGCGAAGCCGGCTCTCCGTTCGGGCCTCTCCTGCAGCATTGTCCGCAGCCCAGGCACCCGGATATGGGCTTCACTCCAAGCCATAACATTTCAGTCTCGATTCCTTCCGCGTTAAGTTCCTTTTCGACCTCCTTGAGTGCCGTGCAGGTGCAGCCATCCTTATGCGGGCTGCCGTTTACCAGTAATACCTTCATGATCTTGAACAGTTTGCCCAAAGATAGCAATATCTCTCCCGAAGTCAAAGGACTTTACGGAATATATGTCCTCGTCTGGTGGAAAGAGTAGGCCAGAGAGCAGAGGCTGATGACGCCGAGGACCGCATATCTCCATGTATATAATGACCGAACCAATGCCGATCCTTCGTTGAGGGAAAAGCAGAGCCATATCCCGGCAAATACGCATCCGCAGATGAGTGTGTTGACCAGAAGAGTGAGCAGAGCCTGTCTGCGTGAGCGTTTGCGGAGTGTCGCACGGATGATTTTCAGAAGTTCCAGTTTCTCCTCCACATCGCGGTTCTGCGACAGTGATGCAGGGAACGGCAGCAGGTTTATCTGCCTGACCACCTCATCCATGAATCCGTCGTCCTTCGGAACAGCGATCCTGTTCTCGTGCAAGAATTTCCTTATGTCTTTTTCTGTCTTCATTGTTTCGTGAGATATTGTCTTAGATGCGCCCTGGCCCTTGAAAGCTGTGCGCGGACAGTTCCGCTCGGGATTCCTGTGATCCGGACTATGTCGTTTATGCTTTTGTCTTCCATATAGAACAGCAGAATCACAGCCTTTTCATGGGGAAGGAGATTCCCGATGGCCATATGAAGTTCCTGATATTCAAACCTTCCGTCTGCATTCTCGTTTCCGGCCAGACGCTCGTGCCTTTCAGCCAGTTCCTCGCCTTGCGACCTGCCGTCACACGTCCGCGCATCATAGAAACAGTTATATGCAATCCTGAAAAGCCATGTGGAGAATCTGGCCTTGCCTTCGAACCGTTCAAAAGACAGGTATGCCTTCAGCATCGCCTCCTGGGCTATGTCGTCGGCCTTGCAACTGTCTCCGTCACACAGGACCCGCAGGAACCTTCTCAAAGGCTCCTGCTCCTGAGCGATCTGTTCTATGAACTGTTCCCGATTCATTCCCGCTGCCCCGTCACTCCTTGCCAGCCTGTTCTTCTGCCTGGATCTCCGGAGCCATATACTTCCTGCCCACGAAATATGCTACGAGGTTGCCCACGCCTACTGCCAGGAGCGGAATGCCGGCATAATATCCCCATGCAGGGAAAGATGCCACTCCGGCAACGGTCAGGATTATGAACAGAAGGCCTATCAGACCGAAGATTACGCCGTTGCTCAGGTACGAGATCATCTGCATCTTGAGAGATTTTTTTCTGTCAGGAGTCTCATCTATAAGGAGGTTCGGATCCACCTCGACTCCGTTCTCCATTGCTTTGACAAGAACTTCGCTCCTCTTGTCTATCCTATGGCTTCTGCTTCTCTGCACAAGCCATACTATCATGACCGGCAATATGACACATACACAGATGGGGATGCTTACAGCGATAATGTCTTCCATAATTTTCAAAATTTAATATTGTTTCTTTTCAGTTGTCGCATATTAGACTGCCGCACCTGGAAAAATGTTGCAGAAAAACACAAAATGATCAAACAATATTTTACAGGTAGTGACCGACAGGCAGAGTTTTGGCTGATTTAGCGCCTGACAGTCCATGTATATAAGTTTATCGGTGTTCCCTCTGTCATTTCAATTCCCCTTCTCTCTGTCATGATGTCTCAACTCCCTCCGGTCGCTCGATATGACAGTGAGTGTAAACATGTGTATAATCACCCATCAAAAAGTGACGTGGCCGATTTTGGCAGAAAACAGATACGACACTGGCTGAAACAGCCGTTTTTCCCCGTTTTTAGGGAGTGTCGTTCCCTAAAAACGCAGAAAACAGACACGACACCGGTAACAGCGGCAGTGACTATGCTAGTTTCAATGTCAGTGAAATGAAATCCTCGACGCTCAGGCGCTCCGGACGGAGTTCGAAGACAGGATCAGCGACAAAGTCCGCAAGTTGCTCCTCGCTCCAGCCGCAGCGGTCCGCCTTGGCACGGATGAGCGGTTTCAGGGAATTTCTCAAAGTCTTCCTGCGCTGGTTGAACCCGGTCTTGACAACTGTCTTGAACAGGGCCTCGTCGCAACCGAGTTCCCGGCGGGAATTGCGCACAAGCCTGATGACGGCCGACTTCACCTTCGGCGGCGGATTGAACGCCCCTTCTCCCACTGTGAACAGATATTCGATGTCATACCACGCCTGGAGCAGCACGGAAAGGATGCCGTATGTCTTTGTTCCCGGCTTTTCCGCGATGCGCTCCGCCACCTCCTTCTGGATCATGCAGACCACCTGCGGCACCTGCTCCTTATAGTCCAGGATCTTGAAGAATATCTGTGAGGATATGTTGTACGGGAAGTTTCCGATCACGCAGAAATGCCCGTCGAAGAAGTTCTCCAGCTTGAGTTTCAGAAAGTCTGCCTCTATGAGTTTGCCGTTCACCTGAGGGAAATGCACCAGAAGATAGTCCACCGATTCCGTGTCGATCTCCACCATTCTCAGGTCCACCTCCGGTCTCTGGAGCGCATACTGAGTGAGCACACCCATTCCCGGACCGATTTCCAATGCCGACATCGGGTTCTCAGAACTATGTACTGTCTCAATGCCGGGACAAGGTACCAGTAGCGCATCTGCAATCCTCTGCGCGATGGACAGATCCGTCAAAAAATGCTGGCCCAGGGCCTTTTTCGCTCTAACTTCCATACTATTTCATATATTTTTTAGCCTTCTTCTGCTTGAACAGCCATTCCATGAAGTCCGGCTGGTTGAATGCCGGGTTCCAACTTCCATGTCCGCAGCCCGGAAACTCAAACAGTTCCACCTTTGCCCCGGCCTTCTTCAATGCGCGATATGCCTTTCGCGAGTACTCGACCGGCACCACGGGGTCAGCGTCACCATGGTATATACGGATACTGACTCCCTTCATGTCTTCAAGGCGCGACGGATCCACCGCTCCGCACACCGGGATGGCCGCAGCGAAGAATTCCGGAAATCTTGCAATCATATCGAATGTCGCCATTCCTCCCATGGAAAGTCCCATGATATATATTCTTGACCTGTCGACATCGGGATAAGCCATATATGTGTCTATCAACTCCTTGACTGCCTTGAATATAGCCGGCATGACCGGTTCTTCCTTCAGAGCGTCGAAGCCTGACTTCCTTGTCTTGAGATTATATGCCCAGAACGCATCCTCAGGGCACTGCGGGAACAGCACATATGCAGGATATTTCTCACGATTGACCGGATTGAGGAACATCTGGCTGCCGTGGATCAACTGCTTCTCGTTGTCGCTGCCCCTCTCTCCGGCTCCATGGAGGAATATCACTAGAGGAAACTTCTTCCCGGCGGCATCTTCATCCGGAGTGAGCAGACGATAGTTCAGAACCGTCCCGTCCTGTGACGTATATGTCTTCTTTTCAAAACCGTTTTCCTGCGCAACAGCACTCAGCGCCGCAGCAAGCAGAGCCAAGACAATGAATATCCTTTTCATACAATAGACTTTTTACAAATATAGTTTCTTTCTTCAGAAATCCTTCAACTTTCAGGCAGAATCAATGGCTCTGCGGCTTTGGGATGAATTGTCGCCAGGACTTCCGGTGGTCTATCGTGTGCCGAACCAGATGAAAGCCATTCCCAGCAGATGCGCCCTCAGCAATGGAGCTGTGTTAGATAAGTTGCTGAGGTTCAGGGAGTTGATGCTTTGTCTCGCATGACGGAGACAGCGAGCAGATTCATTAATTGACTGATAGTCAGTTGATTGTGTGGCACGCCCGAATGGTGCCGTATCAAGGAAAGTCCCGCTGAACCACCCGAAGCCCCAGATGGAGTCGATGAGGAAGGGGAGAATATCAGTGTCGAGAATATGGTGTTCAGCAGCAGCACCGGCAGGACGGCGTTGTCCTTCAGTGAGGCCTTCTTCGAGGTGTCATAGAATCCGAGCAGGGCTGCGGAAACGAATGCAAGAGCCAGCCACATAGGTAAAATCCATTTTTGGGGTGCAAATGTATTACAATTATTATTTATTTCGTAATTTTGTCAGATTTTATAAGTCTCAGTCGGATTAGACATGTGGATGTAATCGACATTTTGCCACCCTCGTGAGCGGTATGCAAACAACCCAGTGGGTTGTTGTAGCGAGCAGCCTGCGGTAGCAGGTTAATCAGGAGGGGTCCACAAAGTGGGAGGGGTCGATGGAATCCACTGTCTGGCCTACTGATGGGAGCGAAAATATAAATACTGAATATATATGTACAGAACACACACCTGCGGAGAACTCCGCATAGAAAATGTCGGTCAGACGGTGACTCTGGCCGGATGGGTACAGAAATCAAGAAAACTCGGAGGAATGACCTTCGTGGACCTCAGGGACCGTTATGGCATCACTCAACTCGTGGTTGACGCTCATGCAGAGGCGGAACTCGTCGAGACAGCATCAAGCCTCGGCCGCGAATGGGTGCTTCAGGTGACCGGACAGGTCATCGAGCGCCAGAGCAAGAACCCTAAGATGCCTACCGGAGACATAGAGATCAGTCTCGCTGAAATCAAGGTTCTCAACAAGGCCAACACACCTCCGTTCACAATCGAGGACGAGAGCGACGGCGGTGAGGAACTCCGCGCGAAGTACCGCTATCTTGACCTTCGCAGAAACCCTCTCCAGAAAGCCCTGAAACTCCGTCACCAGGTGGCTCACGAGGTGCGCAACTATCTCGACGCCCAGGGATTCCTTGAGATCGAGACCCCATATCTGATCAAGTCGACTCCTGAGGGTGCACGTGACTTCGTGGTGCCTTCAAGAATGAACCCAGGTCAGTTCTATGCCCTTCCGCAGTCTCCTCAGACCTTCAAGCAGCTTCTTATGGTGGCAGGTTACGATCGCTATTTCCAGATCGTGCGCTGCTTCCGTGACGAGGACCTCCGCGCAGACCGTCAGCCGGAGTTCACCCAGATCGACTGCGAGATGTCTTTCGTGGAGCAGGAAGATGTTCTGAACACATTCGAGGGCATGATGAGGACCCTCTTCAAGAACGTCCTCAATGTGGAGATCGCCGAGCGCATCCCTCGCATGAGTTGGTATGACGCGATGGATTTCTACGGCAGCGACAAGCCGGACATCCGTTTCGACATGAAGATTCACGAGATCACAGACCTCGTGAAGGGGTACGGCTTCTCAGTGTTCGACGGAGTGGACTATATCGGCGCAATCAACGTTGAGGGCGCTGCAGCATACACACGCAAGCAGATCGACGAACTCACAGAGTGGGTGAAGAGACCTCAGGTGGGAGCCAAGGGTCTTGTATATATAAAGGTGAACGAAGACGGCACAATCAAGTCTTCTATCGATAAGTTCTATACTCCTGAGCAACTCCAGACAGTTGCAGACCGTCTCGGCGCAAAGAAGGGCGACATGATACTCGTCCTCTGCGGAGCCAAGAGAAAGACCCAGAACATGCTCGGCGTACTCCGTCTTGAAATGGGTAACCGTCTCGGCCTTCGCGATCCGTATAACTTCGCACCTCTCTGGGTGGTGGATTTCCCTCTTGTGGAGTGGGACGACGAGACCCAGCGTTTCTACGCAATGCACCATCCGTTCACGGCTCCTAAGCCTGAGCACCTCGAACTCTTCTACAGCGACAGAAAGGAGGATCTGGAGAGGGTATGTGCAAACGCATATGACTTCGTCCTGAATGGAACTGAACTCGGTGGAGGATCTATAAGAATCCACGAGGCCGCAATGCAGGAGCGTATGTTCGAGGTTCTCGGAATCAGCAAGGAGGATGCGGAATATAAGTTCGGCTTCATCATCAACGCCTTCAAGTTCGGCGCCCCTCCTCACGGCGGTCTCGCCTTCGGTTTCGACCGTGTCTGCGCCCTCTTCGGCGGCCAGGAGACAATCCGCGACTACATCGCCTTCCCTAAGAACAATCAGGGCCGCGACGTGATGATCGACTCCCCTTCATACATCGACCAGGAGCAGATGGACGAACTCTTCCTCAACTCCACAGCCGAGCACAAGGCGTAGATTGCTCATAGTCTCCCGGTACACAAATTTGCGGACCACAAATTTGTGTACCGGGAGACTATTTGCTATATTTGTCCCAAATTCAGGAGATTATGGAAAAGACTTTTGTTTATGGAATGGCAGTTTCGGGAGATAATTTCACCGATAGGATCAATGAAACAAAGCGTATCAGAAGCAATTTTGAGGGCGGTGTAAATACGATACTCATATCGCCTCGGCGCATGGGAAAGACATCCCTTATAAACAAAGTGTGTGAATCCATTGAAAGAAAGGATATCAAGACGATAAGGATGGATATTTATGATTGCCGTAGTGAATACGACTTCTACAACACGTTCTGTTCGGAAATCATCAGGCAGACATCTTCAAAAGTGGAGCAGGCAATAGAATATGCCAGAGAATTCTTAGGGAGACTCATTCCTAAAATCTCTGTAAGTCCGGATTCGGTAGCGGATTATTCCATATCTTTGGGTCTTGCTCCCAAGGACATTTCGCCAGATGAGATTCTTTCTCTACCTGAGAAAATTGCCACGAAACGAGGGATACACATTATCGTATGCATAGATGAATTTCAGCAGATCGGTGAATTTCCTGATTCCCTGTCAGTGCAGAAGCGGCTTCGTTCAGTATGGCAGCATTTCAGAAATGTGTCATTCTGTTTTTATGGAAGCAAGAAACACATGATGGAGAATATTTTCCAGAACAAAAGAATGCCGTTTTATCAGTTTGGAGATATGGTCACATTGGATAAAATTCCGACAGAAGACTGGATCGATTATATCATAGCAAGATTCGAAGCAAACGGAAAATCCATATGCCGAGAAATGGCAATGAAAATCTGCACGACTGTAGATAATTACTCCTCATACGTCCAGCAATTTGCATGGAACGTCTATGTCAATACTGAAAAACAAGTGACGGACAGTATTGTCGAAACAGCATTTGATGAACTTATGGCCCAGTGCTCCGGCTTGTTCATCCAACAAATCAACGGACTATCCGCGTATCAGATGAATTTTCTGAGGGCAATTTGTCATGGCATCCATAGTGATTTTGGCTCCGCTTCCATTTTGGAAGACTATCGCCTCGGTACAAAATCCAATATCACGACTTTGAAAAAGGCATTGCAGGACAAGGAACTCATAGAACTTAAAAGAGATGGAGTCCATATATCTGACCCTGTTTTTGAGATATTCTTTCGTAAGCAGTACTGCTGACTTCAGCAGCAAGAATCGGCTGGACTATCGCACCAGGATTTCCTGAAGAACAATACCGGGGTCGAGAAGGTATATGCGTACTTTCCCGACTCCTTTAGTTTTTACCAGAGCAATATACATAGTTGTCCTGCCTTCCCCAGACGGCAGAACAACTGCGTAAGTTATTGGTCGTTAGTATGTTTGGTGACTCGCTCGATGATCTCCATACACATACGCCCGTTGTGATATGGACATTTCCAGAAGCCGGCCTTGTCGTCCTCGCGGTTCACGGACCCGTCAGCGCGCAGGCTCCAGAACCATTCGCCGCCGTCCCTGTCTATGATGTTGCTCTTTATGAACTCCCAGCACATTATGGCATTCTCCAGACCGGAAGGCCCTCCAACTCCCACCTCGGTTCCTGTTCCATTCTCCAGACCATCCTGCTCCCCGAAATGCTCCCAAAGATTGAAATATCCCACGACGCTCTCAGCCTGCACCCACCAGTGGCGGTCTGCATCCACCTCAGCGCCGGCACCTATATCCTCCGGACCTTCCCCGCACCCCTCACCGCGCCCGTCGCCGCACCTTTCACCGCACCCCTCACCGCACCCCTCACCGCACCCCTCACCGCACCCCTCATGCGCCCCGCCTCCGCTCTTCTCATATATCATTCCCCCCTCAGGTGTGAATCCTTCCGATGCGGCACGGACTATTGAAGGCACCAGCGCCTCCACACGTGCCAGAACAGAAGAGTCCCCCAGCACCAGCGCTGCCTCATGCAGCAGCCACGACGCCTCGATGTCATGTCCGTAGGAAACTATATCATATCCGCAGTTCCACGAGTCGTCAAAGAACAGTTTCAAGTGTCCGTCAGCGCCGAGAATATATTTCTCAAACACCAGTATCAGTCCGCGCAGGCGAGACTCCAGAAGCGGATCCTTCCACACTCGGAACAGGCAGGTGTATGCCTCCAGCACATGAAGATGGGTGTTCATCGTCTTGCTCTCGTTGGCGTCCTTGTCGCTCAGACGCATATCCTCGATCGGCTCCCATGAACGGGTGAACGCCTCGAAATACCCGTCCTGCTCCGAGTCGAAACTGTGGTCCTCGATCGAATGAAACAGTTTCACGGCATATTCCAGAGCCTCAGAATCCCCGCATGCCCTATAGAGTTCCGCCAGACCATATATAGCGAATGCTATTGCATATATCTGCTTCTTGGTGTCCGCAGGAGAGAGGTTGGCGTCAAGCGCCCAGAAAGTCCCGCCATATTCCTTGTCATAGAACCGGTCGATGATGAGCCTCTTTGCGCGCAGGGCCATATCCATATATCCCTGCAACATCTCCGGACGGCATGATCCCTCAGCCCCAAGCACCCTGTAGGCCGAGGCAAAGGTCCAGAGCACCCTGGCAGTCATGATCCCGCCCACGGGAGCAGACGTGTCCGGTTGTCCTTCGCCTGAAATGCGCCCCAGAAGTCCTCCGGATGGTGTGCACATCTTCTCCATCCAGAACGGAAGGATGTTTTCCACAAGTTCTTTCCGCACCTGTCCTGCAAGTGCCTTTGCTGCAAATAGTTCTGCCGGAGTGGTCTGTTTCATGACGGATTTTTATGCTGAATCATGACAAATATAGTGATTTTGCCCGGAAGAGCGTGGCACGCATATCCCTGTGCGTCAGAGGTTTACGCGAACTGCGTGCCGCCAAAGGGGAGCACGCAATCCAAGCAAACGGCTGTAATTCAGTGAGTTGCGTGCCACCCGACAGCCGCATGGGCTATGGTGCAAATGGAGACTTATGCGAAAAATATGTTAAAAAAGTATCATAACCCAAAATTTTTATATTTTTGCACATGAAATTACACAAGACAGATGAGCAAGGTATTCACAGAGATTTCCAGACTGTCCGAAAAGGACTGTTTTTATGTGGTGGAGCGCCACAAGACCGAGTTTACGTACCCTCTTCACCAGCACAAGGAGTATGAACTCAACTTCATAGAGCATGGTGCCGGATGCCGCCGCATAGTCGGGGACAGCGTCGAGGAGATCGGGGAATATGATCTTGTGCTGATCGGCGCCGGGAACCTTGAACATGTCTGGGAGCAGGGAAAGTGCTGCTCGAAGGATATCCGTGAGATCACCATACAGTTCTCTCCCAAACTTTTCGAAGGGGAGATGCTCTCCAAGAACCAGTTTGCCTCCATCAAGAAGATGCTGGACAGGGCAGAGCATGGCATTGCATTTCCCATGAGTTCGATCATGAAGGTGTACTCGACTCTTAATTCGTTATCCGTTGAAAAAGAGGGATTTGTACAATTCTTGAAGTTCCTTTATCTTCTATATAAACTATCAATCTCGGAAGAGTCGCGGGTCTTGGCGTCAAGTTCTTTTGCTAAGACAGGAAAGCCTGAGGAGAGCAGGCGCGTGCAGAAGGTCAAGGAATATATCAACGAGAACTATGCAAAGCAGTTGAGGCTTTCTGATATGGCGGAAATCGTAGGTATGAGTCCGGTGGCATTCTCCCGTTTCTTCCGCCAGAGGACCGGGCGCACACTGTCGGACTACATAGTGGACATAAGATTAGGTTTCGCTGCCAGAATGCTGGTGGACTCCACGAAGAACATATCGGAAATATGCTACGAATGCGGTTTCAATAACCTTTCCAACTTCAACCGCACATTCAAGACAAAACGCAACTACACGCCAAGGGAATTCCGGGCGATGTTCAAGAAAAACAAGGTTATTGTTTAATTAGTATCATAATAGGATAAATGGATATTTGTTTAGCGCAGGCCGAATAGGTAAATTTGCATTACCAGATAATTAGCGCTAAACATCAATGAAATCTATCCGAATCTTTTCGGTTGTGACACTGCTCACAGCTGTTCTGCTGTGTTCCTGTCAGACCAACGAGTCGTCTTTCGTTTCTGTGAAGGACGGCAAATTCACAAGTAAAGACTACCCTTCGCATTTCCTTGGAACCAATTTCTGGTACGGTGCCATTCTGGCTTCGGACGGTCAGGGCGGAGATGTGGAACGTCTTGAAAAAGAACTGGATATCCTCAAGGAAAACGGTCTGACAAATCTCCGTGTTCTAGTCGGAGGTGATGGCCCAGACGGTGTTCCGACCCGTGTCATGCCGACTCTTCAGAAGGAACCGGGAGTCTATAACGATACCATTTTCCGTGGCCTCGACCGTCTTCTCGCCGAGATGGCGGAAAGGGGAATGAAGGCTGTCCTGTATCTCAACAACTCCTGGGAATGGTCCGGCGGATACGGAATGTATCTTGAGTGGGCAGGCGAAGGCAAGGCTGTAATTCCGGCAGAGGTGGGCTATCGGGCATACTGCGAGTCAGTCTCCCGCTTCGTGACCAACGATAAGGCAAAGGAATATTTCGCAGACCATGTCTGCCACGTCGTGACGCGCACCAATACCGTGACCGGCAAGCCATATAAGGACGACCCTACTATCTTCTCTTGGCAGATCGGCAACGAGCCTCGCTGCTTCAGAGCGGATTCTGTCGGCCGTCAGGCTTTCGTGGACTGGCTTTGGGAGACTGCTGCCCTCATCAAGTCGCTTGACCCGAACCATATGGTCTCATCCGGAAGCGAGGGACGTCACGGTTGCGAAGGCCTTCTTCCTCTCTGGGAAAAGGTTCATGCCTGTCCGGACATAGACTATATGAACATCCATATATGGCCGTACAACTGGAGTTGGGTGCGCGAAAACACCCTCGACACCAATCTCGATAAGGCCATTGAAAATACGGACATATACATCGACGAACATCTTACCGTGGCAGCAAAATATGGCAAGCCGGTGGTTCTGGAGGAGTTCGGCTTCCCGCGTGACGGCTTCCAGTTCGCAAAAGGCACTCCGACAACATCCAGAGACAGATATTACAAGCATGTGTGCTCGCGCATAGTGAAGGCCGCTCAGGAAGGAGGTCTCTTTGCCGGACTCAACTTCTGGGGATGGGGCGGTCTTGCAGAGCAGTCGCAGACGGACATATACTGGCAGCCGGGCGATGACTACTGCGGCGATCCGGCTCAGGAGCAGCAGGGACTGAATTCCGTATATGCTTCCGATGAATCCACGCTTACCATTCTCAGGGAGGCCTCAACTCAGGTGGAAGAAGCCCTCGGACCTAAGGCGTGGTTCCAGATTGACCAGAACAAGGGGCTGTATTTCGGCGAAGGCCCGCATACTCTCAAGGCAAATGTCATAATCCCTAAATGCAATAAGGCAACCCTCGAAATGACTCTCACCACAGACCTCAAGCAGCCGGTCAAGACTGAGAGAAAAATCGTGAAACTCTCACAGGGGGGGGCAGATTTAGAATATAGACTTGATCTCCAGCCGGGCTTCTACTGCGCTGTCCTTGAACTTGTGGACGAGGACGGAACAAGAAAGGAACTTGTCCGCACAAACATAGGCTGTGAGCCGGAGAAGATCGAATCCCCTCAGGACAAGCAGCCCGACTTCGACCAGTTCTGGCTCCAGACTCTGGCCAAGCTCGAAGCGACCGCTCCCGAATACAAGCTCACCCTCATCAAGGAGCGCTCCAACGACATCCGCAGAACCTACCGTGTGGATATGACCTCTCTGGGAGGCGAAAAGATCAGCGGAATCCTCGTGGAGCCGGTAAAGGAAGGAAAATACGAGACCGTCATAGCATATATGGGCTATGGCAGCGAGGTCTGGTATCCGGGCCCGTCAGACAACCCTGAGAGGGTGCAGTTCCTCCTTTGCCATCGCAACCAGGCCCTCAACCGCAAGCCGGGCGAGAAGGACGACTGGTGCGTGCGCGGACTCGAATCCAAGGAGACATATTATTACAGAGGAGCCTTTGCTGATGCTGTAAGAGCCATCGACTTTGTGTGCTCACGCGAGAAGGTTGATCAGGACCGTCTGTTCGCGGAAGGCGGCAGCCAGGGCGGAGCGCTCACCCTCATTGCAGCATCCCTCGACCATCGCATCGACGCAATCGCGCCGTCAGTGCCTTTCCTGAGCGACTACAAGGACTATTTCCAGATTGTCCACTGGCCGGGCGAGCCTATCCTCAAGGCTGCAGCCGAAAAGGGAATATCCGACGAAGACCTCTACAAGACCCTCAGTTATTTCGACGTCAAGAACTTCACGGACCGCATCCAGTGCCCTGTGCTCATGGCCTTCGGCCTTCAGGATCCGGTCTGTCCTCCTCATACGAACTTCTCCGGCTACAACATGATCAGGGCGCCGAAGCGCTGGATCTGCTATCCGTACACCGGCCATGATGTCTGGAAGGTGCCGGAGTGGCCTCAGGAGGTGGAAAAATGGTACAGAGAATACTCAACGACAGTCAGATAAATATAACACACGTTATACTTATAATTAATAACACTAAAATCAAGTAACATGAAAAGTAAACTATTTACTTGTCTGGCGCTGCTCCTTCTGAGCATGTCGCTCATGGCACAGACCAAGAAGGTCAGCGGTACAGTCGTTGACGCAGTCGGTCCTGTAGCCGGAGTCAGCGTCATAGAGAAAGGTACCCAGAACGGTGCCGTTACAGATTTAGATGGTAAGTATAGCATCAACGTCCCTCTGGGAGCTACATTGGTGATTACTTCCATCGGCTACAAGGATGTCGAGATCATTGTCGGCAGCCAGAACGTCTATAACGCCACCCTCCAGGAAGACCGGCAGCTCCTCGACGAGGTAGTCGTTGTCGGTTATGGTACAATGAAGAGAAGCGACCTCTCCGGTGCTTCAGTTTCAATGACCGAGGAGTCCCTCAAGGGTTCCATCGTTTCATCCCTCGACCAGACTCTCCAGGGCCGTGCAGCCGGTGTGACCGCTGTCCAGACTTCAGGAGCCCCTGGTTCATCATCATCAATCCGTGTCCGCGGACAGGCCACCATCAACGCTAACGCAGAGCCTCTCTACGTCATCGACGGTGTGATCGTCCAGGGAGGCGGAAACTCAGGAGCAGACTTCGGCCTTGGTGATGCCCTCGGAAACGGTAAGGTTTCGACCATTTCACCTCTCTCAACAATCAACCCTGCCGACATCGTGAGCATGGAAATCCTCAAGGACGCCTCTGCAACAGCGATTTATGGTGCTCAGGGTGCGAACGGTGTCGTTCTCATCGCCACCAAACGTGGTAAGGAAGGACAGGCCAAGATCAGTTATGACGGCATGTTTGCAGTCTCTCAGCAGACCAAGCGCCTCGATATGATGAACCTTCGTCAGTATGCTGAGTTCTATAACGACCTTGCGACAGTCGGAGAAATGTCAGACCCGAGTGAAGTGTATTCAGACCCTTCGATTCTTGGCGCGGGAACAAACTGGCAGGATGCCATCTTCCGCACAGCTCTTCAGCATCAGCACCAACTCTCGGTGCAGGGAGGTACGGAGAAGGTTCAGTACTATGTATCTGGGTCTTATATGGATCAGCAAGGTACCATCATCGGCTCTAACTTCGACCGCTTCAGTGTTCGTTCTAACCTCGATGCCCAGCTCAAGAAGTGGATTAAACTTGGACTCAATGTCTCTTTCACGAATACAAACGATGACCTCAAACTGGCTGACTCCAATGAGGGTCTCATCTATTACTCTCTGACAACTCGTCCTGATGTCCCTATTTATGATATGGACGGAAACTATGCTTCAATTGTGGATGAGCACAATCTCAATCCGAATCCAATCGGAATAGCCCTTGAAGATGATATTCTGCTTAATCGTCAAAAGCTCAATGGAAACATCTTCGCCGACATCACACCTGTAAAGAATCTCACCTGGCATACAGAAGTTGGCTTTGACATCGGAAACACCAAGGCAGAGCGTTTTAAGCCGACTTTGGATTTCGGTAACTGGACTCGTGATACAAATGAGAGCAGCATCCAGTACAATAGGAATTTCTTTTGGCAGCTCAAGAACTATCTCACATACGCCAATACATGGGGCAAGCACAGCGTTACAGCCATGGTAGGACAGGAAATGTGGGAGTCAAGCTATGAATATGCAAGTGTATTCAATAACAACCTTCCTTCAAACGATGTTCATAATCCTTCTCTCGGAGCCGGAGACCCTAAGATAGGTTCCGGATTCGGAAGTTCATCCATGTCTTCATTCTTCACACGAGAGACATATAACTATGACGACCGTTACTATGCAACCTATACCTACCGATATGATGGTTCGTCCAACTTCGGTCCAGACAATCGTTGGGCAGGTTTCCACTCGGTAGCGGCATCGTGGAGATTCTCTAATGAGCCTTGGCTCAAGGATGTGGAGTGGTTCAGCAACGGTAAGCTCCGTCTCGGATGGGGACAGACCGGTAACTCCAATATAGGAGGCTACGCGTGGGGTTCTGCCATCTCAAGGATGCCTTCTTATCTCGGCATGGGTTATCGCCCTGCCAATATCGCCAACACTGCAATCAAATGGGAGAAGCAGGAGCAGTACAATGTGGGTCTCGACCTGGGATTCTTCCAAGACAGACTCAACCTTACAGTGGATGCCTACTACAAGAGATCTGATGATATGCTCATGTCCATGCAACTTCCTTCATATATGGGAACCCAGGGTAACGGTTCGTCGGCACTTGCCGCTCCGAAGGGCAACTACGGAAGCATTGAGAACAAGGGTATTGAGATTACTCTCGATGTACATCCTTTCACGGGTGAGTTCCAGTGGGACAGCAATTTCCAGATTTCATTCAACAAGAACAAGCTACTTTCTCTCTCAGGAACCGAGAATGCTTCGCTCATCGGATACGGACAGTGGGACGATGTTGTCTGCGTGTCAAATATCGGAGAGTCCCTTTACAGTTTCTATGGATATGAGGTTGAAGGCGTTTATGAATCGTATGAGGACCTCGTCAATTCTCCAAAGCCTGAGAAATATTCGAACCTTGGCTCATATAACAGATATACTACCGTATGGGTGGGTGACATCAAGTACAAGGATCAGCTTACAGTCGACACGGACGGTGACGGAGTCCTTGATTCAGGTGACGGCGTCATAAATGAGAAAGATAAGGTAAATATAGGCTCCCCACTTCCTGTATTTACATTCGGTTGGACAAATACCTTCCGTTACAAGGGCTTCGATCTCAGTATATTCCTTAACGGCTCGTATGGCAATAAGATAATGAACTACAACTCCATTACCCTTACTCATATGAACTCTCCTTGGACTAACCAGCTTAATTCTGTTGCAGACAGAGCGAAACTTGTTCCTATTGATGCAGAAAAGGATTATTCTCAGGGAGTAGTGGTGAATGGAACCACAGTATGGAATTGGTATGATGATGTTACGAATGTCAAGGTGGCAAACACAGGAACAAAGACTCCTCGCGCCTCCATCAACGACCCTAATGACAACGACCGCATCAGTTCTCGTTATATAGAGGATGGTTCTTATCTCCGTATCAAGAACCTGACCCTTGGATATACATTCCCTAAAAAGTGGATGTCAAGGGCAAAGATTGACAATCTCCGTCTGTACTGCAACATACAGAACCTTTATACTTTCACCAAGTATTCGGGTTATGACCCTGAAGTCGGAGCATCTACTCAGGATTCTACAGGACTCACCTATGGTCTCGACAATGGTCGTTATCCATCTCCTACGACATATTCATTCGGCCTGAACATTACTTTCTAACATAAAAATCAGGAATCATGAAACTAAACAATATAATCAAAGGTGTGATGGTCGGGATGCTTGCAATGGGTCTGACTTCTTGCGAGGAGTTCCTGAACCGTCCGACCGAGGACAACTATAATGTCGATAATTTCTACAAGAATGACGAACAGTGCCTACAGGGTGTGAATTATCTCTACAATTCTCCTTGGAATGACTTCACACGTCCTATGATCTGGGTAGGTGAGATCCTTTCGGGAAATGTCTATCAGGGTGAAAATAAGTACCTTGACTTCTCTGTCAATAGTACTGATAAAGACCTTAAGGCTCTGTCATATTCCTTGTGGGCTGTGAACGGTCATGCAAATACCGTCATCTTCAATATCATGAATGCCGAGGGTCCTTCGCAGCAGGTGAAGGATCAGTGTGTCGGAGAAGCGCTCACATGGAAAGCTCTTGCATATTTCTTCATGGTGCGTACTTTCGGTGAAGTGCCTATTATTCATGATAATAACAAGGTGCTCACTTCCGGTGAATATAATAATGTCCATAAGGCGACCCGTACCAATGTTTATGAATATATAATCATGACCCTTGAGAAGGCAATGGAACTTCTGCCTAAGACTGGAGTGAACTCCAAGGGTCGTGTTGATTATTATGCTGCCGAAGCTCTTCTTTCAAAGGTATATCTGACAAAGGCCGGTCTTTCTGGTTCTCTTGATGCAGATGACCTTGCTCAGGCTGCGAAGTATTCGAAGGATGTCATAGATAACTCCGGCCGCGATTTGATGGAGGAGTATTCCGATGTGTTCCGTCTTGCCAACAATATCAATAAAGAGTGCCTCATTTCATTCCTGTGGAGTGCAGGTCGTGATCCTTGGACTCAGCAGAACAGATTCCAACCGGAACTCGCAATGACCGGTTTCTCTGATTTTGAGGAGAACTGCTGGGGAGGTTGGACAGGAGTCTCTGTTGACCTTCAGGACGCTTTCGGAGTCAGCGCTATAGATAATCCTGAGGTTCGCGCTGCCGAAAAGGACAAGAGACGTCATGCAACAATGATGATGGCAGGTGACAAGTACTCTTATTTCTGGACAGACAAAGGTGGTTTCGACTATCTCAGATTCATCTATGATTCGGAAGATTACGGAAAAGGTGGACCAAGCGGCTCTTATCAGTCTCCTACCGGTGCGAACTTCGTGAAGCACCTTACTGGTCGTCAGGCAGATCATATTGCCGGAACGGGTGTCAGTGCATATAATATGGCGACTGCGCTTGCTACTCATATTCTTCGTTTTTCCGATGTTCTTCTCATTTATGCCGAGGCGATGATGGGAACAGCAGGGTCAACCTCAGACGCAAGCGCGATTGAGGCATTCAACCGCGTCCGCCGCCGTGCCGGTGTCGATGAAGTGACAGGAACCCTCACATGGGAGCAGATCTGGGACGAACGCCGTCTTGAATTTGCTCTTGAGGGAGACAGGTGGTATGATTTTGTCCGTCTTTCATACTATGACCTTGACAGTGCCATCAGTAGGCTCAAGTCACAGAGAAGAGGCTATTGGTCAGGCCTTGGAGCAATATATGAACCATACTATACATCGGGATATAAGGAGTGGACAGTGTCTGATGATGTATCTTATACAGAAGGTGATGCTTTGACTCTTAATGCAAAAAGTTTCTATCTCCCGTTCCCTACCGAGGATCTTGTTTATAATCCGCTCCTTGCAGAGGATGCAGTGGAAGTGGATGTCCGTGCTACCTATTCTTATGATTTTTAAAAAAGGAATGTTATGAAATGCATCAATAAGATAATGATTGCCATTGCTGCTGTGACAGGACTTCTTGCGGTTGCCTGCAATGAGAAGCCTGGGCAGTATGTGATGTCCGAAGGCGTGCCGACTGTGCATTATGTGCGTCCTGTCGATGTCGCGGCATCCGACTCGCTTCTGTCAGGAGCGTATATGGATAATATGATATGCATTGTAGGAGAAAACCTCAGAAGCGTATATCAAATCTACTTCAATGACCAGAAGGCCATACTCAATAACAGCTACATTACGGACAATACTCTGCTTGTTACAGTGCCCGGATCAATTCCTGAACTGGTTACCGACAAGATGTATCTGATTACAGCGGCGCGGGATACGGTTGATTACGACTTTCATGTGATAATTCCTGGTCCTACATTGTCTTCTCTCAAGTGTGAATATGTTTCTGTGGGAGAAACCGCAGTCCTGTATGGAGACTATTTCATTGATGATCCTAATGTGCCGTTCACGATGACCTTCCCTAACGATGTTCCTGTAACAAACATCATCTCACTTACCAAGAATGCGGTTACATTTGAGGTTCCTGAAGGTGCCGTGGAAGGAAAGATTCAGGTTTCTACAATCTATGGAACGGCTGAAAGTGTGTTCCATTATATGGATACCCGAGGAATGATGTTCGAGTTTGACGGCGTCACGAATCTCACCAATCATGGCTGGCATCCTCGCGTAATAGCATCTGAAGGTGGTATCTCAGGAAACTATATTCAGCTGGGTGACGGAGAGACCGTTCTTAATGATTCTTCTTGGGGTGATGGCCAGTTTGCATTCGAGTATTGGTGCGGTGACTGGAACACACCTCAGAACATTGCATCCGGTGATGGTATCGCCCTTTATAATCTTGTCGATTTCTCTGATTTTGCCAATATGGCGCTTAAGTTTGAAATGTTCATCCCTTCTTCAAATCCTTGGAGCGCGACAGCAATGCAGATATGTTTTGAGGGTGTCGACAAGGTGACCCTCTCAGGAAACCCTATCGATGGATATGATACTGTGGCAGGCGCAAATGCTTATGCGTTCAATAACGATCAGAACAACCTCGGAACTTGGGGTCGTGCAATGTATCGTCCGTGGACTTCTACAGGGTCTTACGATACAGGTGACGAGTGGATTACTGTGACAATTCCGTTGTCTGACTTCAAGTTTGACAAGGATGGAGCGGCAACTGATAATGTCGCTCAGGCCGAGACGGATTTCGGTAGTCTTACCATATTTATGTTTGGCGGTGGTGTGGCAGGAACAGAATGTACTCCTATCGTGAGAATCGACAATATCCGTGCAGTTCCTAACAGATAATCTTTAATGGATACTATTATGAAAAAGATATTGAATATTTTGGCACTGCTTGCCATGTGCCTGACGATATTTGCCGGTTGTCAGGAGGAAATGGTCAGCACTGAACAGTATGATGACAGTGAGGTGCTCCTTAAGGCCTATGGACCTCAGCCGGTGATGCGTGGCGGTGAACTCCGTTTTTTGGGAAGCAACCTCGACCAAGTAGTGGAGGTTATTATTCCGGGAGTTGAGCCGATCACAGAAATCACAACCATAGCCAAGGGCGTTCCAAGTGAAATCCGTGTTATCGTTCCAAAAGATGGACCGGAGCCTGGATTAGTGACATTAAAGACTGCCGACGGTAGGGAGTTGGTCACAAAGACAGCCCTTTCTTTTGAGGAGCCGATTCTTATCGAGTCTTTTGCTCCTGAGTCAGTCGCAGCAGGTGATGTGCTTACCCTTAATGGAGACTACTTCAATCTGATTCACGAGGTGATTTTCTCTGACGGTGTTTTGGTTTCTGAAAAGGATTTTGTGAAACATACCCGTTATGAGATTCAGGTTAAAGTCCCTGTTGAGGCTCGCACAGGAGTCATCGGTATCGGTGATGTGGACGAACTCAATAGTGAAGATCCTAATGTGTTTGCAAATGTAATCTATTCTGAGGATGAACTGGTTGTTGCACAGCCTGAGGTCACCAAGATGGAGGCTGTAAGATACAAGGTCGGAGAAACCGTGAAGGTGACAGGAAAAAACTTCCAGTATGTGGCTGCCCTCAATCTTCCTGGCATCTCAGGCGTGGAATTCGCTCTCAACAATGCCAATACTGAGATTACATTCACTCTTCCTGCTATGGCGCAGGATGGTCAGGTCGTACTCGTAGCCAAGTCCGGAGTAGAGATTGTAGCCGGTGATTATGAAACAGTTGTCCCTACAGATGTAAAGGTTGAATCTGCACCGGTTAAGGCGGGGGAGACACTTACAATAAAAGGAAATGATCTTGACCTTGTTACAGGCATTGAACTTGCCGGATCGGTATGGGCTGAATATTCTTCTCAGGAAGATGGTTCTATCACATTCGTTATGCCGGACACTGCTACGGAAGGCGATGCCGTTCTTCATATGGCTAACGGAAAATCTGTAGTTGTAGCTTATACTCTCGTAAAACCTGCTGTTACGGAACTTCCTGCGTCAGCGTCAGCCGGTTCCGAAATGAGCATCTCGGGTGCCGATCTTGACCTTGTGAAGAGTGTTACATTTGGCGGAGGTCTTACGGTTGAAGTTGCAGCTGTTGATGGAGTGATTACTGTGGCTGTTCCGACAACGGCTGAGTCGGGCGTACTCAAGCTGAATCTTGCAAACGGTACATTTGTGGAGACAGAGTCAGTTACCATCGATAAGCCGGTGGCATGTTATATCACGGAGCTTCCGGGTGCTGATGTTGAAGTAAGAGGTGGAAGTGTCCTGACAGTACCTGTTGCAAATGAGGATAAACTCACAGGTGTACAAGTGAATGGCAAGGATGTGGATTATATCCTGAATAAGACTGCTCTTTATATATCTTTACCGCAGATGGCCGGAAAGGGTACGACGATAACTCTGATTTCATCAAATGGAACAGTCGAATATGTCATTGACTGCATTCCTGATACCGTTGTGGAGACGGCTGTCATGACGGAGATGAGAGATCTCGGTTCTTGGGCAGGTGAAGACGCCGGCGGAGCATTCCGTCTGTATAAGGCGGATCTTGCGGCCGCAGGTTTTGCACCGGGTTCGATCCTTAAGTTCTATGTAGCCCAGACAGCTGATGCTCAGCTTCAGATCAATGATGCAGATTGGGGCTCAATCACAATGCCTAAATATAATGAAGGTGAAGCTCCTTCTGTGATTGAAGTTGAAGTCACTCAGGACTTCTATGATAAGGTCATGAATACATCCGATGGCTGGAGTGACACAGGAATGGTTGTTCAGGGAGAAGGACTCATAGTGAACAAGGTTACTGTTTACTATGAAATCTCTCTTGAAGTTACTCTTTGGGAAGGCTCTGTGATACTTGCTTGGTCAGATCCTGGTAAGGTTTATCTGGCTGCATCAGATTTTGCTACAGTAAAGGCCGGAACAAAAATACGTTTTACATATTCAATCCCTGCTGCTACATGGGCTCAGATGCAGATTAATTATGGCAATTGGGCAACAATAGCATTCCCAGAGTGTGAGGGAGGAGTTATCATTCCTTCTGACATACATGGATGGGATGAGAATGTAGACCGAGTCCTTTCTGACGAGCTGACTCTCACTCAAGAAATACTTGACAATATTCAAGCAAACAAAGGTGATAACGGTGAACTTGGTATAATGGGCTTTGGTATCGTTATCCAAGGAGATGGCGGTATGGTTCTTACAAAGGTAGAATTGGTTCCTTAATCCCTATATTTTCCCAGGGAGGCCTGACCGCCTCCTTGGGATCAAAGCACGAAGTTCATTGAAAATCTGAAACAGAAGAAAA
>CAZMNZ010000012.1:0-25685 GCA_964567765.1 uncultured Muribaculaceae bacterium
GCTCGTAACCCCAGTTGTACTGATTGTCTTCAAGACGGGTCTCGTCGATTGTGGCGAAGTCTGTGGAAGGAAGGAGTTGGATATATGTCACTCCGAGTTCCTTCAGGTGGTCGATTCCGGTAGCGAGACCGTCAGGATTCTTCGTACCCTCCTCCGTGAGAGCAAGATACTTGCCCTTGTTCTGAACGCCTGATGTGGCATGGATGGAGAAATCCCTGTGCTGGAGTTCATATACGATGATGTCGGACGGCTTGATCTCCGGACTCTTGTCCTCAGTCCATCCTTCAGGATCCGTATCAGCCCAGTCTATAACCGCTCCGCGCATTCCGTTCACACCGACAGCCTTCGCCGCGATTCCCTCGGTCTCGTCGAGCCAGTTTCCGTTCTGCTCCACCTGGAAGGTATAGAACGTGCCCTTGAGGTCCTCGTTCACCGTCGTCTTCCACAGTCCGTCCTTCCTGGAGTACTTCATGTTCACAATCCTGAAGGCCGCCTCATCGGAAGCCGAATGATAGAGTCTGAGTTGGGCAGCCTCCGCAGTCGGAGCCCACACGGCGAATTCAGTCCTGTCACCCATATAGACACACTCTTCGAGAGGCGTCTGAGGCACAGGCAGAGCGTTTTCAGAAGCGCATGAGATGAGCGCACATACAGCTAACGTTCCCATCAGCAATGTCTTGAATATCTTCATATATCGTTATCAGTTTTCGTTAATGCAGTCTTATACATCTTACGAATATAGCTAAATTTCAAGACATTATAATATATAAGGGACGAGTTGCGGGATATTTTGGATGGACGGTCGAATTTTAGAGACGAATGTCCGGTGCAACACAACACTCTGCTTATCAAAACAATATGCATATCAGGGTGGTCATTTTGGCGCACCCTGATATACATAACAAATTAACTATCTGGCGATTACATTGCACCGCCCCCTTCCCTTGGGAAAGGGATCAGTAGCCGGGGTTCTGAACAAGGGCCTTGTTGGTGGCCAGTTCCGTCGGAGGGATAGGGAATATGCGTTTATATGACGCGAACGACTGGCCGGCAAATGAATCCCCGCCCTTATAAGGCCAGAGATATTCCGACGTGTCGTATAATCCCAGACGGATCAGGTCGGTGCGGCGGTGGGCCTCCCACATGAGTTCGCGTGCGCGCTCGGCCATTATGAAGTCCCTGTCGAGAGTGACGTCCGGAGACACCCCAGCCCTATCACGCAGGGCAGCCACTTCAGAGGAGGCATCTCCCCCGGCATGCATGCAGGCTTCGGCATATATAAGGTATATCTCACCCAGACGGATCATCGGGAAATCCACGTTCGCAAAGGAGTTGGTGTTCGCAGTAGGAAGATATTCCTGCTCGGTCTGGTTGTGAGGTATGTTATTGAATTTCAGGCAGGACCATCCATTCATGAAATTATACAAAGCACCGTCCATGGACCCCTGGCGGCCCTTGATGTAGAACACCTTGCCTCGCTCGTCCTCAACGTCGTAGGCTCCGGTCTCATAGTCCTGACCGCTGACATCGAAGAACCTTGCGACATATTCATACGGCACTCTGAGGCCGGCCCAGCCGTTGACCTGACCGTTAGGTTTGGAAGTGTCCGTGATGTCGGTCGAAGCGAGGGTCGCGGCAAGCAGATAGGAGGTGCCGCCGTAGGATTCAGTGTTGGAGGCATCGTAGGCTATGGTCCAGAGCATTTCTCCGCGGGCCTGCGGATTCTGGCCGTTGTCACCTCTGAAAAGCGCAGTGTAGTCCGGGCAGAGGGCATATCCCATATCGAATATATCCTCGCATACCGCCTTGACCTCAGCCCAGCGGGGCACTCCGGTATAGACTTCGGAGTTCAAGTAGAGACGGGCGAGAAGTCCGGCTGCCGAGCCTTTGTCTGCACGAGGGTAAAGCGAGCGGGGCTCCAGCATAGGACTCTGGTCGGACATCAGGTAGGTAAGTTCGCTCACGCAGTAGTTGAAGATGTCCGTGCGGGAAGCCTGTGGAGGGGTGTATGTGCCTCCGAACGGGGATTCCTCGGTGGAGAACGGAACCGGACCGAAGCAGTCCAGGGCGATCCAGTAGAGGTAGGCCCTTATGAACCTGGCCTCTGCCCTGAAAGTGGATATCTTCGCCGCCAGAGCCTCGTCCACGCCTCGTGAGGCCAGTTTGTCAGGGGTGGTCTGGCGGAGATATTCGTTGACGTATGATATTCCCTGAAGGGTGCGGACATAGACTGCATAGACCGCATCGTTCTGGGTTGCGTTCCAGGTGTTCGTGTTCAGGGCGCGCACCCAGGCGTCGTTCTCCCATGAGCATTTCGCGGCGTCTGCAGTGGTCTCCTGGACAGACCAGAAGGCACGGACCAGTTCTGAGGCGCCGCCGTCCATCTGCTGGAGGTCGGTCAGGTCGTTGGAGGCGAACTGGAAGTACAGACGGGCCAGACCGGACCTGTATGCCGACTCGTCGTTGCCATAGACATATTCCGCTATCGGCTCTGTCTTGTTCAGAGGAAGGGTGTCGAGGTCGTTGATGCAGGAGGCCATTGCTGCTGCCGCTATCAGTATATATATTATCTTTTTCATAATCTTTTTATTTTAGATCCCCGGTCAAGCCGGGAATGACGTATTGAGGTGCCGGAAATGATGTATTCGAGGGCCGAGAAATCGTCATAGCCGGCCTGACCGGCAATCTCTTAAAAATTGACATTGACGCGGAAGGAGTAGGTCCGAGGGCGAGGCCAGATGGTGCCGTCGATGCCGTTTTCCGAGATCACCTCCGGATCCATTCCGCTGTAGCCCGTCAGGACGAATACATTCTGCATCGCCAGGGCCAGACGTATGTCGGTCTCCCATTTCCCCAACCTGCGGAATGTATATCCCAGGTTTATGTCATCCAGCCGGAAGAAGGATGCGTTCTCAAGGAAGTAGTCCGAGTACCACTGCTGTCCGCTGTTAGGTGCCGTGAATCCTGTCTTCCTGACCAGACGTGCCTGGTTAGGAAGATTGCCGGCATTCAGGTCGAGACTGGCTGTGGAGTTGGCCGAAGCGAAGTCGTTGAACACCCATGTGCCGGCCGAGCCGTGACCGTTGATGCCGAAGTCCCAGTTGCGGAAGGTCAGTTTGACGTTCATTCCGTAGAAGAACTTAGGCGAAGCGCTCTTTCCGCTCATATATCTGTCTGACTCAGTGATGTTTCCGTCACCATCCAGGTCCTCGAACTGATTCTGGAGAGGCCGGCCGTCAGCGTCATATTTCTGCTTATAGACATAGTATGTATATGGGGCATATCCCACCATCTGACGGCAGAGGTAGCCGCCTGTTCCTTTGGAGATGTTGCCGGTCTCGATATAATAATTGTCATCCTCGGTCGGATTCAGTTTCGTGAACACCGTGTTCTGGAATGTGCCGTTGAAACCCACCTGCAGGCTCCAGTCCCCCGTCTGCACCGGCACTCCGCTCAGGGCGAACTCAAGTCCCATATTCCTGATGGAGCCTATGTTGGTCATCAGCTTGTTGCCGAAGTTGGAGCCCATCGGGATCTGGACGGAATTCAGAAGGTCACGAGTGTCGCGGATATATGCGTCAATGTTTCCGCTGAGCCTGTCCTTGAAGAAGCCGAAGTCAAGGCCGGCGTTATATGTCAAGGTGGTCTCCCATCTTATCGTCGGGTCATAGGCCTGAGGGGTGAGCAGTTTCACGAACTCGGAGTTGCCGAGGTCATAGGTATAGGACGGGTTGTTGTTGAAGTTGTAGCGTGCCAGATGCACATAATCCCCGATGCCGTCCTGCTGGCCTGTGAGTCCCACTGAAAGTCTGAGTTTCAGGGTGGACACCGGCCATGCCGACTTCATGAAAGGCTCCTTCGCGATGTTCCATGCAAAGGCTCCGGAAGGGAAGAATCCCCATCGGTGGTCCTTGGCGAACTTGCTGGAGCCGTCGCCACGGGCCGTGAAGGTGAACACATAGCGGGAATCCAGAGAGTAGTTGACCCTGCCATAGAAGGAGACCATATAGTTCTCGTTGCGGTACCACAGATAACGGGACTCAGGCGTCTCACCCGGATTGAGGTTGACATCATGGGTGATGTTGAAATATGTCACGTTGCGGTTCGCCCAGTAGTTGTTCTGCCATGAGTAGCCGGCCATAAGGTCCAGATTGTGGACTCCCCAGGTCTGGTTGTAGTTAGCATAGGCCTCAAGCAACTGACTGCGGCTTATGTTGACGCCCTTCGTATATTCGCCGATACGCAGATTGTTCGTGTCGGTATATGCCTGGAAGGATCCGGGGCGGACTCCGTTGTATGAATCCGTGTCCGTGATGTCCAGACCGGCACTGACATTCAGTCGCAGAGCCTCGAAGCCATGCACCTTATAATCGATGGCCGCACGGCCTATGAACCTGTATGAATCTGCAGTGCTTATGGCGTCGTATATCATCGAAAGCGGGCTCGGACCCACCAGCACATTAGGCGAGAAGGCTGTTCCGCGGCCGTTTCCGTAGTTCCAGTAACCGTTGGTGGTCGTGTAGTCTATCGTGCCGTCGGCATTGCGCCAGTACGGATCCATGGTCGGATTGAAGAAGGCGGCCTTGCCCACCGAGCCTCCGTCCGCATAGTCCTGGCCGGAATATACTCCCTTGAAGCTGAAATCAAGGGTCAGATGCTTGTCAAGGAAGTTTGGAGAGAAGACCGCATCTGCCGTAATCCTGTCATATTGAGAGCCTTGCAGGGTTCCCTGCTGACCGATGTATGCAGCCGAGGCACGGTAAGGCATGCGGTCCTTCACATTGCCGTATATGCTTATGTTGTGCTCGGTAGCGAGCGCCGGTCTGAATATCAGGTCCTGCCAGTCGGTCTGCTTATCGCCGATCAGCTGGGCGACCTTGTCTCCCGTCGCTGTCCCGGAAGGATAGATCTGGGAATAGAAGCCCACCAGTTCAGTCGCCGACATCACGGGAACCTTCTGAGATATATGCTGCAGACTCACCGAGCCGTTATATGAGACCTGCGGTCTGGAGCCCTTTCCCTTCTTCGTCGTGATCAGGATGACACCGTTGGAGGCACGCGAGCCATATATCGCTGCCGCCGAAGCATCCTTCAGAACCGAGAACGATTCTATGTCGTTAGGATTCAGCAGGTCCAGAGGATTGGACATCGCACTTCCCGCGCCCTGAGCCACCGGCACTCCGTCAATCACGATAAGAGGGTCGTTGGAGGCATTGAGTGAGGCTGCTCCCCTGATGCGGATCCGCGATCCCGAACCGGGACCGCCATCACCCGGAGTCACGAGAAGTCCCGGCACCTTGCCTTTGAGCATGTCCTGCGTGCCCACCACCGCTCCCCTGTTCAGGTCGTCAGCCTTGATGGCCGAGATGGAGCCGGTCATGTCGTCCTTCTTCACCGTGCCGTAACCGATGACCACCGCCTCATCCAGATACTCATTGTCCTCCTTCAAGGTTATCGTGGACGGCACTTGTGAGGCCTGGAAGGTCTGGGAAATGTAGCCAATGCAGCTGATCTCCACCGGAGAGTCCGGACTGCTGACGGTCAGCGAGAATCCGCCGTCGATTCCCGTGGAGGTTCCGTTGGAGGTTCCCTGCTCCACCACAGTCGCACCGATGACAGGTCCCAGCTGGTCCTGGACAGTTCCGCTGACCGAATATCCGCCTTGTGCGGACATCCTGGCGCCCCCGGCCAGAAACAGTGCCAGTGCAGCCAGAATATATACAGATCTGTTCATATCCTTGTTGTGTTAATTTATAATTATTCCAAATCAACACACCTAAGACAATCCTCAGACCAAACCCGCCGGCAACCGGTACGGAATTTCACCCGGCAGTCCGAACCCACGGCAAAGACGGTGGCGCGCAACCCGCTATCCCTCAGCACATTGCGCAAAGTGCGTGCCGCCAAAGGGGAGCACGCAAAACGTGTAAAACACTGAGAATCAGGAATATGCGTGCCACCGGGATTTTTGCAGAGATATAAAAAATCTCCCGATAAAAATCACCGGGAGACCTTTATGACATATAGAATTATCTTAAAGACCAGGTACCTGTGGATTTGCCATCCGCTCCACTGTCCCAACTCACAATCGTGAAGCAGTTCTTATCTGTCGGAATGGCGAGATCCTCGGTCTGGTTCCATTTGCTGTCCCAATAATGTTCCGGTTTAGCCGGATCCATTCTCACGAAAATCACATTCGGATAGCCCTCCGGCATCGTGCACTCATAAATTCCATCTGTATCCGCGTCAGTCATCGTTACCCATGCATCACTGCCATTCCCGAAGAAATATGCTTCCATACGGGCATCATCAGAGACCCACTGCCAAGGATCCAGGTAGAGAGTCTGAGTCGATGGGTCTGGTGTCCCGCCACCTGTGCCAGGATCTGGTGCTGGATCTGTTCCCGGACCTGGAGCCGGATCTGAACCAAGATTCCAGTTCAGGACTGCATCTTCGTTGTCCACAAGGATATAGAACTTGCCTTCCTCCATCGGGCATGTGTGGTTGGCACCGGTCCACGTGTCTCCGGTAAAGGCATTGTACCATGTTCCTCCTTGCGGAAGTTCCACGCCGATGTTTTGGACACCAGAGCCGAAGTTTCCGAACACTGCCATGTTTGCAGAACCGTCAGGAGTACTTATGAACATATATCTTCCCGGCCACTCGTTGACAGAAACATACCATCTGAATCCGGCACCGAAATCATAAAAGGCGCTGTTCTTCTTTCTGAACGCAAGAAGCTTGGAGTAAGTATCATACAGACTGCGTCTGACCTCGTCCTCGCCTTCTCCTTCCACGCCGTCATCAAAATAATCCCAGCGGATAGGCTTGTTGGCCGTACGATATCCGCCGTCATCAGTTTCGTGGAACTTTCCTTCCTCATTCTGGTTGATGGAGTAGTCGTAGCCGAGTTCTCCGAACTGCCATATCATCTTAGGGCCAGGAACCAGAAGGCTGAAAGCTGCACAAAGTCCAGCCCTTCTCATCCTCACTTCGAGATTGTCCTTCACTCCTTCCGGAGCATATGCCTTCTGTTTGTAGCAGAGACGTTCCTCGTCATGACTTTCCATGAAAGATACGATCGAACCGAACGGCATTCCGGAACTCTCCGTATGGAGATATGAGAAGTCGCTGTCGCTTGAATATCCCATCGCCGCCTGGCAATATGCATTGTTGACCTGCCTCCAGAGCTGGATTCCATGGTTTCCGAGTTCCTGCTCCTCATTTGCATCACAGAAATGTTCACAGATCATAACGGCATTCGGATTCGCCGCATGGATCGCATCATAATAGCCCTTCAGGAACGCAACTCTGTCTTCCTTATACCATGATGCGCTTCCCTCGTCACAGGTGATGTTGGTGAAACCCTTTGTGAGGTCGAAACGGAATCCGTCGATCTTATATTCCTCAAGCAGATATACAAGACTCTCCTTGACCAGGGAATTCACAAACGGATCCGCATGATTCAGGTCATGATATACACCATACGGATGCGGAGTCACCTGATTGAACCAAGGATTGTTTGCACCTGTGCGGCAATGACGCCAATACATCTTGGCCAGCGTGCTGGCTCCCGTAAGATGGTTATAAACCACGTCAAAAAGCACTGCGATACCTCTGCGGTGGCACTCATCGATGAACTTCTTGTACATCTCGCGAGTTCCGTAATCCTTGTCCAGAGCGAAATACGAGTTAGGGTCATAACCCCAGCTGTGACGGTTATCAAATTCCTGTACAGGCATAAGCTCTATGGCGTTTATGCCGAGGTTCTGGAGATAGTCCATCTTCTCCATCACACCTTCGAGATTTCTCTTCTCCGAGAAGTCACGCACCAGCAGCTCATAGATGATCAGGTCGTTCTTATCCTCAATACGGAAGCGGCCATCATCTTCCGGAAGATTAACCCAGGAGTGCTGCCAGGCGAAGCTGTCTCTCTGAAGCTTGAACGCCGAGACCATTCCTTCTGTCTGGGTCGGGTATGAAGGAAGGTTCGGATAGACATCACCGAGATTCTTCGCATCTGAAGAGTGGTAGATCACCTCAGAGTACGGGTCACTGACACGGACAGGCTCTTCACCCGGCTTATCTGCATATCCGACGCAATACTGATACATATACTCCACGGATGGATCCAGATCAGTCAAGGTGAACCACCAGCATTTCCTCGCCTCATCACGATTCATGGCATAGTCTGCATCCATTGTCCAGTTGTTGAAGTCTCCGAGGAGGTAGCAATAGTCGTGGTACTTGCCCTCCGTGTCGATATCATACAGAACGAGAGTAACTGAGTTGTTTTCGAGATCGCAGTTTATTCCATAGCCGCAGTCCTCAGCCAGTTCCACAAGTCTTCTTCCCACCTGATTGACTACAAGGGTGTCATTCTCGCAACCAGTAGCCGTGAATACAAGTCTCACATCACGCCATTCTCCTTCAGGATTAGGTTCCACCGTTATGTTGACGGAACTGGATGCCTTTCCGGAAAACACTGAAGGAGTGCACCAGTCATCGTCATCACTACTGTAGAGAAGCTCGGAAAGAGCCCACTCTCTCGCCTCGGAATTCAAGGTAAGTGTTATCACGTCCTCACCTCCGTCCATGCCGAACACACTGATATTAGAGGACACCTCCAAAGTGTTGCTCACAGGCATGTCTTCCGTGAGGGGATCGGTCATCTGACAGCCCATAGCCGCCAGAGTCATAACCAGCAATATATATATTCTTTTCATCTTCATAACGGATTATCAGTTTTCACCTGGTTTCATGCCAGTTTCCATCAGATAGAAATGGGTGGCGTCTTCAGAGAGGTAGAAGTCGTATGTCCCACCTGTCGGAATAATCGTGTTTTCTTGATCTCCCTTATAGTTTCCCACATCATACCTGGTGTTCGCAGTAACCTTACAATTGGCTGTACGCACCTCATTATTCCAGTTCCTTTCATAGCAGAACTTGAACTCGGCATTGTCCGGTACTTCTACTTCAGTCGCCACAAAATATCCGTCCTCTAAAGACATAAGGATACTCTGGCTAATGTCCCAGCTGGATGTGAAGGTTCCCACAATGCTCCACGGGGCATATTCCACAACCTTATATTCCGCAGCTGTCACGTCGCCACCATGAGTCACGACATACATGGTCTTCAAGTCTGAAGATACATATATATCATAATCTCCAGCAGTTTCCATGGTAGTATTTCCTCCATCCTTGACGATGTCGAAATAATACCCCGGACCAGTGGATACCTCTACTCCCCTGTTGTCGTTCCAACCGTACAGATAACGGACCTTGAACTGGTCTCCAGCCTCGAACGCAACCTTCTCTGCCTTATAGAACTGGACAGTCTTTTCTCCCATCTGGACAGCCACAGAGTACATCCATACATCGGCCAGCGTGCCATCCGCTCCCCACTCATTGAAAGATCCGCAAAGTGACCAGTCGGAGGCGTTGTCAGGACGGACAGGAGATGTTCCGGAGGTCGGAGTATTGCCCGGTGTCATGAACCAGCAGCAGCCGTTTGTAGGATTCAGATATATGTCATAGGTTCCGGACTTTGCAATTATGATATCCGAACCGTCACGTCCCTGCCATGTAGGCTTATCGACTTCGAATCCGCCTCCCTTGAACACGATTGCAGAAGCACCGTCCTTTCGGAAGATGAAATCATAGTCATACTCCAGATAGATATTCCTGGCTACCCACCAGCACTCTCCGTCATACTCCATCGGAACGTCTCCCTTCCAGTTGTTCATATAGCCGCAGATGCCCCAGCCTTTATATACATCAACTGTGGCTCCAGAGCCCTCCTCAGTGCCGTATTTCTCCACATCGAACTCGTATGTGACGGCGCCCCAGTTGTTCATATTCACATAAAGTCGGTAGTTACCCGGTTCCACAGCAACAGACGCTTCCTTTGCAGTCTCTCCATCAGCCAGGGCGAGAAGTCCCTCCGTATCTGCCGCATCGGCACCGAATTCAAGATTCTTTTCTCCCTTGAGAATCACCTTGAACTTGGAATCCGCAGTCACAGTCACGTCTGTATAGAAATACTGGGCATGCTTAGGTGTATGGAAATCAAGACCAGTCTCTTTTCCATCAAACACGACTACCGCCTCATCGAAAGCAGCCTCCATGGTCAGCATACCGGACTCGGTGTTCATCGTGAAATGATAGAAACGGTTCATCTCGGAATATCTCATGCAGTTTCCTCCGGCTGTCGCGAACTCCACCTCAGGAAGATTCTTCTCCAGAGTACCGGCTGCCACCTTGTCCTGATATTCCTCCTCCCAGGCCTCCGGCTCAGCCCACTCAGAGTTCCAGTTGGCTTCAGGAGTGAGCTTGAAGCCCTGAAAAGTACTTGTCATCCATTCCTCGCCGAAGTCGATGACAGCCTGATACTTCACTCCTGTTTCGTCAAAATCATAGAGCAGCTGCGCCTGAAGATGATTCCAGTCGCAGAAGCTGCCGATGAAGTGAAGATTAGGGAACTGCTTTGCAGCATTTGTAGGGACTATAATCACCGGGACAGGCTCCGAATAGAACTTCCTCACTCCCACAGATGCGCTGAGACAGAAGTTCGCCTTTACAGGTTCCGCAGGAACGGCTCCGAGAGTCACGACCAGGGCATAGTTGATGTCCTCGTATTTCACAGTCGCTGTGGTGGTGTTCACTCCTCCACCGACAGACACCCTCAGAGAGTCTGAGGTATAGAGCTCCACAGAGTAGTTGAACTGGGCACCGAATCCCAGATGTGCAGCGTCCCAGGTGAAGGTGATCTCCTCCGACTGGTTTGCAGCAGTAATAGTGATGGCCTCAGGCTCCTTCGGGAAACCGGGATCATGAAGAACCGGAACGATCACCATGTCCGGATCGATCTGGACCATCTCCTCACGGACGCAACCGACAGCCATCCCCATGAAGGCAGTCAGAAGCAATATATATCTTGAAAGTCTCATCATACCAATGATTTATTTTGTTGGGACAGGATAGCCATAGTTCTGATAGAGGGCATCGTTGGATGCAAGCTCTGTCGGAGGAATGGCAAACACATTCATATATTCGTCAAAGGCTCTGCCCTTGAATGCATCGCTGCCCTTGTAAGGCCAGATGTATCTGTCTGAATGGAAGAGGCCGTACCTGATAAGGTCAGTGCGGCGGTGTCCCTCCCAATAGAGTTCCCTTGCGCGCTCTGACATGAGCCAGTTTTCCGTCACAGTGGCAGCTGTCGGAGCCTCGACCCCGGCTCTCGCCGACAACTCAGCAAGCTTAGGAAGAGCAGTGTTGACTTCACCAAGATGCATGCAGGCCTCGGCATATATCAGATATATCTCACCGAGACGGATAAGAGGGAAGTCGATATCCGAATATGACTTTGTCTTGGATGTCTCAAGGTATGACATTTCAGTCTCGGTAGACGGGATGTTGTTGAACTTCCAGCATGTCCATCCGTTGAGGAACTGATAGAGGTTGTCATTGTTCATTGACTCCTTGCGTCCCTTGATCTGGAAGAGTCCGTCAGCGCGCTTGTCGCCGGTCAGATAGACGCCTGTCGAATAGTTCGGAGTCGTCAGCGGACGGAAGAACTTCTCGATGAACTCCCACGGAGCTCTGAGGCCTGCCCATCCTGTGTTCACACCTGTCGGCATCGAACTGCTTGACACCTCATCAGCCGAGAGGGAAGCGAACAGAAGATATGTTGTTCCGCCGTATGACCTCGTATTCTCAGAGTCATAATCAGCCGTGAAAATCAACTCCTTGCGAGCCTCCGGATTCTGACCGTTGTCGCCACGGAAGAGTGAAGCATAGTCGGAGCAAAGGGAATATCCCATTCCGAAGATCGTCTCGCACATGGCCTTTGCCTCTGCCCACATCGGAGTTCCCGCAGTCACGCCTGGCTGTACCGATGCAGTATAGACCTCGGCATTGAGATAGAGGCGGGCGAGCAGACCGGCCACGGCACCTTTGTCTGCGCGAGGGTAGTTCGAACGCACGGCAGGCATTGCACTTGTTTCGGAAAGGAGATCCTTGAGCTCGCTTTCGCAGAACGCGAACACCTCGGCACGTGGCTTCTGCGCCGGCTTGAAACCGACTCCCAGCTGGTCCTCCTCGGTGGTGAAAGGAACATCACCGAAAGTATCCATCGCCATCCAGTAGAAATAAGCCCTGAGGAATCTTGCCTCAGCGCGGTAGCCTTCGATTCTGGCCGCCACATCGTCTGCAACTCCCCTTTCGGCAAGTCTGTCCGCAGTCGTCTGGCGGAGATATTCGTTAGCATATGTGATTCCCTGAAGCGTGCGGACATACACAGCATACGTCGCATCGTTCTGAGCCTCTGACCAGGTGTCCGTGTTCAGAGCACGCACCCAGGCGTCGTCCTTCCATGCACACTTGGCCTCATCGGTCGTGGTCTCCTGGGCAGACCAGAAGCCACGGATGAGCTCCGAGGCACCGCCGTCAGCCACAGCAAGATCCTTGGTATCATTCGAGACGAACTGGAAATAGATCTTTGCAAGACCCTGGATATAGGTCGCCTCATCGGCTCCATACACCGTCTCCGCCACGAAGTCCGTCTTGTTGAGAGGCGTCGTATTGAGGTCTCCCACACAGGATGTGGCAAGGAGGGCGGCTGCCGATATCATATATATGTATCTTTTCATCATATTCCCTAGAAGTTTACGTTAATACGGAGTGAGTATGTGCGCGGACGAGGCCATACCGTGTTGTCGATACCGGTCTCTGCACTGCATTCAGGGTCCATTCCGCTGTATCCCGAAATCACGAACACATTCTGGACGCTGAGGGCAAGGCGGATGTCCGTCTCCCACTTGCCGATGGTCTTGAACGTATAGCCGAGATTCACGTCGTCAAGCCTGAAGAACGAAGCGTTCTCGATGAAGTAGTCCGAATATGACTGGGCACTGCTGTTAGGCTGGGTAAAGCCTGTGCGCAGAACCGTCAGCGCCTGGTTAGGAATATTTCCGGCACTTGTATCGAAGCTTGAGGTGGAGTGCGCGGAAGCGAAGTCGTTGAAAAGATAGTTACCCGCTGTTCCGTGACCGTTGAAGCCGAGGTCCCAGTTCTTGTACGAAGCCTTGAAGTTAATACCGTAATAGAAGCTCGGAAGCGGGCTCTTGCCTGTCATGCGGTAGTCATTGAGAGTGATTTCTCCGTCACGGTCCTGATCCACAATTGCATTCTGCACAGGGTTGCCGTTCTCGTCATATATCTGCTGAGGAGCAAAATATGTATATGGCTCATATCCCACCATATGACGGCAGATCTTGCTTCCCGTTCCTTTCTCGATGCTTCCGACCTCGACATAATAGCTCGGATCGTCGGTATTGTTCAGTTTGGTGAAGCGGCTGTCCTGGAAAGTGCCGTTGAATCCGATCTGGACGCTCCAGTCCTTGGTCTGGATCGGAATACCGTTCACGGAGAACTCTATACCCTTGTTCCTGATGGAACCGATGTTTGTCAGCACGACGTTACCGTAGTTCGAGCCCATCGGCGTGGTCACGCTGTTGAGAAGGTCGTGAGTGTCACGAAGATATGCATCGAATGTTCCGTAGAGACGGTCATCGAAAAAGCCATAGTCGAAACCGATGTTGTAGTTCGTTGTGGTCTCCCACTTGATGTCCGGGTCATATGCCGCAGGAGTGAGCCAGAACGAATGTCCGGCACTTCCCATATTATATTTATAGTATGGATCCGAAGACACTGAATATGTCGCCAGATGGACGTAGTCGTTGATTCCGTCCTGCTGTCCTGTCACTCCGGCAGACAGACGAAGCTTAAGAGCCGAGAGCCAGCTCACATCCTTGAGGAAGCTTTCCTCCTTCGCGTTCCATGCAAAGGCACCTGAAGGGAAGAAGCCCCAACGTGTTGCAGGTGAGAACTTTGAAGAACCGTCGGTACGTACGGAAAGAGTGAAGAGATATTTCGAAGCAAGAGAATAGTTCACACGGCCGTAGAAAGAGACCATATAGTTCTCGTTCCTCCACCAGAGGTAGCGGGTATCCACCGTCTCTCCTTCCTTGAGGTTAGGCTCGTGAGTGTCGTTGAAATATGATATTCCACGGCTCTTCCAGTAGTTGTTCTGCCATGAATATCCGGCCATCACATCGAGGTTGTGCACTCCCCAGGTCTCATTGTAGTTAGCATAGGCTTCGAGCACCTGGCTGCGGGACAGATTGTATCCCTTGCTGTACTGACCTATCCTGAAGCTCTCTGTGTCGGAATATGCCTGGAACGAACCCGGATTCACTCCGTTGAAGCTGTTGCTCTCGGTGAGGTCCATGCTGGCGCTCACGTTCAGGCGGAGCGACTCAAGCCCGTGCACCTTATAGTCCACAGCAGCGCGGCCTATGAAACGCATCGAGCTGGAGCTGCTGAGCTGGTCATAGAGCTGCGACAGAGGTCCCGCTCCGAGAAGCTTGTTAGGAGTGAAGTCCTCTCCCCTTCCGGAGCCGTAGTTCCAGAATCCGTTTGCAGTGGTATAGTCAATGCTGCCGTCATCATTTCTGAAATACGGATCCTGGGTAGGGTCCATGAAGGCTGCTGAACCGATTGCGCCACTGTTCGCATAGTTCGAATATGTATAGACTCCCTTTGCGCTGAAATCAAGGGTGAGGTGCTTGTCAAGGAAGTTCGGAGACAGGTTGAAGTCGAGGGTTCCCCTGTTGTAGTCGGATGTGTTGAGGGTACCCATCTGATACTGATAGCCAAGCGAGGCACGGTAAGGCATACGGTCCTTCATGTTTCCGTAGAGACTCACGCCGTGGTCTGTCACGACTCCGGTGCGGAACACGAGGCTCTGCCAGTCGGTCGTCTTGTCGCTCATCTTCGTGCGTACGAGGTCGCCTACCGTGGTGCCCTCCGCATAGTTGCTGAAATAATAGTCCTTGAGCTGAGCGGCACTCATCACCGGAACCTGGTTCGATACCTGCTGGACACTCACGCTTCCCGTGTAAGCCACCTGAGGTCTGCTTCCCTTTCCTTTCTTTGTCGTGATGATGATGACACCGTTGGAGGCACGGGAACCGTAGATGGCTGCTGAAGACGCATCCTTGAGGACTGAGAAGGACTCGATGTCGTTAGGATTGATGGTCTCAAGAGGGTTCGACATTCCCGATCCGGCACCGCTGGCGATAGGCACTCCGTCGATGACGATGAGAGGGTCCTTGGACGCATTCAGGGAAGCCGCACCACGGATTCGGATTGTCGATCCTGAGCCAGGACCACCGTCTCCAGGCATCACATACAGACCGGAAACCTTACCTTTGAGCATGTCCTGTGTGGAAACGACGGCTCCTCTGTTGAGCTCGTCAGCCTTGATTGCCGTGATGGATCCGGTCATATCCTCCTTCTTCACGCTACCGTATCCGATCACTACTACCTCAGTCAGGAACTGAGTGTCCTCGCTCAGGATTATCTGAGCCGGCATCTGCGATGCCGTAAATGTCTGGGACGCATAGCCTATGCAGCTGACTTCCACCAGAGCCTGCGGTCCTGAGACGACAAGCATATAGTCTCCGTCAAGTCCTGTGGAGGTACCGTTCGAAGTACCTTTCTCGATGACTGTCGCACCGATGACAGGTCCGATCTGATCTGCTATGATACCCTTGACCTCATATCCGCCTTGGGCGGAAGCTGAAACGCCCGCCAACAGAAGAAGTACGGACGCACATAGAGTCATGATTTTGTTCATATAGGGTCTTTTTGGTTATTATTTCGTGCTAAATCATGTAAAATTACACAATATTCATAAGAAAAGCGCCGCTCATAGATGAACGGCGCAATTTCTTTGACGAATGGAGAGAATTTGCTGACAATCAAAAATCAGTCAGCAGCTTGAACTCACCTGCCTCCAGGACCACAGCCCCGGAAACTGAGGCTCCGTCATTAAGACAGTCCTTCCAGCTGCCCTCCGGAAGCGTAACCTCTTTGGATGAATCGGAGAAGTTACCCACGACATGGAATTTCTTTCCCGCAGCCGAGCAGTCGATAGTCTTGATTTCTCCGGATGGTTTCCACTCGAAAGTCGCCGAAGCATCAAAGAATTCCGGATTTTCCCTGCGGAAGCCGATCAGATCGCAATAAGTGTCATACAGGGCCTTCCTTTCCGGGGCATTGAGGTACTCCCAATGCAGAGGTTTCTTTCCAGTACGGCCGTTCTGCTCAATCGATATGTCATAACCGAATTCACCGAACTGCCATATCATCTTCGGACCCGGAACCATAAAGAAGAATGCCGCATTCAGGGCCAGGCGCTTCATCCTGAGTTCAAGATCATTCTTGAGGTCAGAAACCGTAGTCTGGTCATAGCCCATCCTTTCCTCGTCATGGCTTTCCATATATCCGACATATGTGCCGAAAGGAACATCATTTCCCGTGTACAGGCCGGAGAAATCGGATGAATTGCCTTTCGCGGCGTCACGGTATGCTCCATTGAGATTTCTCCACACCTTCATTCCTTCTACAGCCAGATCCATGTTTTCCGGATCACAGAAATGCTCAAGTATTACAATCGCATCTGACTTTACACCCTTTATATAGTCATTATATCCCTTGAGGATGGCGACACGGCTCGCATCATAATTGGAAGCTGTGGACTCTGTAGAGGATTTGTTGGTGAATCCCTTGGTGAGGTCGAAACGGAAGCCGTCCACCTTGTACTCGGTGAGAAGGTAGCCGAGGCTTCTCTTTATGTAATTCACGATCACCTCGTTCTCATGGTTGATGTCCTCAAACACGCTATATGGGTGCGGAGCCACTTCATTGAAGAACGGATTGACATTCAACGGATACATCTTGTCGAAGGCATTATTGCCCGTGAGATGGTTATATACGACATCCACAAGCACGGCCATTCCCCTCTTATGGCACTCGTCGACGAACTTCTTGTACATCTCTCTGGTGCCATAAGCCTTGTCCATCGCGAAATAATGGTTAGGATTGTAACCCCAGCTGTCATTGCCGTCGAATTCCTGTACAGGCATGAGCTCTATGGCATTGACTCCCAGCATCTCAAGATAATCCAGTTTCGCCAGCGCTCCCTCAAGATTTCCTTCCTTGCCACCGTTTTCAGTGAAGTCACGAAGAAGAAGTTCATATATGACCAGGTCATTCCTGTCCTCCACCTTGAAGTCGCTCACCTCCCATGAATATGAAGACCTTCCTATCTCGAATGCTGATACATAGCCGCTGGTTTCCGAAGGATATTCACGGAGATCCGGATATGTGTTCGAAGATATCCACTGATCATCGCCAGAGTACGTTATTTCAGAATACGGATCGCTCAGACGCAGACGGTTTTCCTCGTCACCGGCCATGTACTGGAACATGTATTCCTTTCCTGACTCGAAACCGGTGCATGTGATCCACCAGCATGAAGCCGCATTATCCCTCTTCATGGCATATTCGCTCTTGCGCTCCCAGCCGTTGAATTCGCCGATGAGGTAGCACCAGTCATAACAGTTGCCGTCCTCGTCAGCCTCGTACAGCACAAAGGTTACGGAACCGTCGGAATTATAGTTTATACCGTGCTTCGCACCCGACGGAACAGCCTCCTCGACAACCTCATCAGGCACAAAGGCAAAGCGGGTGTCAGTGACAGGAAGGAACATGTCGCTTGATTGCGCTGTTCCGTCTGCAGTGCGGACTACGACTGCAATGCGGAACACCTCCGAATTCTGCACACCAAACCATTCTCTGACCGAAGGCTCGATCTTCAGACTCCACACATTGGCTTCATCAGTCTCTGTCAGTTTGCACTTGTCAAGGTTAGTTCCCCAATCAGCCTGCACGTTCGACCACTCGTTTATTCCTATATGTGCATAGAGCTCCTTCTTTCCATAAAGAGGGGAACTCTTATCCACAGCATAGTAGATGGTACACGGAGAGTCAGCATCAGGCTTTTCAGGAACTGAATAAAGGCCGGTCTTCTTCTCCTGAGCATCCTGGGACAATGAAATCTGGAGATCCTTGGCTCCCTCTGCCGAAAGTGTCAGAATGGATGTACGGCGGGATGTCTCCGGATTTGCCTTGGCAGTGAGCGTCAGAGTGGCATTGCCGGCACCTGATGCCGGGTCTACGGAACACCAGTCACAGTCGGCAGGTACGGAAGCCGTCCAGGCCTGAGCTTCGGTTGTGAGTTCCACTGTCTGCACTCCACCGGCTTTGTCAAACTTCACAAGAGACGTGTTCAATGTAAGATTGATTTCTGCAGGTTCCTCCACAGGCTCAGGTTTGTCGCATGAGAAGAATATTGCAGCGCAGAAAAGGCTGGCAAGAACAAGGATAAAACGTTTCATGGAAATTATTATTTTATTTGAAGACAGAAGGCCGGTCAGGGCCTTCTGTCCTAAAAATATATTATTACTTCTTTACGAAGGAATACTGGAGAGTGATATCATTGAAGAAGACATCATACTTTCCGGCAGAAATCGTGCAGTTGTCGCTGCCTGGAAGCGTGCCATATGTATTGTCATCAAAGTTTACTGCGCCTCCCCATGAAACTGTCCAAGCCTTATCAGCATTGAATTTGATTTCATAAGTATTTCCCTCTTCGCCGATTACGACGTCGTACTTAGCCCAGTTGTGCGGAGCTACCTCTGTAAACTGCATATCATCAGATGCCTGATTCCATTCATTGAAGCTACCCACAATACCTATTGATTCATACTCCGCAGCAGGCTCCTCAACCTTGGTCCAAGTGTATGTCATCTCTTTGAAATCTACCTTGAGAGTGTAGTATCCTGTCTCAGGAACATGAATAGAACCACCATCCTGAACGAGTGCGCCGCTTGCCTCAGTGCTTTGGTCTACAGGAGTACCATAGCATGCAGCCCAGTTATCTGTACCCATATCATTTGAATTGATCATCTTGATGTTTCCTTCAAACTTAGTGGTATAAGACTGAACTGTTGATGACTCAGCATACATGAGGAACTTCTTGTCGTTCACATTCCATGCGAATGGAGCATCGCCAAGAATGTAGTACTCAGGAGCAAGAGCCTTGATTGTATATGTATATTCCATCATATTGATGGTCATCATATACATTCCAGCACCAGCCTTGATCACGCCGGCACCGATTTCCTCGTCAGATGTCGAAAGCTTTCCTTCAAGAGACTCATCTCCGTTCTGAGCAACACCGACAACTCCCGTAGAGCCCTTTGCCCATGCATCACCGGCATCGTAATTTGACTGAGGAATGATCTTCCACCAGCACTCATCACCTGCAGTGAAGGTTATTGTGAAGACCGGATCTTCGTAGACATCCTTACCGCTGTGGTTGAATTTGAAGTTCTTTGCATTGTCAGGATTCCAATCATTCATTGCTCCAATAAGATAGTATGCAGAAGATATGAAAGGAGCCTCAGGAACAAGAACAACATCAAACTTCTCAGACTTGTAAAGGACTGCAGAACCCCTGACGACAGCGGCAACAGTCACGACTGCTGAAAATTTCCTCTCGACAGGACGCTTTCCGTAAACCTCTTCCACAAGAGCCTGAAGTTCAGCCACAGGAATTGTCATGTCAGCAGCCACTTCAAATTCATAAGTATCGTTAATTGTAACATAGTACCTCAGTTCAGCGTCATCTGAAGCTTTGACTTCAGTAGTGACAGCAGCCACTGCAACCGAGTCACCCTCGACCTTTGCGAGGTCGATAGTCGGCACAGCAGTCGCAGTCACAGCACCAGAGATGGTGAGGATTTCCTCCTGCGCATTCGACTGAGGATCAGCCGGCTGAGCCATCTCTGTACATCCGACCATGAAGAGGCCGGCCAATATGCTCAAAAATGCTATTTTCTTCATAATTGAATCCATTTAAAGATTATTTGATTGAACCGGTTCCCTTGGTGAAGTTCAGATAGAGCTTCTGGCCCTTTTTACCGGCAACACGCTCCTGGTCTCCATCAGTACCACGATAAGCGATCTTTCCGTCAAAGATGATAAACTCAGTTCTCCACCAGTCAACTCCGATATTCACACATGCACGGACACCGGAATCCGCAGCATCAGCGACGAATGCAGGAGATACGAAATCTGCATCAGCCTCATCAGGAACACTGAAAAGGAAAGCAGGCTCGGTTGCCCAGGTATCTGTCATACCAGCTGTAGTTCCGATAAGATAAACATTAGGTTCCTGAATTTCAAACGAATACTTAATGTCACGACCGTCAACTTCCATTTTCACTACAACGATGTACCATCCGCCCTTGGTGACAACCATATTGCCGTCATCAGAAGATGTAAGACCAGCAGATGCATTGTCCACATATGTATAGAGAGGATCACCCTTCACATATCCGACTTCTCCGCCGTCCCATTCCTTGGCAGCATTTACCTTGAATCCACCATTCTCCGGGAGGTACATTATTCTCCAATATGAACCTTCTTTACCCTTGCCGTCTGTCGCATTTCCATTTACAGGAATGAAGTCAAACGCTGTACCCCAATCCCAATCATTGTACTGACCGACGATGAAGAATTCCTTCGGAACGAACACCTCAGGAAGTGAATAAGGAACGTTAAAGTTGGTGAATGTCACGACGTTGGACAGGATTTCACCCTTGCCGCTGGCTGTCAGTGAAGCTTTCACTCTCACATAGGCAGAAGTCTCGTAAGGGAACATTGCCTTCATCTCGTCCTCTGTGATATTAGGATTCTCGGCAGTGAGCAGCACGCTTCTGAGCTGGGTAAGAGCCACAGCCATTTCCTCTGCACTCAACTGGATTCTCGCATTTGAGAACTCAACTCCGATGGTGACATAGTCACCTGTAATCTTCTTTGCATCGAATTCGTTCTCGAACTTGCCGTCGAGAGAAACCTGCACCTGATATGTGGTGGCTGCCGTGAAGCCGTAGTCAGGCTGCGAGCAGACCAGTTCGATATAATCAGACTTTGCAAGATCGCAAGACTGATTCATAAGCACCGGATTGTTCAGGACAAACTCGGTAGGCTCATTGAATACCGGCTCTGCAAGCTTCTTTTCACAAGCGGAAAAAGCCATTACGCCGACAAGCAATGATATAATAATATAAAATCTTTTCATCTTGAATACTGCTTAACTGTTAATAACCATTGTTCTGTTCAAGGTTAGGGTTCGCATTCTTATCCGTCTCAGGGATCGGGAAAAGGTTCATGTGGCTACCAACTGCCTTACCTGCCTTGACACCACCTTTCCACTGCCATAGGTAATCAGCCGTTGTGAACTTGCCAAAACGGATCAGATCCTGACGACGCCAGCCTTCCTGAACAAATTCACGCGCACGCTCATCAAGCACCTCTGACAATTCGTATGAGGCAACATTTCCAAGACCGGCACGATTGCGAACTGCGTTCAGGGCAGAAAGACCATCAACATTTGCACCTCTTGCAGCACATTCAGCCTTCATAAGAAGAGCGTCTGCATAACGGAATACAGGAAAATCTGTATTCACGAAACCAGGATTAGCTCTTTTTTCTTCACCTGTCTTTTCGTCTATCGTCACTGTTACATTAGGAATCTCTCCATCGCTCTTGACATTTCTAAACTTTGTAAATGCATAGCCATGAGTAAAGGTACCAATCTCATCGATCTCTTCCTGATGATCCTGTGTATGGAAGAGATTTCTGGCGTCTGAAGGAGAGAACTTCTGATAGAACTCAGGAGTTGTGCGGAGACCGCCCCATCCTGATGAGATACCAGCCTCGTTTGTATCCATCTTTCCACCTGTCGAAGCGAAGATGAGATAGTTGGTCACACCGTAGCTCTGCACGTTGACTCCATCCTGCTCGATAGCCCAGATGATCTCATCAGTACATTTGTCATTATCAGCAAGGAAGAGGTCCTGGAAAGCAGAGAACTTGGTTCCGTTAGGAGTTGTGTGGAGAGAGTATGCACCGTCAAGCTTTGCAAGCACGTCAGCACACTCCTGGTACTTGGCCTGTCCGATATACACTTCTGCATTCAGATACAGCTTGGCAAGCATCATCAATGCAGCACCCTTGTTGATACGGCCATATTCGCCTGTTGCAACTGCATAAAGTGCACTGTCATCAGCGACGAGAGCCTTGAGCTCTGTCTCGATGTATGTGAAGAGGTCGGCACGCTTGATCTGCTCAGGGACATATGCTCCTACAGGTGCGGTCTCGTCGGCGAAAGGCACGTTACCGTAGTTGTCGATAGCCTCAAGCCAGCAGAACGCACGGAGAGCCTTTGCCTCTGCCTTCCACTGCTCCTTCTTAGGAAGCTCGATTGTTGCGGCGTCGACCTTGCGGAGGAACTCGTTGCATGCTGAGATCTGATAGAATATACGATAGTAGAATGCAGCGACGAACACGTCAGTAGTGGTCCATGCAAGACCGTGAAGGTCCTGGAGAGTCTGGTCGTTCCAGCCGCAGACCGCCTCGTCTGTAGTCAGTCCGTTCAGATGGTAGCGTCCACGGAAATACTGGCTGAAACCGCCGTCGATTCCGGAGATGTTGTTGTTTCCATTAGGACCATAAGATCCTGAGTGTGAGAAACCTGCATAGCACTGAGTCAGAAGTGAGAAATAGTCAGCCTCAGTCTGAAGAGCCTTGTCTGCTGTGTTCATCTGAGGGTCGATCGGAGTCACATTCAGATCGCCGACGCAAGCACTCAGACCCACTGCCAACACAAAAGCACCAATTATATATTTCAATGTTTTCATATTCTAATGCCTCCTTGTTTAGAAGTTAAGTTTAACACCAAGCACATATGTTCTTGGACGTGGGTAAAGGTTGTTGTCGATACCGCTGAACACCTCAGGATCGAGACCGTCATAGTTTGTGATTGTGCATACGTTCTGAGCTGTTGCGAAGATGTTCAGGCTCATTGCGCGGTCGAGCTTCTCTGACTTGAAGAGCTTAGGGAAGGTGTATCCGAGAGTGATGTTGTCGATCTTGAAGAATGACGCCTCCCTTACATAGTAGTCAGAAAGGTAGCATGCCTGCTTGAAGTTCGAGAAGGCAGCAGAGTTCAGACGGTTGCTGTTGAAACTGTTAGTCCAGCAGTCAGCGATCATTTCTCCGTCTGATGCGACGTTGTTGTAAACCCAGTTGCCGAAGCTTCCGTGACCGGATGCAGCGAGTGTCCAGTTCTTGTAAGTGAGGGTTGTATTGAGACCGAGGGTGAAGTCAGCTGCAGGCTTGTGATAGAAATATCTGTCGTCTGCTGTGATCACACCGTTTCCGTCACGGTCAACATACTCACCTTCGATAGGGTGACCTTCTGCATCATACACCTGCTGATATACGTAGAATGAGCTTGGAGCATATCCTACCTGATGCATCTGGATGTTGTTACCCACACCACCTGAGATACCTCCTGTCTCGACACCTGTCTTGTCGTTTGCAGATGCAGTCAGTTTGGTGATCTGAGTGTTGTTGTATGCAACGTTACCTCCGATAGACCATGTCCAGTCCTTGGTATCGATAGCCATTGCATTGATTTCGAGCTCAATACCCTTGTTTTCGAGGCTACCGATGTTTGTATTGAGATAGTTTGTGAGGTTACCCAGAGCCGGTACAGGGATGAAGTTGAGCAGGTCTGTAGTCTGACGCAGATAAGCATCAATTCCCATAGTGATACGGTCATTGAGGAAACCGAAGTCGAGACCTACGTTGTAAGTTGTGGTTGTCTCCCACTTGAGGTCAGGGTTGTAACCGAGAGCTGTGACAGGGTTATAAAGCTCTCCGCCGAACATATAGTATGAACCGAGGAGGTTCTTGTAGTATGTAGGGAGCGAGTCATAGTATCCGCCGACACCCTGCTGACCGGTCTGTCCCCATGAAGCACGGAGCTTGAGGGTTGTGAGTGTCTCGTTATCCTTGAGGAACTCCTCGTTTGCGATGTTCCATCCGAGAGCTACAGATGGGAAGAGACCCCACTTGTTGTTCTGGAAACGAGAAGTACCGTCACGACGGAGAGTCGCTGTGATCATATAGCGGTTGTCATAGCTATAGTTCGCACGGCCGAAGAATGAAACGAGAAAGAGCTCACTTGCAGGATTAAGTTTCTCAGACAGAGGAGATTCGTCAGTCAGCTTGTACGAGTAGCTTGTCGAGCTGTTGTAGAAATGCTGCCATGAGTATCCGAGCATTGCATCCACATGATGCTTCTTGATGTCCTTGTTGTAAGCGACATAAGCTTCGAGAGTCATGTCCCTACGGGTGTAGGTATAATCTGAACGATAACCTGAACCCGACTGGGTAGTGTCATGAAGAGACTGCTCGGAACCGGTCTTTGCAGAGCTGTATCCGCCTGAAGTGGCATAGTCGAGACCGAGGTTCACATTCACGCGAAGGTCTTCGAAACCATGGATCTTGTAGTCGAACTGAGCGTTACCGATGAAACGTGTTGCGCTTGACTTATCTTCCTTGTCATAGAGAAGAGCCACAGGGTTCATGGTAGCCATTGTGTTGAGCTTTCCGTCAGCACCGAACCATGCAGTGTAGCCATTGAGACCGTTCTCATCATATACAGGAAGAGTAGGGTTCATACGGTTTGCTGCACCGATGGCGCTCTGGTTTGCCCAGCTGTTTGACGAGAACACGCCCTTACCGTTGAGGTTGATTGTGAGGTGCTGGTCGAAGAGTGTAGGATTGAGGTTCAATGCCACTGTTCCACGGTTCATGTGGTCAGTCTTGAGGACACCGTCCTGAGCGAGGAAGCCACCTGACACGCGGTATGGAAGAACACCAACGTTGCCGAGGTTCACGCGGCCTGCGAGACTGAGGTTACCCTCGTATGAAGGAGCGACCTGATAGATCTCCTTCTGCCAGTTTGTGTTTGCCTCACCCATTGCGCCCATTGCATCACCGGAGATGACGCCGGCTTTAACCTGAGACTGAACGAATGCCTTGTATGTCTCGGCATCCATCACATCCACGTACTTGTCCACGTGGCTGACTGAAGTCTGGAAGTCGAAGCTGATCTGAGGAACGTTTGTCGTGGTCTTCGCACCCTTCTTTGTTGTGATGAGGATGACACCGTTAGATGCACGCGAACCGTAGATTGCAGTTGCAGAAGCATCCTTGAGCACTGAGAATGACTCGATGTCGTTAGGGTTGATAGAAGAAAGGACGTCACCCATTCCGCTGATACCGTCGTTGCTTACTGGAAGTCCGTCCACGATGATGAGAGGGTCGTTTGTAGCACTGAGGGATGAACCGCCACGGATACGGATAGTCGAACCTGAACCAGGCTGACCTGAACCAGGAGTGACAACCACACCGGCAGACTTACCTTTGAGGAGGTCGGCTGGTGATGAAATCATACCCTTGTTGATCTCGTCAGCCTTGACTGTGCCGACAGATCCTGTCATATCACCTTTCTTGACAGTACCGTAACCGATGACCACGACGTCGTCAAGAAAGAGGGCATCCTCGGCGAGAGTGACGGTTGCAGGGATCTGAGATGCAGTGAAAGTCTGTGTCGCATAGCCGATGCAGCTTACTTCCACAACAGCATCCGCGCTTGAAACATTAAGGACATAGTCGCCGTCGAGACCGGTGGAAACACCGTTGGTGGTTCCCTGCTCGATAACAGTCGCACCGATGATCGGTCCGACGTTGTCAACAACTACTCCTTTCACCTCGTATCCGCTCTGAGCGAATACCGTTGCCCCCCCCGACACAAAAGTCAGAAGGATGGCAAAGCATAGTGTCATGATTCTATT
>CAZMNZ010000013.1:0-25625 GCA_964567765.1 uncultured Muribaculaceae bacterium
TTTCCAATTAATCCAGGCATTGGTTTGTTTAATTAATTGATTATAAATACTTTATGCTCCGCAACACATTTTTGCGGGCTGCAAATATACGATTATTATTTTAATTTTCAACAATTTACGAGAAATTTTTGTTGATAACTTTTTGCCTCGCGTCATTACGATGAAAAGATTCTGAATGATAGGGAAAATGACTATCTTTGCGCGGATATAATATAATAGGTATATGACACTTGCGGCGTTAGGCTTTCTGCAGTTGTCCATAGCGGACATTCTGGACATACTTCTGCTCGGCCTCATCATATTCTTTATTTTCCGCTGGATCAGAGGCTCTTCGGCCATGAGCATCTTCGTGGCGATCGTTTCCCTGTATGTGATCCGGGTGCTGGTCTCCGCCTTCAACATGAGGCTCATGACCGCCATCATGGATATGGTGCTGGACGTGGGAGTGCTGGCCCTCATCGTAATTTTCCAGCCGGAAATCAGGAAGTTCCTCATCAGTCTGGGCAACAGGTACATGAACAGCGCCCAGGGCAGGGCCATCGTGAACAGGCTGCTCGGCAAGAGGAAGACCGGCGCCCTGGGAGGCTCCGAAGCGGTGAACGACCTGACCGAGGCGTGCAGACGAATGTCGGAGGACAAGACGGGGGCCCTGATAGTGATCGCCCATAAGAATCCGCTTGAGGAGGTCATAAGCACGGGAGACCGCATAGACGCGGCCATCCACCGCCGTCTGATAATGAACCTGTTCTTCAAGAACTCACCTCTTCACGACGGCGCCCTCGTAATAGCGGGCAACAGGATAGTGGCAGCCCGCTGCACCCTGCCGATCACAGAGAACAAGAACCTGCCGGCATATTACGGAATGCGCCACAAGGCGGCGATCGGTATCACAGAAGAAAGCGATGCGGATGCAGTGGTGGTTTCGGAGGAGACCGGCCGCATATCCTTCGTCAAGGACGGGAAGGTGACCCCTATTCAGAACATCAACGAATTGAAACTTCTCCTTACGGAATCGATGGGAGAAGAGTAGAAAAAGAGGAGAAAGATTTGGAAAGAATTGACACAAGACTGGAGCAGAAGATCGGATTTGACCGCATAAGACGGATCATTTCCGACAAGTGCTCGACTACATATGCGGCGGACAGGACGGCGACGGAAGTCTTTTCCAACAAGGCTTCCGAAATACGCAGGCGCCTGCTCCTGACCGATGAGATGAGGCTCATCATGATGTTCGAGGACAGTTTCCCGTCAGGGGGCTTCATCGACTGCATAGATTTCCTGAAGCCGCTTGAGAGAAGTTCTTCGGCAATCGACCTCATTTCAATCAGAAAACTCAGGACAATGCTGGACACCTTGAGAAAGGTGATCGGTTTCTTCGAGAGCGTCAAGGACGAGGTATATCCCAACCTCAAGCGCATGAGCGCGCATATTCTCGGATTCCCTGAAGTGCAGCGCAGGATAGAGGCGATCATAGACAGGTACGGCGACGTCAAGGACACGGCTTCCGACGCACTGTATGAGATCCGAAGGGAACTCCACAGCAAGGAAGGTGCGATATCACGCCGTATCAACGCAATTCTTAAGAAGGCCCAGGAGGAAGGCATCGTTGACAGTGATGCCGGAGTGTCCGTGAGGGACGGAAAGATGCTGATTCCGGTGAGCGCGGCCAACAAGAAGAGGATTGCAGGCTTCATATATGACGAATCCGCTTCGGGAAAGACGGCGTTCATCGAGCCGGCCGAGGTGGTGGAACTGGACAACCAGATCAAGGAACTCAAGTTCTCCGAGCAGCGCGAGATAATGCGCATACTTCTCGAATTCACCGACTTTCTCAGGCCATATGTTCCGGATCTTCTGGAATCGGCGGTATATCTCGGAGAGATAGACTTCCTCATGGCCAAGGCACAGGTGGCCCTGGACTTCATTGCCGGCATGCCTATCATATCTGAGAACGGAGAGATGAACCTGCGCAAGGCACGTCACCCTCTGCTCGAAAGAACCCTGCGCAAGGAGAAGAAGGAGATCGTGCCGTTGACTGCCACTCTGACCCCTCAGAAGCACATCCTGCTCATCTCAGGACCGAATGCCGGAGGAAAGTCGGTATGCCTGAAAACCGTGGGACTGCTTCAGTATATGTTCCAGTGGGGCATGCTTATTCCGACTTCCGAGACATCCGAGATGCTGGTGCTCGACAGGGTGATGGTGGATATCGGAGACGACCAGTCCATAGACAACGACCTCAGTACATACAGTTCCTTCCTCGTCAACATGAAGGACATGCTGGCAAAGGCTGATGACCGCACGCTGGTGCTGATCGACGAGTTCGGATCGGGCACGGAGCCGGCTGCCGGAGGGGCCATTGCAGAGGCCATTCTGAGCGAACTGGACAGCCGCGGGGCATATGGCGTGATCACCACGCACTACACCAATCTGAAACTGTATGCTTCCGGAGAGACGGGAGTGGTGAACGGAGCAATGATGTTCGACGTGAAGAACATAGCGCCTATGTTCAAACTGGAGATGGGGCTGCCGGGCAATTCATTCGCCTTTGAACTAGCCCGCAAGATGGGGCTGCCGGAGCAGATCATCAAGGATGCCGAAGCCCGTGCGGGAGAGGAGTTCGTGGGAATCGAGAGGAATCTCCGCAAGATAGCGCGCAACCGCAAGGCACTGGACGAGAAACTCGAAAGGATCAAGCACACGGACAAGACGCTTGAGAACATAACCGACAGATACCAGAAGGAACTGCAGCAGATCAAGCAGTTGAAGAAGGATATTCTAGACGAGGCGAAGAAGGAAGCCGAGGCCATCATCAAGGGAGCGAACAGGCAGGTGGAGAACACCATCAAGACCATAAAGGAGTCGCAGGCGGAGAAGGAGACCACCCAGGTGGCGCGCAAGGAGTTGCAGGGATTCATGTCGCTGCTTGCAGCTAAGAAGGAACAGGAGCAGAAGGAGAAGGAGGATTATATAGAGCGCAAGATCAGGCAGCTGGATGCGCGCAAGGAAAGACAGAAGCAGCGCAAGGCTCAGAAGGCGGATGACCGTGCCGCCCAGGAGCAGAGGGAGCAGATTGCAGAGCAGCAGAGGATAGAGGCCTTCAGGTCGGCACCTCTCAAGGCAGGCGAAAAGGTGCGCGTGAAGGAGAACGGAATGGTGGGAGAGGTGCAGAAGGTTTCGGCAAAGGCCGTGGTGGTGGCGATCGGGAACATATCCAGCAAGATGCCGGTTGACAAGGTGGAGAGGATCACCTCCAATGAGTTCAAGAGCGCGGTCAAGGATACTTCCAGACCGGTTTCTACTGTGAGGATGGATTCATCGATAAGCGAACGCAAACTGAACTTCAGCACTGAGATCGACGTGCGTGGAGAAAGGCTCAACGACGCGGTGGAGAAGGTCACCAGATATGTGGACGATGCCGTCATGCTCGGAGTGGGCAGCGTGCGTATCATTCACGGGAAAGGAACGGGAGTGCTGCGCGACGAACTGCAGAAGTTGATACGGACCATTCCTGGGGTGGCTTCTGTTCGGGATGAGCACATCCAGTTCGGTGGAACGGGAGTAACGATTGTAACTTTTGAATAATACATAGTGGAAGAGGAGGATGGATTTTTCAAAACTAAATCCCTCCCACTCCTTCGGAGCGGGTCCCTCCCGCTCACGATGCCGCGGGCGGCACGGTTTTGAAAAATCCATCCTCCCCTTCCACCGACAACACATTGCATATTATGTCAAAAAAATTTTGGAGAATTAACGTAGCAGTCATGGGACTGGTGATGATTGCCGGATGTGGTGGCAGCAATGAGAAGGCGCTGGGACCGGAGGAGACGGTGGAGGCGTTCTGCAGGGCAGTGACGGCAGGGAACTGGGCCGATGCGAAGGCTTTGTGCGACACTCTGAGCATGAAGGAGTACCTGGACAGTCATAAGGAGGCATGGGAGACATTGCAGAAGGAAGACAGCTGCGCGCTGGCCATCGCCGAGTCCATTCTTGCCGACACCGTCATGACAGTCGAGGGAGTCAGCAGAGAGGATGACAGAAGGATCGTGTCATATACTCTTGCTGCAGACGGAAACAGCAAGACAAGAAAGGCAATACTTAAAAAAGAGGAGGGAGCATGGAGAGTGGAAAGAATCACAGACGCGAACTAGGACAGCTTGGGGAAGAACTGGCCTGCGAGTGGCTCCGCGGAATGGGGCACACCATTCTTGAAAGGAACTGGAGAAGCGGACATCTTGAGGTGGACATAATCTCATATGACGTGGCTGGAATACATTTTGTAGAGGTCAAGGCCCGCCAGGAAAACATACAGGCACCTCCGCAGATGAATGTGGACCGGAAAAAGCAGGGCAGGATAGTTCAGGCGGCACAGAGATTCCTCAGAAGCGGAAAGGGAATGCCATATGGAAGTCACGAGGTGATGTTCGATGTCGTGGCGGTGACTTTCGAGGGTGACGGACACCGGATCGAATGGTTCCCGCAGGCATATATACCTTTATATATGTAGGGCTGGCACGAAAAGGTAGGGGAAACGTGCCAACGAGGCCAGAACTTAGAAAGAAAACAATAAAACTGATATACCATGAACAGAAACGACTGCTATTGCGTCATCATGGCCGGAGGGTCCGGAACACGTTTCTGGCCGGTCAGCAGGGCGGCGAAACCTAAACAGTTTCTTGATGTGACCAATACGGGAAGGACATTCCTCCGTCAGACCTATGACAGGTTTGCCAGAATCGTTCCGCAGGAGAACATTCTGATAGTGACAGCGGAAAAGTACAGCGACCTCGTGCAGGAGAACATTCCGGAACTTGCACAGGAGAATCTTCTTCTTGAGCCTTATGCGAGAAACACCGCTCCGTGCGTCGCATATGCAACATACACCCTTCTTCAGAGGAATCCTGACGCACACATGGTCGTGACCCCGTCTGACCATATGATCGACGATGAGAACCTCTTTGTGGAGACCATCACGAAAGCCTTCGAATATGTGTCTGAGAATGACGTGCTCATGACGCTGGGAGTCGTTCCGACAAGGCCGGACACCAACTACGGATATGTCCAGGCATGCGGAGGACGCGAGGCGTTCCTGCAGGGAAAGCCGGTGCCGGTGAAGACCTTTACGGAGAAGCCCGACAAGGATCTGGCACAGGTGTTCATTGATACGGGAGAGTTCTTCTGGAATGCCGGCATCTTCGTATGGAAGGCCAGCACCATCCGACAGGAGATGGAAAAACATCTTCCGGAAGTGACAGGGCTCTTCGCCGGATGGAACAGGGCTCTCGGCACAAAGGTCGAGGGAGAGTTCATCGCTAGGGCATTCACCGACTGCATGAACATCTCGATCGACTACGGCGTGATGGAGAAGACCAACAGGGCGTGGATATATCCGGTGAAGTTCGGCTGGACAGATATCGGAACATGGGAGTCCCTATATAATTACATGCCGGGAAAGGACCGCTTCAAGAACTCCCTCGACGCAGAGAAGGTGCTGCTGGAGGATGCGCGCAACCTGATGGTGGTTTCGCCTGAAAAGAAGAAACTGGTTGCGATCAGCGGACTGGAGAACTTCATCGTGGTGGACACGGACGACGTGCTGCTGATCTGCCCTAAGGACGATAAGAGATTCAAGGACTTCATCTCCGGTATCGCTATGCCGGAATATGAAAAATACAGATAATATCCTATGCATAGACCGTCAGGCGCTAAATCAGTCAAAACTCTGCCTGTCGGTACCCGAAAACGGGCAAAACAAGCGGTTTTGACCACCGTCAGGCGCTAAATCGGCCAAAACTCTGCCCGTCGATCACTATAGGTAAAATCATCTATGATAAAATTAACAAGACTATGGAACTGGAAAAGAGAATACAGTCCGACATGGTGTCGGCGATGAAGGCGAAGGAGACCGTGCGTCTGGCTTCGCTCAGAGCTATCAAGGCAGCGATCTTGCTGGCCAAGACGGCAGAAGGTGCAACCGGAGAGGTCAGCGACCAGGATGTGGTGAAGATCATCCAGAAACTCGTGAAACAGCGCAAGGAGAGCGCTCAGCAGTACACTGATGCAGACCGTCCTGAACTTGCGGAGAACGAACTCGCAGAGGCTGCCGTGATGGAGGTCTATCTTCCTAAGCAACTCAGCGAGGCGGAAGTGGAAGCAGAACTCGAAAAGATAATCGCAGAGGTGGGAGCCACCCAGCCGTCCGACATGGGAAAGGTGATGGGTGTCGCGACAAAGCGTCTGGCCGGTCTGGCAGAGGGACGCCTGATCTCAACCCTTGTAAAGAAACTCCTCAGCAAATAACTGAACGACATAAACGAAGTAACCCCATTATGATCCGGGAATATGCCAGTTTTCCCGGACAAGTCAGCGCAATTTATGCCTCTCGTCCGGGGAATCCGCCTTTTCTCCGGACAAACTGGTCAATTTGAGAATTTCATCCGGGGAAAAGGCGATTTTCACGGACAGTGCCGCGCACTCAGGCGGGCCAGACGAAGTGGAAGTTGATGGACTCGCCACCATCGACCACTATGCTCTGGCCTGTGCAGAAGCGGTTCGTGACTGTCAGGAAATATGCCCACTGAGCGATTTCCTCAGGGGTTGCCCAGCGTTTGAGAGGGGTCTGCTGCATGATTTCCTGCCATAGGGCCGGGTCGCCGGTAACGCAGTCGTTCAAAGGGGTAAGCACCCCGCCGGGATCCAGGCTGTTGCAGACGGCGCCATAGGGCGCGACCCTCAGAGCCACGTTCTTGGTGTATGCGATCACGCCACCCTTGCTGGCACAATATTCCGGGAACTCCGAGCCGGAGTGTCCGCTGGCCGACCCTATATTCAGGATGGAGCGGATCTTCGGCTGCACGCCGTACTTCTCTGTGAGCCTTATCAGAGCCTTGAGGTTGATGTCTATATCGTCTTCATTCTGGGTTCCGGCGTTGTTTATAAGCACCTCAACTCCTTCTATTTCAGGGAAATTGTCATAGTCCCGAACATCACATATATGATGAATATAGGAAGGGTGAGAGATGGCTGCCTCCTGTCTGTCGATTCCATATACCATATGGCCGTTGGACAAAAAGTGTTCAGCAATGGCCTTTCCTATGCCCTGCGATGTGCCCGTTATCAGTACCTTCATAGTCTGCTCCTCCTCTTTATCATTGCGATCGTGCTGTATGCCATCGGAGTGCCGAAGAACGCCTCGATGCCGAGTTTCATGAAATATTGCAGGGCTATCATGAGCAGGATGTCACGGGTCGGAAGTGTGCCGGCGAAGGCAATCAGCACGAACGGGATGGTGTCCAGCATATAGCCGATCACGGAACTTCCGATGGTCCTGACCCAGAGTCTCCTCTCGCCGAATCTCTTGCGGATCCACTCCATGAGCCATGCGTTGGACAGTTCTCCGCAGAGGAAGCCCACAAGAGAGGCTACGACTATCCTCGGCACGTAGTTGAAGATGGAATTATAGGCATTTGCCGTGGCGTCAAGATAGTCCGGTGAAGGCAGCCACACCCCTATCTGGGTGCAGACGACCATGAGCAGGTTGCACACGAATGTCAGGATTATGACCTTGCGGGCGGTCTTATAGCCCCATATCTCGGTGAGGACATCACCAAGCATGTACGCGAACGGGAATGTGATCGTGCCGGAATCGAAGTAGAAAAGATCGAAGATGCCGATGACCTTTACGGCCATTATGTTTGACACCAGATATGCCGTGACAAACAATGCAGAAACGATGACAAGCAGCATATCGCCGCTCTCCCGGTTTTTTAAAGGGTTTTCCGAAACCTTGTTCATATCGTATTAATTTCCCGCAAAGTTAATCAAAACTTTTATTCCGGGAAAAATCGGTTGTTAAACATCTATAAGCAAGGCCTTCTCCCTCTCAGAACAGGTTTGCTGTCCGGAGAAATGGAGGATTTCCCGGATGAAACGCACAATTTGGTTGACTTGTCCGGAAAAACAGGCATATTCCCGGATGATAACAGAAATTTTAAAATCAGTTTACGAGGAGTTCGATTGTGCAGCCCCAGAAGACGGAGGGCATGGTGGGGTTGAGGGTGCCGTCTGATTTTATCAGGGAGACGTTCTTGATCTGGACCTGGAGTTCTTTGTCTGTTGTGCACTGGAGGGTGGTGCGGGAGACTTTTATGCCGAGGGAGGACGCGTCGAAATATACGGTGGCAGTGGCTCCGTCAAATTTGACGAACTGCTCCTTGCCGTCGCTTTCGCCATAGACCTTCACGTGGAGGGTGCCGCTTTCAGGAGCCGCTGCCAGTTCAAAGGTCAGACCCTTGTATTCGGACAGGTAGAGGGTCGACGGGTGGAGATTAGCCTCGGACCAGAGATTGTGATAGGTAACTTTATAGTCCAGATCATAGTCCTCAAGAAGCGGAATCTGAGGGGTGAAGCCTTCACCGTGATATGCCTTCACTATGGCCTCGGTGAGTTCCGGATGGCTGAAGGCCGGGATGGAGCGGTAGAATCCGTCGGAAAGGTTCATCCAGTGGAAGGTGCTCATTCCATATTCCTTGGCCTTGCGGACAAAATAGTCGGCATAATGGCAGAAATTCTCCAGGGAAGGATTTTCGCTGAAGGTGCCCCACTCGCCTATTATCACCGGACCTCCTTGCGAGACCAGGTGCCGGTCCAGGAGGCGGAACATCTCCGAGACCTCGGCCTCCATGGAAGGAAGGTCGTCGATCAGAGGATAGGCATGGACCTGGAAGAGAAGATGGCCCTCAACTGTGTCCACAGGCTTTTTCATATATATGAGCGGATCCGGAAGGTGCTGGTTCCAAGAGCCCGAACCGTTGCAGGCCCCATAGGTGTTCACCACGAGGTTCCTCACCGCATTGTTACCTCCGGTCGCACGCACCACGTCCACAAAACTCTGGGCATAGGAATTTATGGCGTCATAGGCTTTGGCTGCCTCTGTGGCATCATAGCCAAGATTCATGGAGGCATAGCACCATGAGCGGCTTTCGTCCAGCATTTCGTTATATGACTCAAACAGGAGACGCTGGTCATATGACTTGAACCTTTCGGCTATCTGCTTCCACAGGCCTTCGTATCGGGCCTTGACTGTCTGGTATATTTCCGGATCGGCCACAAGCCAGGCGTCGGGATCGGCCCCAGTGTCGTGGTGGATGTTGATTATGCAGTACATGCCGGCGTTGAGGACATAGTCCACAATCTCGTTCACGCGGTTCATCCACTCGGCGAAGACCTTTCCGTCTGCATCCATATGGACTCCCCAGGTCACTGGGACGCGGATGGCTCCGAAACCGGCATTCTTCATCATGGTCATGAGTTCCGGCTCGGTGACCGGCTGTCCCCATCCCGTCTCCCATGCCTTCCAGTCCCGGCCGTCAGTGTCACCGGTCCACCAGACTGCATCGAGGGTGTTCCCCAGATTCCAGCCCACGCCCATGCTGCGGATGGCTTCGTAGGAGGACTCGAAAGCGGGGAGGTCCGGGGTCGGCTCAGGGTCTGAATCCTGGTCATGGTCCTGCTCAGTGTCGGGGTCCTGGTCCTGCCCGGTGTCGGGCTGTTCCGGATCCGCCGGGGCCTGGGACATCTGATCGTCGTTCTCGGAAGGTGTCTCCACCGGAGCGCACGACAGCATAACGCCGGCCATGCACACCAGCAGAAACATATATATCAGTCCGGACCTTTTCATAATCTGTTCGGGTTGGGGTAAATGCGTTATTTTAATCAAACCACTGTGTCACGAAAATATCAAAACTCGTCACAGTGGTATGCAAAATCTTCTAAAACGTCGTTTTTCGGGCACCACTGTGTCATAAAATCGTTCATCTGTGTCACAGTGGTTACAGAAAGTAGCAAGACTCCTGTTAAAGTAGGCTACTATGATATAAGACATCACAGCAGTACTTATCCCAAAGTCACCACCACCTTGTGCTCGCCAGGGGTGTGAGGGACCAGGTTGCCTTCCTGGGCCACGCCGTCAACCACAAGGGATTTCACGCTGCAGCATACGCCGGAAGGGTTCTGGACTGTGATCTCGTAGAGGGAACCGCGGAAGCGGCGGCGGACAGTATATTCCTTCCAGTCAGGACATATGCACGGATCAATGCAGAGACCGTCGTATGCCGGCTTCACTCCGAGGATATACTGTGTGATGGCATACCAGTTCCATGCGGCGGTTCCGGTGAGCCAACTGTTCTTCGCCTCGCCTGGCCTTGCGGCATCCTTGCCGGCTATCATCTGGGAATATACATACGGCTCAACCTTGTGCAGGGCGCAATCTTCTATATATGACGGACATATCTTCCTGTAATAGTCCCATGCACGGTCGCCGCGGCCTATGACGGTCTCGCCTATCATGACCCAAGGGTTGTTGTGGCAGAATATGCCGGCGTTCTCCTTGTAACCGGCAGGGTAAGAGGATATTTCGCCATATTCCACGAAATATCTCGTGAAGGCCGGATTGTTCAGCACTATTCCATGTTCACAGTCCAGACGCTCCTTCACCGAATCCAGTGCCCTGGTCACCATTCCCTCTTCCAGACCGATTCCGGCCATAGAACACCAACCCTGTGACTCGATGAATATCTGTCCCTCTTCGTTCTCGTGCGAGCCAACCTTGCGGCCGAAATAGTCATATGCACGGAGGTACCAATCGCCGTCCCAGCCGTGCTTCTTCACGGCCTCCACCATGTCATCCACAAGACTTGAAGCACGCGAAGCCTCATCGGAATGTCCCAGATGACGGCAGAGTTCCGCATAGTCACGCCCGCAGACAACGAACAGTCCGGCAATCATAAGTGACTCAGCCTTAGAGCCTTCCGTCTTGTTTTCCGTGGTCTGAAACGATTCGTTCGGATCCCATGAGAAGCAGTTCAGGTTCAGGCAGTCGTTCCAGTCGGCGCGGCCGATGAGAGGCAGCATGTGCGGTCCGAGATTGTTCACGACATGGTCGAAGGATATGCGCAGATGTTCCATCAGGGACACCTCCGAACCAGGCCGGTTGTCAAAAGGCACAGGCTCGTCCAATATTCCGAAATCACCCGTCTCCTTGATATATGCCACCGTTCCGAAGATCAGCCACATAGGGTCGTCGTTGAAGCCGCCGCCGATGTCGTTGTTGCCTCGCTTGGTCAGAGGCTGGTACTGGTGGTAGCATCCGCCGTCCGGGAACTGGGTGGAGGCGATGTCAATGATGCGCTCGCGGGCGCGCTCAGGAATCTGATGCACGAAGCCAACAAGGTCCTGGTTGGAGTCCCTGAAGCCCATTCCGCGGCCGATTCCGCTCTCGAAGAACGAGGCCGAGCGTGACATGTTGAATGTGACCATGCACTGGTACTGATTCCAGATGTTGACCATCCTGTCCAACTTTTCCTCCGGGCTCTTCACGGTATATATGTCCAGCAGAGCATCCCAATAGGCCTTGAGTTCGGCAAATGCTGCATCCACCTTGGCTGTGGTGTCAAGGGTCGAGATGAGTTCGCGGGCCTTAGTCTTGTTTATGACAGGCGAACTGCCGCTATGCTTCAGGCCCGGCACGTCAAAGACGAGATTGCCCCGGTCATCAGTCATAAACTTCTCTTCCTGAGGGTTTTCCACATATCCGAGCAGGAATATATAATCCTTGCTTTCGCCCGGTGCAAGTTCTACCTCCATGCAATGCGAGGCTATCGGGCTCCAGCCGTGGGCTATGCTGTTGCCGGAAGTGCCTGCAAGCACCTGCTGAGGGTCGCCGAAGTCATTATACAGGCCTATGAAGGTCTCCCTGTCGGTGTCGAAGCCGTCCACGGGAGCGTTCACACTGTAGAATGCATAGTGGTTGCGGCGCTCCTTATATTCCGTCTTATGATATATGACCGAACCATCCACCTCGACCTCGCCGGTGGAGAAGTTGCGCTGGAAATTCTCCATATCGGTGGCTGCGTTCCATAGGCACCACTCGGCGAAAGAGAATAGTTTGAAGCATTTCTGGGCGTCAGAGGTGTTGCGCAGGGTCACCTTCTGAACTTCCGCCCAGTTGTGGAGCGGCACGAAGAAGAGCACACTGGCCTCTATGCCGTCCTTTGCACCGGTGATGCGGGTGTAACTCATTCCGTGACGGCACTCGTAGAAGTCTAGCGGGGTCTTGCAAGGCTTCCAGCCGGGAGACCAAACCTTGCCGCCGTCGTTGATATAGAAATATCTGCCGCCGTTGTCCATAGGGACATTGTTGTAGCGGTAGCGGGTGATGCGGCGGAACTTGGCGTCCTTGCAGAAGGTATATCCGCCCGCCGTGTTGGAGATCAGCGAGAAGAAATCCTCGTTGCCGAGATAGTTTATCCATGGCCACGGGGTCTTGGGATCGGTTATCACATATTCGCGGTTTGCATCATCAAAATATCCGAATGTCTGTTTCATGGCGTGACGCATATCTTATTGTCCTTCAATCTTTTAACTATATCGCCTCGCATGGCTGGGACAGCGAGGCAAAATGTTTAAATCACTGAGAATCAGGGGCTAACGTACCACGAGGCGAAGCACGCGGCTGGACCAGTCGTCCTGCTTGTGATAGTCCACCTTATGCTTGAGAGGAATTTCCAGACCGGTCTCCATCAGGAACTTTCCGCTGAACGACAGTCCTTCATATGGGAGAGGCACATTGTCTATGCGGTTCAGTTCCTGGATCCTGTAGGTCTTTTCCGGATCGAGACCGGCCATCTTCACGCGAGGGAGATGGTCGTCATAGAAGGTCTCGGTCTTCCACCAGTAGAACACAGCCTCGCCCTTGTCCGGAGCGACATACATCAGTGATGCCATGTTGTGCCCGTCGTATGGAGAGACGAGACGATATATATCACCCTGCTGCACCACAGGACGGATTTCCTTATATTCCGCTATGGCCTTGCGGCAGAGATCCCTCTCCTCCTGAGTCATGTTGCGAGGCTGAATCTCCATTCCGAGACGGCCGCTCATGGCCACGTCGATGCGATATTTCAACGAGGTGGTGCGGAAAACGGTGTGGTTAGGAGTGGCGCTTATATGCGAGGCCATAGCCACAGCCGGGAAGAAGTATGACACTCCCCACTGCATATGGATACGCTGAAGGGCGTCGGTATTGTCGCTCACCCAGAACTCATCAAACCAAGGAAGCACGCCCCAGTTGGCACGGCCGCCTCCTGATGCGCATGCCTGGATGGTCAGGTCCGGATATTTCGCACGGATCCTGTCGCAGACCTTGGCGAATCCGCGGTGGTATTCGATGTAGAGATGGCTCTGCCTGTCCTTCGGGAGATACTGTGAGCCGTGGTTGACGATGGACATGTTGGCGTCCCACTTGATGTAGTCGATGCGAGGATTCTCGGTCATCAGGTCGTCGACAATCTTGAATACATAGTCCTGAACCTCAGGGTTCGAGAGGTCGAGCACAAGCTGGGTACCGCCACGGCCTTCCACCGCATCGCGCTGAGGGGCCTTGATAACCCAGTCAGGATGAGCATCGTAGAGTTCGCTGACCGAGTTGGTCATCTCCGGCTCGATCCATATTCCGAAACTGATTCCGTGGGCGTCGGCACGCTCCACCAGCCAGCCTATGCCGTTCGGCAGTTTGTTCCTGTCCACCTTCCAGTCGCCGAGGGCGCAGTTGTCGGTCAGACGGGGATATTTCTCGCCGAACCAGCCGTCATCCATGACGAAGAGTTCACCGCCCATATAGGCTATATCCGCCATCATCTGGTCCATGCCCGGCTCGTTGATATCGAAATAGACGCCTTCCCAGCTATTCAGAAGGATCTTGCGGAGTTGTTTGCCGTGGGCCAGTTTATAGTTGCGGCCCCATCTGTGGAAGTTGCGGCTGGCACCGCTCAGACCTTCGTCCGAATATGTCAGGGCGAGTTCCGGGGTCTTGAAGACCTCCTTGGAAGCGAGGGTATATTCCGAGTTGTCAGGATTGATTCCTGCATAGAACTGATGCCAGTCTGTGTCGCGGGTGTCGATGCGCAGTTCGTAGTTTCCGCTGTAGCAGAGGGCTGCGCCGATCACACGGCCGGAGTTCTCCTGCGGTTTGCCGTCGAGGGAGAACATGACTTCCGCATGGTCTGTGTGGGCATTGCGGACTCCGTCCTTGTTCTTTACCGTGAGCATGCCGCGCTCAAGAGGCTGCTGGGTCAGGCGGCTTTCGTTGGCCCATGTGCCGTGGAGATGGCTGATCCACACATCACCGACGCGGATAGGAAGGTAGCCCGAATCGAAACGGGTCAGCTTCACCGGCTTCTTCTCCAGGTTCTCGATCTCGGTCCAGGTCTCTATCATATCGACATCCTGGTATGCGCGGTAGCACACTGTGACATAGAACGGATATACGGTGTCCTTCAGACGGACTCTTGTCACCTTGGCAGTCGGTTCCTCCGCAGTCTGGATTCCCTCGACCTTCAGCACGGTGGACATATTCCCGTCCGCATGGGTGACGCCGAGGGCAGCCTCCGATGCGCACCATATGCCGTATGGCGGATAGGCGTTATGGTTTGCCGCACCTGCCGCCTGCAGATTCGCAACATCAGAATCGCTGAGTCTGTTTCCGAAATATACGATCTGGAGTTCCTGACCCGGTTCTGCCTTGAGGATCAGTTCAGTGTCCGGTGTGGCCACGCGCACCTGTGCCATGGCCAGGACTGCGACCATTAACGACACCAACGATAATAGAGTTTTCTTCATTTGTTAATCCTTTATTTGTACCGACAGGCTGAGTTTTGACCGATTCTCTGCCTGACGGTGGGTAAAATGGTTCATTTTGTATGATTTTTGGGACCGACAGGCAGAGTTTACGGCTTTTTTCTGCCTGACGGTGATTTTAGGTGACCATCTGTATCACAAAATTATTGAAAAATGTCACAGTGGTGAAACTTTTCGTTCAAAACGTTGGAAATTGAGAACCACCGTGTCATATAACCGACAAAAAGCGCCACAGCGGTCAAAACCAAGTTACTGTCAGTGCTGGTGTGTAGTCCATAGACACCACCCTACAGATGTTCCTTCACGAATTGTCCCCACTGACTGATGTCAGCGTCAGCCCACGGTCCTTCGGACAGAGCCGACGGGTAAAGCATGGAGCATGTTTCCTCCTTGTCGGAAATCGACCAGAAGAGATAACTGATGTCGTTGTCGTCCATCCAGTCGATCCAGGCCTCGGTTGACTCTACATCTATAGATCCCTGACCGTCGGCATTCATTCCTCCGCACTCGGTCACGAAGAGAGCCAGTCCCTTGCTCATCGCATAGTCACCCTTCTCGCGGAGCCACTCCTTATGGGTACCGGCATAAAAATGAAGGGTGTACATCAGGTTGTCATAACCGGTGATCGGATCATTCGCTGCATCATCCACATTCTGTGACCAGCGAGGTGTGCCGACCACGATCACGGCATCCTTCTCGACGGCGCGGATGGCGGCAATTACAGTTTCCGAATACTCCTTGATCTCAGCCCAGGTATAGTCAATATGATTTACATGGTCCTTGTATGCAGGCTCGTTCCATATCTCATATATCACGTTCGGAACACCCTTGTAGCGGTCCGCCATATATGTAAAGAATTCTACTGCCGCATCTGTGTGCAGACCATGGGCGTGCCAGTCCACCAGAACATATACTCCGTTGGCGATTGCAGCATCGACTATGGTACAGGCGCACTGCTTTCCGAAATCGGGATCGTCGAGATAGCACTTCGCCTGATTCTCGCCGGCACGGAGTTCGACGCCTATTGCAGCACGGACAATCTCCGCTTCCCAGTCCTGAACCACATGGCGGACAGCATCGGCATTATAGAATCGTGGCCAGAGACAGTTCCAGCCGAAACTCATTCCTTTAAGTTCAACCGTGTCGCCCGATTCGTTCATCAGGGCTGTGCCTTCCACATGGAGGCGTTCCACTTTTGGAGCGGTTGTGCAGGATGCGAGCAGAGTCGCCGCAGCCAGGATGCACAGAGTCAATAGTCGTCGTGTCATAAAAACGGTGGCAGATAAAAGGTTATCAATCAAAAGGTTATGGAATATGCGTGCCGTCAAAGGGGAGCACGCACTTTGGGCAAGGTGCTGAGAGCCAGGGGGTTAGGCGGCGCTGGGTTCGGGCGGGGCCGGGCGCGGGGCCGGGGCGTGGGGCCGGGCGTGGGGCCGGGCGTGGGGCCGGGGCGTGGGGGCCGGGAGCCCACCGCAGGGTTAGGCGGCGCGACGGACGGCGAGTTCAGCCTGTACGCCTTCCATCTTCTTCTTGGTGAGCGGGTAGAACCACACCACCAGGATGGAGAGGGCGGCTACCGCTGCAGGAACCCAACTCATCAGGATGCGCAGGCCGAGGATGGCGGTCTCAGTCTGGACTGCTCCGGCAACCGTGCTGTATCCGAAGGCGGCAAGCATCCACATCACGGCAGATCCACCGAAGGCGCCTCCGAACTTCTGAGCCATGGATGCTGAGGAGAAGATAAGACCGGTGGAAGCAGTTCCGTCCTTGAGTTCGGACCAGTCAGCCACATCGGCATACATGCTCCATACAAGCGGCGAGATCACTCCGGTGAACACGGAGATCACAAGCTGGAAGGCGAGCATCGCCCAGTAGCCGCCTGTGGTTGCAGGAAGGAAGAAGAACAGGATGCTGAGGCCCACAAGGGCAGCCATGGAAAGCATATATGTGCTCTTCTTGCCAAGGTGCTTGGACATAGGGACGGCCAGGACGACTCCGACCATGTTTGCGATTTCACCTATGGAAAGGAATATGCCGGCAGACACGAGGAAGGCCCACTGTGGCGCCATCTCCACGGCCTTGACGATATAGTCCGCAAAGAAATATGCAGTGGTGGTTCCACGGACGGTGTTGAAGAGATTAGATGCAAGGGCAGCACCGATCAGCAGCCACCAAGGCCTGTTCTTCAGAAGGAGTTTGAGGTCGGTTCCCACTGACACGGTGGATTCGCTCTTCACGTGCTCCTTGGTGAGAAGGAAGCAGAGGATGAAGAGGACAAGACAGAACGAGGCGATCACTATCATCGCATTCTGCCATGCAGCCGGGTTGGTGGAGATGGATGCCAGTCCGCCTGCTCCCTCGACAGCCACGCGGGTCTTGTCGAACATGTTGCAGAGAGGCTCCCAGGCGAAGAGGGCGATGAAACTTCCGCCGTATGCGAAGAACATTCTGTATGAAGAGAGGACCGACTTCTCGTCAGAGTCCGCCGTCATCACGTTCAGGAGCGAGCCGTAAGGGACATTGATTCCGGTATATACGGTCATCATCAGGATATAGGTCACATAGGCCCAGACGGTCTTGCCGTTCTCCGGTGTCGTGAAGAGAAGGACTCCGCATGCTGCGAAAGGCAGGGCGAAGAACAGGAGATAAGGGCGGTACTTGCCCCAGCGGGTCTTGGTGCGGTCCGCTATGATTCCCATCATCGGGTCAGAGACGGCATCCCAGATACGGGTCACGAGCATGAGTACTCCGGCGTCGGCCAGACTCAGACCGAAGACGTTGGAATAGAAGAACGGGAGGAAGTAGGAAAAGAGTTTCCAGAACATCGACGAGGACATGTCGCCGAAGCCGTAGCCGATTTTTTCTTTCAGGGTCATTGATAAGTGGTTTTCTTTGGTTTATGGATTCCCGACTAACCGGGGATAAGGGGTTAAGGTGAACAGGGATAACGGAGGAACAAGCCGGGGCGTTGTCAACCGGCAGATCAGGCAGGCGGGTAGGCTAGCAGGCTGACCGGATGGGCAGACCTGCGCCCGGCGCCGCAGGTCTATTTTGTTAAACGGCTGTGCAACAGAGGGGTTATTTGCAACCAACATTCCTGTCTATCAGGCGGTTGAGGCGTCTGACGGTTTCGCCGGTGGTGAAGGCGTCGGGTTCTGTGTTCAAGCAGTAGTCCACAAGGCGGTCCACTGTCGATGTGGCCACATGCATGCGGGTGTCGCTTGAAGCATAGTAGATGAACACCTTGCCGTCCTCGTCAGCAATCCAGCCGTTGGTGAAGAGGACGTTCATCACGTCACCTATATATTCCCAGCCCTCCGGAGCCATGAAGAAGCCGGCCGGCTCAGCAATCACCTTCGAAGGATCTTCGAGGGATGTCATATACATATATAACACATACCTCAGACCTGAGGCACAGCCGCGGACTCCGTGGGCCAGATGCAGCCAGCCCCTGTCGGTCTTTATCGGATGCGGGCCTTCGCCGTTCTTGCATTCCTTGATGGTGTGGTAGAAGCGGTGGTTGATGATCTTCTCCTCGGTGATGACCACATGCTCCATGCTGTCCACAAGGGCCCAGCCGATTCCGCCGCCGTTTCCTGCATCGATGAATCCGTCCTGCGGGCGTGTGTAGAGGGCATATTTGCCGTCCACGAACTCAGGGTGAAGCACCACGTTGCGCTGCTGTGAAGCGGACTCCATGTCAGGAAGACGCTCCCAGTTCACAAGATCCCTGGTGCGGGCTACTCCGGCTGCCGCCACTGCGGAAGACAGGTCTCCCGGTGCTGCAGACGGGTCCTTGCGCTCGACGCAGAATATTCCGTATATCCAGCCGTCCTCATGAGCGGTCAGACGCATGTCATATACGTTGGTTGCCGGCTCGCCATACTCCGGCATGGTGATCGGACGGTCCCAGAATCGGAAGTTGTCCACTCCGTTCGGGCTCTCGGCCACAGCGAAGAAGGATTTACGGTCGGCACCCTCGACACGCACGACGAGGATATATTTTCCGTTCCACTTTATCGCTCCAGAGTTGAAGGCGGCGTGCACCTCGAAGCGCTCCATCAGATATGGATTGGTCTCCTTGTTCAGGTCGTAACGCCAGAAAAGAGGGGCGTGTGCGCCGGTCAGAACAGGATTGACGTAGCGTTCATAGACACCGTTTCCTTCTATGGGCTCGTTCTTTCTTGTGATGAGGGCCTCGTGCCGGGACTTCAGCCACTCCAGTCTCTCTTCGTAATTCATATCTTATCGGTTTTTGTTTCTGATTAATCTTTGACACCGACAGGCAGAGTTTTGACTGATTTAGCGCCTGATGGTGGTCAAAAATGCTTGTTTTGCCAGTTTTCGGGGACCGACAGGCAGAGTTCAGGCGAAAACAGCGCCTGACGGTCTATGTCTGCATAACATCGGATGATCTTCCATATTATGGATTCCTCGACTCGCTTTGCTTGCTCGGAATGACAGGGGGGGGAGATTCGCTCGTCATCGGCTTGCCGCTAAGCATTATGGAATCATATGACATAGGAAATATTCAGGATGTCATCCTGAGCGTCAGCGAAGGATCTTTACAGCATGACTATATCTTCCAGTGCAGCGAAGGTGCAGAAGTCGTCGGCGGACTGCTGACCAGAGAACGGAGCATAGTAGTGGTGCTGCATGTGGTCGTCGCAGGCGTTTCTCCATGTCAGGACATAGGACACAGGATAGTCCTTCAGCACCTCATAAAGCACCTCAGTCCACCACTTAGGGTCTTTTATGCCCTCATATCCGGTCTCGGTCACTGCCGGGATCTTGCCGTGCTCCTTTGCAAATGCGACAGTGATGTCAAGCGCGTTCTTCATCTGATTGGTATAGTCTTCCCTGGTGCTGTAGAAATAGCAGTCAAAGCCCACCATATCAATGATTTCATCGCCAGGATATCTTTCACCATAGACATCCGGAGAAGAAAGTTCGCCGGCACCCGGAGAATACGACCACACCAGATTGGTCAGTCCGCGCTCGTTCATCATATAGTCATATGTCATCTTCCAGAGAGCCTTGTACTGCTCTGTGGTGCAGAGTTTCTGTCCCCACCAGAACCAGCTTCCGGTGTGCTCATGCCAAGGGCGCCAGATCAGAGGGACCGGAGTGCCGTCGGCGGTCTTTACCGACTCCATGAAATCAGCCGCCTTGCAGAGCCATGTCATGAAATACTCATGCTTCTCGCCTCCCGGAAGGATTGATGCGACCACCTGGTCAGAAGACACATCCCAGGCGTCACCTCCTGTCAGAGGATTGCGCGGGTGCCATGACAGGGTCACGATGCCGCCTCTCTCATGATGAGCGACAATCGAAGCACGCATATGGTCGAAACGGTTCTTGTCCAGGTTTGCCGGCCAGTCCATCTCGATGCCGCCGAGGTCCAGACCATAGACGGCAGGATAACGGCCACATGTGGCATATACGTCAGACTGCACATATTCCGTGGCATCATCCGCGAGTTTCCAAGAGTGGCCGTACATCAGGTCGTCCTGGTGGCCGTACATTATCTTTCCCTGTTCCACGAGACCGGCTAGACGGTCCAGAAGATTTTCCGCAGGGGTCTTTGCCTGTTTCTGGCAACCGGAGAACGCTGCCAGACAGATCGCAGCGATCAGGGTTATCGGCTTAGGTGTGTTCATTTCTGTAAGTTTTAATCAGATCGTATGGATCCCGGAGGAAGTTTCACCTTCCTCCGGAACTATGTTATTAATGAGTTTACCTTGGTGCATTGTCATAGACATCATCGAGAGTCAGGTCGTCGGAATATGATCCGACCATGACCTTGATTGCAGCCTCTGCTTCAGAAGAGCAGTATTCTCCGGTGCCGTGGTCTATGAAGGCATGCTTTTCATTTCCCGCTCCTTTTGCTCCGTTGTCCCAAATTATGGACGGAACGCCATAGGTCTTGGCCAGTTTTGCATAATATTTAAGGTAATACTGCTGGAAGGCCTGCTCGCGTGTCGTGGCGCGGTTCACGCAGCCGAATTCGCCCATATATACCGGAATTCCTTTCGAAATGAAGTTGGAATATATCTTCCCGAATACCTTTCTCAACTCAGCCTCATTGTCCCCGGCCACCTTCTTTGCAGGATCGGCCGTGTGTCCCCACTCCGACTTGTTTGCAGGCAGGGTGTAGTCATAAGGGTCATAGCAATGCACGGACATCATCAGACGATCCTTCGCGCTGTCTTCCGGAAGGACAAAAGATTCGATTGCGATATCCACATTCGTGCAGTAGGCAGGAACTCCGAGGATACGGGTGGCATTATTTCCTCCGGTCGCGCGGACAGCATCGACAAAGGTCTGGTTCCATTCGTTCAGACAGGCATATTGCTTTCCGCCATCGGTCCTGTTGGTTCCCCAACCCCAGCTGCCGTCATGAATCTCGTTGAAAGCCTCGAAAATCAGGAAGTCTCCCTTGTCGGCTAACTTCAGGGCTATCTGAGTCCACATTGCGGCAATCTGTTCCATTATCTGTCTGTGGGAGGTTTCGCTGGAAGCCGCCGCCTTGATATTGAGCCAATATTTGCTGTCGGCCCCATCGTGGTGCATGTTCACAATGGCGTTAAGTCCGGCTTTTTCAGCATAGCCTACGATCTCGGCCACTCTGTCAAGCCATGCATCTTCTATCTTATAATCAGGCGCTTCTCCGATATGGCCCATCCATGTGACCGGGATGCGCACCGTGCTGAAACCGGCAGCCTTGACCTTGTCGAAAGTCGCCTGCGTCGCCTTCGGATTTCCCCAGACGGTTTCGCCAGACACTCCGTTGTTGTGGGCATCGAAATGGTTGCCCATATTCCAGCCTATACCCAGATGTGCAGCCATCTGCCATGCGGCATTGTCACTGACCTCCGGGGTCACGACCACATCGTCACCTCCTGCCTGATCGCCTCCGGTCACGGCCTCGCCCGCCTCCTGGGTCACTTCAACATATAATTTCTCCTCTCCCGCCACCACGGAAATCCTTGTGGAGCGTTCCTGAGCCACGGTGTTCTCCTCTACCGTCACTATAACCTCGGTGCTGTTCCCGTTCTTTGAACCCTTCCTCACTGTGAGCCAGCCGTCCCCGGGCACAAGATAAAGCTGCTCCGAAGCCGTGGCTGTGAAGGTCTGTTCTCCTGAGCCGGATGTAAATGTCAGGGCGGTCCTGTCAAGGGACAGTTCCACAAATTCCAGTCCTGCGGTCTCCGAACAGCAGGACATTACCATCAGGATGGATGAAAGGATATATAGGATATTTCTTCTCATAATTTTACAAATCATTTCAATGACGGCATAGCCTCGCGGGTCAGGACATACGGATTTGTCATCACCTGAGTCCAATATGCATTTGTATTCAGCTTCCAGTTGTCGTTGTAGAGGCTCGGATTTCCGGCGGAATCGGAACTTGACCAGACCATGAACCATGACCATTTGTGGCCGACATCATGGCTTGCTGTCGGATCCGGGATATTTCCGCACTCGCTGACAGTGACCAGTTTCTTCCCTTCGGTCATATCCACCAGAGCCTGATACTGACGCTCTTTTGCATTGGTATTATCCTCATATATATCAACTCCTACGACATCTACATAGTCGTTTCCCGGATACCAGTCGAGATACTGATCCTCGACTCCCTGTGTGACATCGACCGTCCACACCCATATAAGGTTGTCGAGACCATGAACATTCACGAGCTGGTCATAGAGCAGCTTCCAGAGTTTCTTGCACGGCTCGGCGCCCCCTTTGCCCCACCAGAACCATGCACCGTTGGAACTGTAGAGGTTGTAGTTTCCCGCTGCCTCATGAAGAGGACGCCAGATGACAGGAATATTCTCGTCCTCCAGCAGCTGAAGATAGCCGGCAACCTCTTCTATGTCCTTCATTATGAATTCGTTCTGCCAGGTTCCCTCGGTCAGGGCCGCATTTATGTCGAAAGTGGTCTTGCTCGTGTAGAAGTCATAACCGTCGAAATTGTAGTTGTCAACTCCGTTTTTCCAGTCAGCCTCGCTATTCGGCACATTCCAGTGCCACATATAGTTGACAAGTCCGTTTGCGGCCCACTGCTCCTTCTGAGCAGAGATGTCATTGTAGTCCTGCACCCAGCTCCAGCTGGCAGGGGTCGGCGAGAAATGCAGGAACAGGAAATCATATCCTGCAAGTGCGGGGTGCTTCCCTGTGGTCTCATAAACAAGATCCACCATGTCGTTCCTGTTGGAATGGTTCGACTGGACACCCGAAAGAATCTTGCTTCCGCTCTGCTGGAGAAGGAATTCATATACTTTCTTCGCCTGCTGGGAGGCATTAGGATTTACAAGGCTTTTGACCGGATCAAGCACGGTCGCCGGCTTCGGTTCCGGCTCCGCCAACTGTTCCATGGTGGTAAATGAAATGCTGAAGGCATCGGCTTCGTTCTCCTTGTATCCTATCACCGTCCCCTCCGGGAATGTCACCTTATATGAAGTCATAGGCTGCAGACCGGTCAGCTCCATGGTGATCACTTTGGCATACGGCTCGATGACGACAATCTCTGCTCCGTTATCCACCGTGATGCTCTCCCTCTTGGCTGTGGGGCACATCACGCTGGAATCGAAAGTCAGCTTCATTGTCAGGTCGCCATAAGCCACTCCCTTCGCTCCGTCCGCCGGGTCGCTTGACACAAGTTCCGGTCCCGCAACCGGCTCCTCCACCGGATCCGGTTTCTCCTGACATCCCACCACAAGTGCCCCGAAGCATATTATTCCCAATAAAACTCTTTTCATAACCTTTTTCAATTCTCCGCAAACAAATCTTTCTGAACTACGACGTTCTGAAAGATATCGCTATGTTCGTTATGTTTCAGCCCATAGGTAGTTACAAGTACCGGATGAATAGGATAGCGGATCTTGCAGTCACTACGAAACCGCTGGATCTTATTATTGATTTCTTCCCGATATCTGGATGTCACTGAAAACTCCTCATCGGCAAACTTCATTTCGCAAACATTTACGATATGATCCGAACGGCTTATTATCAGATCTATCTGTGCACCTTTCAACGGAGGATTCTGAGAGTCATCCGGCTTTGCTGACCAGGCTGCGACCTTAGTCAAAATTCCGTTGATTCCAAGACTCTTCTCAATCTGATTATAGTGATACTGGCACAATTGTTCAAAAGCATATCCGCTCCAAGCAGAATGAACCGGTGTACTTATCTGATATGCCCAGAAAGGCTTTTCCGATGTACCGAATTTCTTTATGAACTTGAAATAAAAGAAAGTATAAAAATCCGTCAGCTGATACAAAGCCCCTCTCTCATTTTTACCAAACCCTTGATAACGACGTATGAGGTCACAGTTGTCAAGGTCAGATAATATTTCTGACAGGGCTCCCCCGTCCGACATACCTGTGGCATTTATAATCTCTTCGCGCGTAAGTCCCTTGTTCTTCTTGCTTAATGCTGTTACTACCTTTATATATTGTTCACTCTTATCAAAAAGGGAAGCATATAGATTCTCAAACTCACCATCCAGCTTTCCCTTACGTCGGAAAAACATCTCATCAATATTCTGTGCAAGACTTTTACCTCGCTCCAGCATACTGAGATAATAAGGTATTCCACCCATGATCATATAGCATTCTAGAATATCCTTATCGGATATATCCAGTTTTCTGTATTTGAAATATTCTTTGGTTTCAAACAGATTGAACGGACGTATATATATCTTCCTCGTCAAGCGATTATGAAGTCCTCCCTTATTCCTGATGAGTTTTCTGGTAATCCACGATGTGGCTGAACCACATACTATGAAAAGAAGATTACTCTGAGCACATCCCCAATCATTCCAGAAATGCTCCAATGCCGGCAAAAGATTGCTCTTTGGCGTATCCATCCAAGGCAGTTCATCTATAAAGACTACATGACGTCCTTCATTCTTCCTGTTTTCCAACAGAAATCTGAGACTCGCGAATGCTTCTGCCCATGTGGATGGAATCGGATATGCTGCCTTACCATACTGTGTCAAGGCCTCGGCAAAATTCTTAAGCTGGAGTTTCTTGTCCTTTTTGGCAAGTCCTGTTACCTTGAATGTAAAATCATTCTCGTAAAATTCGTTCACAAGAAATGTCTTGCCAACTCTACGTCTGCCATAAACTACAGCAAATTCTGCTACACCGGAATTTGTAATATGTTCCAGCTCAGCAACTTCCTTATTTCTTCCAACTATCTGCATAACATATATTCTTTGCTGCAAATATACGAATTTTTATAGTTAGCGCGACGTTTTAGTGTTATTATCTCGCGCTAAGTCTATTTTATACATAGTTAGCGCGACGTTTCGCATATCTTGGATCCCAAGGAGGCGGTCAGGCCTCCCTGAGTATATTATTATATATATAATATATATTAATTATATAACTTTATATACACACTATATATAATGCTGAAAATCAGCAAATTAAAAACAGAAGAAAAATTTGGAGAATCGGTTTTTATGCTTACCTTTGCAGCAGAAATCATTACCACTCGTGGTAGGATTGGTGATTAACAAGGTGTCTCAGCCCAAATGGGACACCTTTTTCTAACCTAATCGCATCTGTCGGGGGCGTACTCTTATTTCTAAGATTTCCTTGCCACCTTATTCACCAATTCTTATTTAATGATTTTCAAGGTATATCTCAAAAGACTTAAGATTTCGATAGAGATCTGCTGTCCCAAACTTGTTGTCAAGATAAGGTCTGACAAGCACTTTATCAATGACTCTGTTGTGATGATCACCTACAGCATTCATGTATTTTGGGCATACTGAAATTCTGATAAGTGATCTCGGCTGAAAGGCCGTGCATTTCTCCCCTCGACACTTCAGGAACGGCCGGCGGCAACCGGTCGTTCCGCTTTTTCTTCTGTTTCAGATTTTCAATGAACTTCGTGCTTTGATCCCAAGGAGGCGG
>CAZMNZ010000014.1:0-24892 GCA_964567765.1 uncultured Muribaculaceae bacterium
TTAGCAGACTGCTAAAATGGCAGACACTGCGAGAAAATTACTTTCTCTTCTTGTGCCTGTTCTTACGCAGGCGCTTCTTGCGCTTGTGCGTTGCCATCTTATGCCTCTTATGCTTCTTTCCGTTTGGCATAACAATAAGGTTTTTAAAATATGGTAATACTGATAAATTATTTCACCTCTGTCATGAACACCTTAGCTGGCTTGAATGCCGGAATGTTGTGAGCCGGAATTGTCATAGTGGTGTTCTTTGTGATGTTTCTAGCCGCCTTCTCAGCACGATGCTTGATGATGAAGCTGCCGAAGCCGCGGAGGTAAACAGGGTTACCCTTTGCGAGAGAGCCCTTTACACTCTCCATGAATGATTCTACAACGATCTGCACAGTTGCCTTCTCAATACCTGTAGACTTAGCAACTTCATTTACAATTTCTGCCTTTGTCATAACTCTTATTCTTTTAAATCAAATTACTATTAGCGATTTAGCCCGCAAAATTACTCCTAATTTTTTAATAAACCAAACACAATCTTCATTTTTTTGATTTAAAAGTCAGACCTGCGGCATGTGGCGCAGGTCTTTCAGCCTAATTCGCTATATGTCAGTGAAATATGTGTTCTTACTCTCTGCCGTGCAAAATGAAACCTGAAAAACGGTACCATGACAGGGTGTCGGCATGGCACAGTGATTGACCATATATATTATAGTATGTGAATTCAAGAGGAAATCTGCCAATTTGGCAGAACTCTTGTCGTGTCAGAGGGTATTTCTGACATAATTGCTGTATATTTGTAACTTTTAAGGGAATATATGACTATGAAAGATATGTTTAACGAGATGATGGCTCCTGCTGGGGCAGAAGTGAGCATCATCCCTGTGGTGCAGGGTGAGGGTGTCATGAAAATCGACGAGTCACAGCTTCCGGATTCGCTTCCGATTCTGGCTTTGCGTAATGCCGTTCTTTTTCCTGGAACTGTATATCCTATAACCATCGGCAGGGAAAAGTCCATCCGCCTGATCGAGGATGCGGAGAGAAGCAACACGTTCATCGGAGCGGTGCCTCAGAATGACCTTTCTGTCGAAGATCCGCGCAAGGAGGATCTGTATCCATATGGAACAGTAGCCAAGATCATCAAGACGCTTGAGATGCCTGATGGGACAATCACAGCCATCCTTCAGGGCTTTAAGAGGTTCGAGATAGAGGAAATATTTGATTATGAGCCATATATGCTTGGCCGTGTCCGCTATCAGGACGATGTCGTTCCTGAGAATGACACCAAGACAAGGATGATTGCCGAGTCTCTCAAGGAGAAGGCTTCCCAGATCATCCGTTCTTCAGCATTTGTCCCTCGCGAGGCGGCAAGTGCGCTCAAGGGCATTGACAGTTTCGAGTTCCTTGTGAACTTCATTGCGACAACCATCGAGGTGGAGAACTTTATGGATAAGGTGGATCTTCTTCAGTACGGAGACCTGAAGACCCGTGCGATGAAACTTCTGTCTGTCTTGGATACCCAGGTGGAACTCCAGAAGATCAAGCAGGAGATCAACCAGAAGGTCAAGACAGAGATAGACCAGCAGCAGAGGGAATACTACCTGAACAATCAGCTCAAGACCATCCAGGAAGAACTGGGAATGGACGATGTGGAGGAGTTCGCACAGCTACGTGCAAAGGCAGAGGAGAAGAGTTGGGCACCGGCAGTTCAGGAAATCTTTGAGAAGGAGATGGCCAAGCTCGAAAGATATAATCCGAGTTCTCCGGACTACAGCATCCAGTACAACTACATCCAGTTCATGCTTGATCTCCCTTGGGGTGACATGTCGGTGGATAACCTCGACCTGAAGCATGCGCAGAAGGTGCTGGACGAGGACCACTACGGCCTTGAAAAGGTCAAGGAGAGAATCATCGAGTATCTGGCCGTGCTCAAGCTCAAGGGTGACATGAAGTCTCCGATCCTCTGTCTCTACGGTCCTCCGGGCGTCGGAAAGACCAGCCTCGGAAAGTCTGTCGCAAGGGCACTCGGAAGGAAATATGTGCGTATCGCCCTCGGTGGGGTGCATGACGAGTCAGAGATCCGCGGACATAGGAAGACCTATGTCGGAGCCCTTCCCGGACGTATCCTGAACGGTATCAACAGGGCCGGAACATCCAATCCGGTCATTGTCCTTGACGAGGTCGATAAACTGACAAAGGATATAAAGGGAGATCCGTCTTCGGCTCTGCTTGAGGCGCTTGACCCTGAGCAGAATACAGCGTTCCATGACAACTATCTCGATATAGATTACGATCTCTCGAACGTTCTCTTCATCACGACGGCGAACAACATCGAGACCATCCAGCCGGCCCTCAAGGATCGTATGGAGATGATCAATGTGAGCGGATATCTCGCTGAGGAGAAATACGAGATTGCGAAGAACTATCTTGTGCCTAAGCAGTTGTCGGAGCACGGACTGGATAAGTCGCAGCTAAAGTTCGAGAAGGCGGCAATCGAGAAGATCATTGACGAATATACCCATGAGTCGGGCGTTCGTGGCCTTGAAAAGCAGATTGCCAAGGTGGCACGCGTGACGGCGAAGAAGATCGCCCTTGATGAGAAGTATCCTAAGAGCATCAAGCCTGCCCACCTGAAGGAATATCTAGGTCTGCCGACCAATTCCCATGATATGCAGAAGGGTAACGAGGCTCCGGGAGTGGTCACAGGACTTGCCTGGACGTCAATGGGAGGCGAAATCCTCTTCATAGAGAGTTCTGTGAGCAAGGGCAAGGGAATGCTCACCATGACCGGAAATCTCGGTGATGTGATGAAGGAGTCCGCAACCATAGCATACCAATATATAAAGGCCCATCCGGAACTCACCGGAATGTCTTATGAGGAGTTTGCGGAGAAGGATATCCATGTGCATGTACCTGAGGGTGCGGTGCCTAAGGACGGACCGTCTGCGGGTATCACCATGGTGAGTTCGATGGTGTCGGCCTTCCGCGGTCAGAAGGTCAAAAGCGGAATTGCCATGACGGGCGAGATGACCCTGAGGGGTCGTGTGCTGCCTGTGGGCGGAATCAAGGAGAAGATTCTTGCTGCGAAGAGGTCGGGAATCCATACCATCATCATTTCTGAGGAGAACCGCAAGGATGTGGAGGATATAAAGGAAATATATGTGAAGGGGCTTGACTTCGTCTATGTGAAGAACATCAGTGATGTGATCAAATATATATTCTGATATGTATCTCTACCTTTGAAACCTCATTGAGTTATAGATACCATATATTTCAAACGATGGAAGTACGTATAGATAGCAGTTGGAAGGACGCGCTGGCGGGCGAATTCGGGAAACCGTATTTCGAGTCGCTGGTGCGTTTTCTGCATCAGGAGAAGGCTCAGGGCAAGAGGATATTCCCTCCCGGAAGCCAGATATTCAAGGCTTTCGACCTGACGCCGCTGAATCAGGTCAAGGTGGTCATCCTCGGTCAGGACCCCTATCACGGACCGGGACAGGCGCACGGACTTTCGTTCTCGGTGCCTGAGGGCATGCCGGCTCCTCCTTCCTTGAAGAACATATTCAAGGAGATAGAATCGGACCTTGGTGTGAGGATGAGCGGATATCCGAATCTTGAGAAATGGGCGCGTCAGGGGGTTCTGCTCCTGAATGCGGTCCTGACGGTCCGTTGCGGTGAGGCCGCATCCCATAGCAAGATAGGCTGGGAAGAGTTCACTGATGCTGTGATCCACTGCATTTCGGATAATACCGACGGGGTGGTCTTCATGCTTTGGGGAAATTTCGCCCGCAGCAAGAGGGACCTCATAGACCGATCGCGTCATCATGTGCTTGAGGCTGCACACCCGTCTCCTCTGGCGCGTGGAGCCTTCTTCGGAAGCAGGCATTTCTCGCAGGCGAACAATCTACTGGCCTCCCAAGGCAAAACCCCGATTGACTGGCAATTGTAATGCGCTGATTAGCAGTAATATATATTTAGACCTGCTCCATGGAACGCAGGTTTCAAAACGTAAGTTGTTGATTATGAAAAGGATAGCAATGTTTCCAGGGTCGTTCGATCCGTTTACGGCAGGTCACCTCAATATCCTGAAGAGGGCATTGACCATGTTTGATGAGGTGGTCGTTGCTGTGGGAGTCAATATAGACAAGCGAGGCTTCTTTCCGAATGAGAAACGCATTGACATCATCCGTCAGGCGACGGAAGGACTGGAAGGCGTACGCATAATCCAGTACGACAACCTGACTATAGACAAGTGCCGCGAACTCGGAATACACCACATAGTCAGGGGAGTACGCAACATGATAGACTTCGAGACCGAACGCTCGATAGCGGATGCCAACCGAAGGCTTGCCCCGGACATCGAGACCATCATAATTCCGACAGCCCAGGAGTTCGCGCATATATCTTCGACAGCTGTGCGTGACATCCTCAAGCACGGTGGCGACACCTCGCTCTTTGTCCCGGAAGGAGTCGTACTTTAGTCCAGATCAGACCGTCAGACGCTAAAAAGCCCCCAAAACTGCCTGTCGGTGCCAAAAACATGGGTAAAAGTCGCATTTCGGGCACCATCAGGCGCTAAAACTGGCAAAAAGTTGCCTGTCGGTCTGATGGATATCACCTAGGTCGGGTGTATTCTGAGATAGTAGGTGTGTCCGAAGTCAATTCATTGCTTCCAAAACATATATGGTAAGGAAATCCATCATACAGTTATTGCTGCTCTGCATGTTTATGTGCAGGGGCGGTGTGTGTGTGGCTCAGGTGCATCAGACGCAGGATAGCACCGTAGGGCATGCGGCACAACTGGATACGGCCGTGTGCAATGCGTTGAACAGCAAACTGACGGAATATTTCGAGGCCATAAAGCATGAACCAGTCGAGGTCCAGAAGGCGGAATGTGATTTTCTGATCGGAAGTACGACAGATCCTCTTGTCCGTGACTTTGTGGTTCAGACCATATATGACCACTATCTCGACAGCCCTGTGATGGGATTCGAGGCTGTCGCCATTCATGTCTATGACAACTGGTTCCTGCCCGGCAAGGCTCAGATGCGAAACGATATGGATATGCTCGGAGCGCGGATCTTTGCCGAATTCAACCGTCAGTCCCAGATCGGTTGCAAGGCTCCGGAACTGTCCATGACTTCTTTGGACGGCAAGCAGGTGGACCTCTTCACGCAAACTGACAGGAAGGACCGTTTCAGAGTGATCTATTTCTATGACACGGACTGTGCAAAGTGCCGAATGCAGTCCATCCTTCTTGGTAACGTGCTGGCCACGGAACCTTTTCCTGTAGATTTTTATGCAGTTTACACCGGTGACGACAGGCCGAAATGGGAGGAATATGTCTCGGAACGTTTCGCTGTCTCGCAGACGCGTGCCCGTATAATCCACCTCTGGGACCCTGAAATCGATTCCGACTTCCAACGGAAATATGCCGTCCTGCAGACTCCGAGACTTTATCTTGTGACTCCGGACGGAACCATAAAGGGGCGCGGGCTTGATGCGCTTGCCCTCTCGCAGATGCTTCACGGAATCTTCGATGAGGCGAAGTTGGACTACGGCAGTAAGGAATCGGCTGACCTGTATGACGGAATATTTGCCGGCGCAACTCCTTCGCTGGCCGATGTGAAGGCTTTGGCTGACCAGATAGCCTCATCTACACTTCCGAAAGGTGACACCGTGATGTTCCGCCAGATGGCCGGTGACCTTCTCTATTATCTGTCCTCACGCTCCGGAGAGGGAATGAAGGAGGGAATGAACTATCTGATAGACAACTATATACTTTCTGATAACAAGGTCTGGAAATCTCAGGATGATTCTCTTAAGGTGGTAGGGCTTGCCCAGATTATGGACGACCTTCTTGACAAGGCCGCTCCCGGCTCACGAATCAGTGACCTGAAAGTTACTGGCACATTGCTGACATCCAAAGGAGAGAAACAGACCTCCCGCAACCTCAGCAGGATAGGCGGCAAGAGGAATATAATCATATTCTATACAGAGGGTTGCAATATCTGTGACGCTGAGAAGGCTGCTGCCCGCAGGCTGCTGGACGGAGAGGCAGAGATGCCTGCGACGGGAAGATTGAGCGGTGAGTCTGGTTCCCATCTGACTGGCAGCGGTTACGCCAAGTTGCTCCGCCATACCAGAGTCTTCATGGTCAATGTTGACGAGATCCTCCGCACAGATTCATCACTGGCTTCCCGCCTCTTCGACTCCTTTGACCTGTCCTCTCTTCCGTTCATTGTTGAGACCGACCGCAAAGGCCTCATCCTCCGTCGCTACCTCTCTCTACAATAGCTTTGGTGGTGCGTAAGTTGTTGAGTTATAGGTTGTTATAGAAAGTGCGTGCCGCCAAAGGGGAGCACGCATATCTTGTAATCGCATGGCGGACAGTTCGTTGTGTGCCACCTTTTTGAAACAATTATCACAAAAATTGTAATTTGGCACGGTGGTTGATTTGGGTGGGCAAAAGTAAAAGTACAATACCTTTAAAAACCTTTCGCCATGACAACTTTCATAGAGGATTATCTCAACGATCCGTCGCAGGCCATCTCCTCAGCCTGCACCCGACTCCCCGAAACGAACTGGTATGACACAATAGACGACGAATCCATATATTCCCAACTGGCATCCGGCGAATTCAGACTTTACGAAGAGATCGTTCTGAGTCAGCCATATGAAGATTCTCCAAGAGTAGAAAACTATGCGGTGGTTGCATGACAACCTCCGCTTTTTTATGAACTTGACTTTCGCAGTCTCACAGTTCATAAATATCTTGTCACTAGCGAAACTTAAGTTATGAAATGTGCCCTCCGTTTATTATATTTGTACCGTTATGAACGGTACTTTTTTTATTATAGCGGCCCTGATGCTGCTGGCGGCGGTTACGGTGGTTTTCGTGATCGCCCTCAATCATGTAAGAAAGGATAAGGAAAATGCTGTGGCTTTGGTGCGTGACAGTTATGAGAGGACTATGGCTGAGATGAAGGAAGGTCATGAAAAGTCGATCAACGAACTTAAGGAGGCCCATCAGAAGGCTCTGGGACAGCAGATGGAGACTCTCAAGGCGCAGATGACTGCCGAAAGTGAAAAGGTGCTCAAAGCCCGTGAGGAGGAACTCGACAAGCGTGCAAAGGCTACATTCGAGAATATAGCAGGAGGTCTTGACAAGGATATAAAGGATATGAAGGAGGCCTTCGAGCAGAATCGTAAATCCCACACGGAGACATCCCAGACCCTGAAAGTCAATATAGAGAACGCAGTGAAGAATCTCCGTGAGCAGACCCTCTCCATCGGAGACAAGGCTGACAACCTTGCAGAGGCTCTCAAAGGAAGGAACAAGGCTCAGGGCAACTGGGGAGAGGTCATTCTGGATAATCTCTTTACAGCAGAAGGCCTGCGTGAAGGCAGGGACTATGACAAGGAGGAGACCCTTAGGGATGAGCACGGCAACATCCTTCTTAACGAAGACACTGCCAAAAGGATGCGTCCGGATTTCATCCTTCATTACCCGAACGGGAATGACATAATCATCGACTCGAAAGTGATCCTGACAGCCATGTATGACTATTATTCGGCTGAGGATGAAGAGGCTAAGAATGACGCGCTGGCCCGCAATCTTGCTGCCATGAAGGAGCAGGTCAAGAGGCTTTCCAAGAAGGATTACAGCAGTTATCTCAGACCAGGACACAAGATGCTGGATTATGTGATAATGTTTGTTCCTGTATATTCTGCTCTCAGACTTGCATACGAGGCGGACAGGAACCTCTGGCATGACGCCTATGCCCAGGGTGTGCTCATAACCACTGAGGAGACCCTTATGCCGTTCCTCCGGATGATAAATATAGCATGGACCAGTCACGAGCAGGTTGCAAACCAGCAGCAGATCATAGCGGCGGCAGAAACCGTCTTGGCCCGTGTGTCTGACTTCTGCACCGCCCATGCGAAGATGGGTAAGAAACTCAATGAGGCTCTGGAACAGTACGATGCCTGTGACCGTAAGATACGCGAAAGAGGACAGAGCATTGTCGTGGCTGCCAACAAACTTATAAGTTATGGAGTGCCTCAGAATAAGAAAAAAGCCCTTCCGCCGGTGATAGGCATGGAAGAGCAGGATATCGTAGAAGATACTGAGGATTAGAATTCCGCAGCCTTTTCCATTTTATGGCATATCTGAGTGGTGCATAGATTGCCGAGGCTTCCAATTGAAGTGTGCTTAAGATCGGCCGGCGTAAGTTGGCCGTTTGTCTTATTCTCAGTGCCCTGATATCGGAAACGCCCTTCGTTCACCTCTATTCCTACAGACTTGTAGGCGTCGCGGAACGGCATCCCTTCGAGCGTCCTGCGGTTTACCTCTTCCACTGTGAAGAGATATTCATATATAGGGGCATCAAGTATGTTTTCCTTTACCGTGATATGCTGGAGCATATAATCGGCCATATGAAGGCAGTCATGCATGAGTTCGAGAGCAGGGAAGAGCACATCCTTTAGGAGCTGGAAATCACGGTGATATCCATGAGGCATATTGCTGCACATCATGCTGATGGTTCCTTCTGTGGACATGACCATATTGCATTTTCCGCGCATGATCTCCCAAACATCTGGGTTCTTCTTATGAGGCATGATGCTGGATCCAGTAGTGAGTTCGTCCGGGAATCTGATGAACCCGTAGTTCGGACTCATATACATGCAGCAGTCCGAGGCGAACTTATTGAGAGTCAACGCTATCGCTCCCATGGCAGAGGCCACCGCCCGTTCCGATTTCCCTCTGCTGAGTTGGGCCGCCACCACATTGTAGTCCAGATTTCCGAAGCCGAGAAGGTCTGTGGTCATCTGCCTGTCGAGAGGGAATGAACTGCCATAACCGGCAGCAGAGCCGAGAGGGTTGTTGTCAGTGACCTTGTATGCACCTCTGAGCATGTGCATGTCGTCGGCAAGCGCTTCGGCGTATGCTCCGAACCATAGTCCGAAAGATGACGGCATGGCCACCTGACCGTGGGTGTATCCCGGCAGAAGCACATTCCTGTGCTTTTCGCTGAGACTCTGGAGTGTGGCGAAAAGCGCGAGAACCTCTTCCCTGAGTTTCAAGGTCTCGTCTTTGAGGAAAAGTTTCACATCCACGAGCACCTGGTCGTTGCGTGAGCGGCCCGAATGAATCTTCTTTCCTATGTCTCCGAGACGGCGTGTGAGCAGGAGTTCTACCTGGGAATGTATGTCCTCCACATCGTCTTCAAGAACGAAGGTGCCGTCCTCTATTTCCGTCAGTATCTGCTGCAGGCCGGCAGTGAGGGTCTCCAGTTCCTCTGCTGTCAGCAGACCGATGGACTCAAGCATCCTGATATGTGCCATAGACCCCTGTACGTCATATCTTGCCAGACGCATATCCAGAATCCTGTCATTTCCCACTGTAAAATCTTCTACAAGGTCTGTAGCCTGTGTGCCTTTGCTCCAAAGTGTACTCATAATCTGTCATTGTCATCTCGATTGAAGCCGAGAGATCTTTATAGTTTATTTATAAATTCAATATATGTCCTGATGCCATCTTCTATTTCCTTTATGAAGACGAATTCGTCTTTCTTGTGTGAGCGGGATGATTCCCCAGGTCCCATCTTTATCGCATCGCAGGTTATCCTCATCCAGTCGGAGGTGGTAGGGGATGAGAATGTTTCTATGCCGAGTGTCCTTGCGGCTTCCGGCAGCGGCGAACCTTCATGGGTCGCACTGGAACGGTTGCTCAGGTTGCGCGGCTTCAGTTCGCTCCGACAGATTCCCTGAAGTTCGGCCAGTATCTCCTCGTTGCTGTATTTCTCGGTAGGGCGGATGTCTATGACGAATGTGCAGATGTCCGGGATTACATTATGAGCGGTTCCTGCATTTATCTGTGTCACATTCAGATTGACCTTCCCCATTCCCGGAGATATTCTTGCAAAGTCGTGGGCCTTAAGTGCCTGTATGTCATCCATTGCGATGTCTATCGCATTGACCCCCTCGTTTCTTGCCGCGTGTCCGCTGACTCCGTGGGCAGTGGCGTCGATGACCAGCAGGCCTCTTTCCGAAGTGGCGGCCCTCATTCCTGTAGGCTCTCCCACAATGGCATGATCGACACTGTCCTTTATTTCCTGCCACAGACCGGTCATCCCGTTCACTCCGGAACGTTCCTCTTCGCATGAAAGCACCAGCAGAATATCCCGCATTCCTTTCTTGTCATTTCGAGCGAGGCCGGAGGACGGGTCGAGAAATCTCTCCATGAAATATCTGAACACAGCGATCATACTGACGACGGAAGCCCCGTCATCATTGCTTCCCAGTCCCGCCACAATATCATCGGCAGTCACTTCCTGCATCCCTGCAAATCTGCTTCGCACACTTTCGGCTGCCTTCTCATAGTCAGGTCTGTACGGGTCGAACGAATAATCTTCGCTGGCTGCGACCGTATCTATATGTGCGCAGAGCATCAGCGTCCTGTCAAAGGCAGATGCCGGGAATGCCCGGTATGTCTCCTGTTCGGACAGCCTTGCGATGATGTTGTTGCCGGCTCTTCTGTATATGATGCCTTTTGCTGTCAACCAGCCGCATATATGTCCGCACACCTCATCCTCACCGAAGGAAGGTGACTTTATCGCAACCATCTCCTTCAGCAGCCGCACTGCATCTGCCGTCATATTTCTTATATCCGTCATCATTTATCTTAGTCTGTCCATCAAAAGCCCTGTTTTCATGGATAAGTCGTTCATTTATCTCAGTTTCTCCACCAAATGGCCTATTTTCGTGGAGAAACATTGCAATTATCTGTCAGAGACCAATGTCGTGCCTATAGGATTGGACAGGTTGCGTGCATGCCTGATCATCACGCGGGCCACACCTGAATCCATAGCCTTGAATGAATTGGCAAGTTTCGGAATCATCCCGTCTGCAATCCTTCCTTCCGCCTTCAGGCTTTCGAAGTACTCCCTGTCGATTTCCGGAATGACGCTTGAGTCATCGTCCTTGTCATACAGCACTCCGTCCTTCTCGAAGCAGTAAACCAGTTCAGTCTGATGTGTCAGCCGTCCGTCATCGCAGCAATGTGTGCAGTCTTCGCAACGGCAGCATACATCCTTAGGCGAACGGTATCTGTAATTCGCAAGCGCTATGGCAACCGATGAGGCGATGGTGTCCGCATTGGTGTTCAGCAGATTGCCCTGGCCGTCATGATTGATTGCGCATAGCACGGGAACAATGCCCCTTTCGAGCAGCGAATATATGAAAGGCGCGTTCACGCTGTCCGCCTTGACATCACCGACATATCCGTAGTCCACATTCCACAGGCCGTCTCCGTCAGTTGCGGAAACGGAAGTCCTTGCCGATAGTTCTTCTGCCTTTTCCGCAGTCATCCCCACCTTGACAGGCGGTCTTCTGTCGGCCCTTATCACATTGCCGTCAGCACCGGAAAGCCCTATCGCGTTGCAGCCCTCTGCCTGAAGCAGAGCCGTGATGTGCTTGCTGCACCATCCGGCATATACCATGGTGACCACCTTCAATGTGTCCTCGTCCGTGACCCTGCGTCCCTCTACCATCAGCGGAACCATTCCCATTGACTTCTGCATCTGGCTAGCCATAACTCCGCCTCCATGCACAAGCACCTTCATGCCAGGCATTGACGCAAAGTCCTTGACAAACTCCTTCAGAAGCAGGGGATTGTCAACTACATTGCCTCCTATCTTTATTATTCTGATCATATCTTTTAGTTACATCATTCAGGTTGGAGATCCTTCGCTTCGCTCAGGATGACTACAGGGTCTGTAAAATGGCTTTCAGCACTGTCTGAGCCGAAACCACTCTGTTCGCCGCCTCTGCTATGACAATCGACTGAGGACTCTCTATCACATCGTCGGTGACTATCATATTGCGTCTGACAGGCAGGCAGTGCATGAAGAAGGCGTTGTTTGTGAGTGCCATCTTCTCCGAATCCACCGTCCAGTCACGGTCGGTGCAGAGAACCTTTCCGTAGTTGTCCCCTGTGTAGGCCGACCAGTTCTTGGCATAGATGAAATCAGCCCCCTCGAAAGCCTTCCTCTGGTCGTATTCTATACGCGCGCGGCCTGTGAATGCGGGATCAAGTTCATATCCTTCAGGATGTGTTATGACGAATTCGTAATCAGTCATGTTGACGCCTTCGGCAAACGAATTCGGAACTGCCTGAGGCAGAGCCTTAGGGTGCGGTGCCCATGTCATCACGATCTTCGGCTTCTCCACCTTCTTGAATTCCTCGATGGTGATCAGGTCCGCGAAAGTCTGGAGAGGATGCCTGGTGGCTGCCTCCATGCTGAACACCGGCCTGCCGGAATACTTTATGAACTGATTGATTATGACCTCTTCGTAGTCGTCTGTCTTGCTTTCGAAGCGGGCGAAGGAACGCACGCCAATCACATCGCAATAGCATCCCATCACCGGAATGGCCTCCAGAAGATGTTCCGGCTTGTCCCCGTCCATTATGACTCCTCTTTCGGTCTCAAGTTTCCATGCTCCCTGATTCACGTCCAGGACAATGACATTCATGCCGAGGTTCAGTGCAGCCTTCTGGGTGCTGAGCCTTGTCCTGAGGCTTGAATTGAAGAATATCATCAGCAGTGTCCTGTTTCTGCCGAGATTCTGATCTGCAAAAGGATTCTCCTTGACATACTTCGCCGCAGCCAAGGCATCCTTGAGGTCTCCGAGTTGTGTTATAGATGTAAAATGTCTCATAATGTCAGTTCTTTCCAAGCGTTGACGAATGATTCCGCTGTTTCGCGGGAAACGGTGAGTGACGGGAGAAGCCGTATCACCTGTGCTCCTGCCGCCCCTGTGAAGAAATGCTTCTCGAAGAGCAGCCTGTCGCGCAGTCCGACATGTTCGTCCTTGAGTTCCAGGCCTATCATCAGACCCTTTCCGCGGTATTCCTTCAGAGCCTTGTCTAAGGATTTCCCGACTCCCGTTGGTCGCTCGAAATGACAGTCGGAAACTCCGAATGCATTTTCGAAATATTCTCCGATTCGTGCTGCATTCTCCACAAGATGTTCGTTCTCGATTATGTCCAGTACTGCAAGCGCCGCCGTGCAGGCGAGGTGGTTGCCCCCGAATGTCGTTCCGAGCATTCCGTAAGACGGCTTTATCACAGGACTAATGAGTACGCCTCCGATAGGGAAGCCGTTGCCCATGCCCTTTGCCGTCGTGATTATGTCAGCCCTGACTCCGTGGTGCTGATGGGCGAAGAAGCGTCCCGTGCGGCCGTAGCCTGACTGGATTTCATCGAGAATCAGCAGGCATCCATGCTTGTCGCAGAGGGAACGCAGCCCGTGAAGGAATTCTCCGGAAGGTTCATATATTCCTGCCACACCCTGTATGCCCTCGATGATGACTGCTGCATAACCGCCGTGCGAGAGTTCCGCATCCACTGCCTCAATGTCGTTCAGAGGCGCGAAAGTTATATTCTGTGTCGAGTTGAACGGTGCCTGTATCTTCGGGTTGTCTGTCGCTGCCACAGCACCTGAGGTCCTTCCGTGGAATGCCTTCCTGAAAGCCAGCACCTTGGCCTTTCCTGTGTGGAAGGATGCGACCTTGAGAGCGTTCTCATTCGCCTCCGCTCCGCTGTTGCAGAGGAAGAGTTTGTAATCGTCGTAGCCGCAGACCTTTCCGAGGCGTGAGGCGAGGTCTTTCTGCAATGAGTTCTGCACAGCATTGGAATAGAATCCCAGTCTGCCAAGTTGTTCCTGCAGCATCTTGACATAATGCGGATGGCAATGTCCTACGGAAATGACCGCATGTCCGCCGTAAAGGTCGGTATAGACCTCTCCATTCCTGTCCCAAAGGGTGGTGTCAAGCCCTCGCACAGGCTCTATATCCCATAATTTATATACTTCAAACAGATTCATTGTTTATCTTTTTTATCAGCACTGAACTAAAAGGCAGACGGCTTGAGACGGAGACCGGTGTCCTCCGGAAGCCCGAACATGAGGTTCATGTTTTGGACAGCCTGACCAGCGGCTCCTTTCACAAGATTGTCGATGCAGGAGGCGATATGCACATATCCGTCATGCAGTTCCACATGAAGGAGTCCCTTGTTGGTGTTCACCACCTCCTTCATCGAAATGCCTTCTTCCGAATGGAACACGAACGGTGACTCTGCGTAATAATCCTCATACAGTTTCCGGTAATCCGCTTCCGACATACCTTCCGCCGCCTTTGTATATACGCTTGCGAATATGCCTCTCGCGAAATCCCCTCTCAGCGGCACAAAATTCACCATCGGCTGTGCATCGCCCACGCGTGCAAGATTCTGCTTTATCTCTGCAAGATGCTGATGCGAGAACAGTTTATATATGGATATATTGTCCGTCCGATAACTGAAATGAGTCGTCTCATCTGGCTTCTTTCCCGCTCCTGTCGAGCCTGTGATGGCTGTCACATGAATCTCGTCATTTATCAGACCTGCAGCGGCGAGAGGCAGGGTGGCAAGTTGGATTGCAGTAGCAAAGCACCCCGGATTGGCTACATCATGAGCCTTCCTCACATCTTCGCGGGCGCTCTCGCAAAGACCATACACGAAGTGTCTTCCTGCATAGTCCCCGTCAAGACGGAAGTCGTTGCCGAGGTCGATTATACGGCATGACGGACTGATGTCGTGAGTATCGACGAACTGGCGGGATATGCCGTGTCCGAGACACAGGAATATCACGTCCGGGTCATTCAGTTCCGTGCCGAAGCAGAGGTCTGTCTCTCCTATGAGGTCACGATGGACAGATGCTACGGGAGTGCCTTCGGAAGAAGTCGTGGTCGCCGCCACCATCTCCACATTAGGATGATTCAGCAGAATGCGGAACAACTCCCCACCGGTATACCCCGTGCCTCCTGCTATCGCTACACGTATTTTATTCACTTCGTTCATAAAATAATAATCATCGCTCATAGATTGTCGTTTTGTCTTGTTTGACAACTATTCCTCTATACCGCCATTGACAGAATAATATATCTTCAAAGGATTGGCGATGACCTTGGTGAATCCTATCACATCGCGTCCGGTGTATGACTTGTTCTCTTCTCCATATGCGCCGAACTTCGAACTCATCAGGTCATGCCTGCTTGTGCAGCCGAGAACAGAGAAATGATAAGGCATGAGGGCAATCTCCACTTCTCCTGTAACATTCTGCTCCATGCTGTCCATCATCGCCTCCATATCCCTGCATACGGGATCCAGATACAGCGCCTCATGCATCTGCTGACCGTACCATCCTGCTATCTGATCTTTCCAATATAACTGTCCCTTGGTAAGCACATGCTTCTCAAGCAGATGATGGGCCTTGATGATGACGAGCGGAGCGGCAGCCTCGAAGCCGACGCGTCCCTTGATGCCGATGATGGTATCGCCGATATGTATGTCACGGCCGATGCCGAACGGAGCCGCTGCATCGCGAACTGCTTTGATCACTTCCACCTGGGCCATCTCCACACCGTTGAAAGACACCGGCTCGCCCTTGCGGAAACCGATCCTGATATGCTCAGGCTCTGTCTTGGTCACCTTTGTAGGGTAGGCTTCCTCTGGAAGATATCCATCGGAAGAAAGTGTCTCGACACCTCCGATGCTGGTTCCCCAAAGTCCCTGGTTGATGGAATATTTCGACTTCTCCCATGAGTAGTCGAAGCCGTGGCTCTGAAGGTAATCTATCTCATACTGGCGTGAAAATCCTTCATCACGAACTGGAGCGATGATCTGCACTTGTGGCGCAAGAATCTCAAATACTATATCAAAGCGGACCTGGTCGTTTCCGGCTCCGGTACTTCCATGCGCTACTGCCCCGGCACCGATCTTCTTTACATGCTCCAGCACCTCAAGAGCCTGGAAGACTCTTTCCGAACTCACGGAAAGCGGATAAGTCGCGTTCTTGAGAATATTGCCAAAAATCAGGTACTTTATACCTTTATTGTAATATTTGTCTACAGCATTGATGTTTGCGTGCGATGCTGCTCCAAGAGCAAGGGCCCGTGCTTCAATCGATTTTTCTTCTGCTGCTGAAAATCCGCCTGTGTTCACCATTATCGTGTGGACTTCATAACCCTTTTCCTTTAGATACGGGACACAGAATGATGTGTCCAGTCCGCCACTGAAGGCTAGTACTACTTTGTTGTTCATATGTTTTACCTTTAACTGATTCTTCTTAATTGATTTCCTTTCCGGGATGTGCCGGGTTTTCCACATTTATATGCTCTTCCGGGTCGTAGAGAAGACCTGTGCAGAGACACATCCTGAATTCATTCGATTCCAGGATTCCGTAATTCCTGCACCCCTGGCATCCTTTCCAGAATTCCGGGTCGTCTGTCAGAAGAGAGAACGGAACAGGACGGAAGCCCAGTTCATAATTCATCTTCATCACTGCCGCCCCTGTGGTGATGCTGAATATCTTTGCGTCAGGGTAAAGTTCCTGCGAAAGCTGGAAAATTCGCCTTTTGATCCTCATCGCAAGTCCGAGCCCTCGGAAAGAATGTGCCACAATGAGTCCGGAGTTAGCGACGAATTTCCTGTGCCCCCATGTCTCTATATATGAGAAGCCTGCAAAACTTCCGTCCTCGGCAAGTGCTATGACAGCTTTCCCTGACTTCATCTTGTCGATGATGTATTCTGGAGTTCTTCTCGCGATTCCGGTTCCCCGTTCGCGGGCAGAAACGAACATTTCTTCGCAGATTTCATCTGCGTATGACGAGTGGCCTTCATCTGCCACCATGACATCTATCTGCATTGCTGCTCGTATTGTTGAATATATGTGAATTTGCGTACTGTTCCTCGAATGAGGTTTCGGTAGAAGCCCGGAAGGCAAGACAAACCGAGATTGTCAATTGCACTTGGGAGGGAATTGCTTCGAGAGCCCCTCCTAAAGTCGGACGAATATGTCTATATAAATACGCATACGAACGCAAAGATAGTAAATTCTTGATAAATTTCCCTATCTTTGGCGGAAATTATGAAATCTCCGTCAAGACGGCTTAACAGTGAATCCATAGTGGCAAGGAAAAGAAAGACATCGGCAGCCGGTATAGATCCGGAATATCTCAAGAAGCAGAAGGAAGCTCTAGTGAGAAGACACCGCCAGGTCATATATCTGAATGACAGCGAGATGGCTGCCATCAACCTTTATTGTGACCAGTTCCGTGTGTCCGCCAAGGCCGCACTTTTCCGCGAAGCCATCATGGAGAAGATCCTCTCGGAACTGGATGACAATCATCCTACCTTATTCTGATTTCTCAGATATCATCGCGGCGTTGTAGCAGTGGCGGCAGAGAGGTTCGTAGGCGTCCTTTTCACCGAGGACCACGAGCTGGTCGCTTGCTGTGAGACGGTGCGAGTGGTTGGCCGGGCTGCCGCATTTCACGCAGATTGCGTGTACCTTCTGGATGTCTTCTGCTACGGCCATGAGAGCGGGCATCGGGCCGAAAGGCTTGCCCATGAAGTCTGTGTCAAGTCCGGCGATTATCACTCTCACACCTCTGTTTGCCAGTGTCTGCACCACTTCCACGAGAGTTTCGTCAAAGAACTGCGCCTCATCGATTCCCACCACTTCCACATCGCTTGAAAGAAGGAGCATGCTTGCAGGGGAGTCTATCGGAGTGGACGGAATGCTATGTGCGTCGTGCGAAACCACCTGATCCTCAGAGTATCTCACGTCTATGCATGGCTTGTATATTTCCACTTTCTGCCTGGCGAACTGCGCTCTTTTCATTCTTCTGATGAGTTCCTCGGTCTTTCCTGAAAACATTGAACCGCAGATCACCTCGATAGAGCCTGCTTTTTTTGGACTTTCTAAAAACATTTCCTTAATTTTGTGATTTGTAAGTGATAGGTCTGATATTCCCTATGGTCAAGGGAACGCAAATATAGTCATTAATTGCTTTATGGAAAATAGGCAGCAGCAAATTTTATCGGAAATTAAGACTCTGGCCGCTTCGGTCAGAAGTCAGATGGAAACCTTGGAGTCAAGGATCGTTGAACTTCAACAAATGATTGAGTCAGAGGAAGTTGTCGGGTCGTCTGATGTGGTTGCGGTATCTGACGAGGTCGAGATGGATGTCATGGATATAGAACTTTCTCCTGATACGGAATTCTATTCGGAACCGCTTTCAACAGAGCAGGAACCGGAAACTCTCTCAGTGGAAGAAGATCCTGCTGTCGGACCGGAGGTGATCAGCGAAGATATTCCTGTAGGGACTGAGTCTGAGCCATTGCCTGTACAGGTGCCTGCTGAGACTCCGGAAGAGGCAGATGACGATCTGCCGTTCTTTGAGGATCTGCCTGCGGATTCGGTGGATCTTCCGGTAGTTGAGGAGCCTGTCTTTGAATCAGAACCTGTTGTCACTGAGAATGCGCCAGCAATTCTGAACGATGTGCAGGATATGTCAGATGTTCCCGTAATAGATGCCATGCTTGATAAGCATGCATGGCGCACGGATATGCCGGGAACTGCTGTGAAGGACATCAGAAGCGCTATCTCGCTGAATGACAGAATCCTGTTCATCAATTTCCTCTTCAATGAGGACCCGATGGCCTTCCAGGAGACACTGACAAAATTGAACTCGATGGCTTCATTTGATGAGGCTGCGGCATATATGATGTCATCTTTCCCGAACTGGAACTGGGAGTCGGACACAGTTTACCGTTTCATGATGGCACTCCGCCGTCGTCTCCAATAGACTTCTTATGGCAGGAATATTATATATAGTCCCGACACCGGTCGGCAATCTTGAGGATATGACATTCAGGGCTATCTGTGTCCTGAAGGAGGCGGATCTCATTCTGGCTGAGGATACCCGCACCAGTTCCGTGCTGCTCAAGCACTATGAGATCAAGGGACGTCTGGAGTCTCATCACAAGTTCAATGAGCACAAGACCGCCTCGATGATCAAGGAACGTATTCTTGCCGGTCTGAATGTAGCACTGATAAGCGATGCGGGTACTCCGGGAATCTCGGATCCGGGCTTCCTGCTGGTGAGGACCTGCGCCCAGGAGGGGATTGAGGTGCAGACTCTTCCGGGAGCGACTGCTTTTGTCCCGGCCCTTGTTTCGTCAGGCTACCCTTGCGACAGATTCTGCTTTGAAGGTTTCCTTCCTCAGAAGAAAGGCCGCCAGACCAGGCTTCAGGAACTCTCTCAGGAGCATCGTACCATGATTTTCTATGAATCTCCGTATCGTCTGGTCAAGACGCTGGAGCAGTTTGCCGAGTTCTTCGGGGCAGAGCGTGAGTGTTCCGTAGCCCGTGAGATTTCCAAGAAGTTCGAGGAACACAGACGCGGCAGCCTGGCGGAAGTCGCAGCCTGGTACCGAGAACACGAACCGAAGGGCGAGATTGTGATCATCGTGGCAGGAGCCCCAGAACAGAAAAAGGAAAAGAAGTCCTATAAGCGTGACGAATAACTCTCTGTAAATCAGTTTCGTAACCCCTATTGCTCGCATGGCGCGGACAGCGAGCAATAGGGGTTAACTATGTGATTGTCAGGTGTTTGTGTGTCATGGAGGGTTAGCTTATTTTTATCCCGATAAATTTTGTTCTCACTGCTAAGTTTCCTACATTAGCGGCATGAAAGAGAAGAAGAAATCCAGACTCTCTGAGTCTTTTGTGGTGGGAGTCATAGCATTGGTCTTCCTTGTGGTGGGATATCAGACAGCCTTGTTTGTCTATAGGGCTTCTGTGATGAAGATTGTCAGCAACAGGGATGAGCCGGACACCGTGTTCGTCTATGCGGAAGATGTGGCGCATGGGAATGCGAAACATGATAAACCTGATGTCGTACAGAAAATCAAAAGATCAGGAAATACGACAGGGTCATATAGAAAGTCCTCCGAACATTCCAGTGAGGCGGAAGCGGTGAGAAGGACAGTTCCAGGAAAGACGGTGGAGTCCTTCCGATTCAATCCTAACACGGCGACCATGGATGAACTGTGCCGTCTGGGCTTCTCACAGAAACAGGCTCAGTCCATTGAGAATTATCGGGCCAAGGGAGGGAAGTTCAGACGCAAGTCAGACTTTGCAAAATCCTATGTTGTGTCTGACAGCATATTCCGAAGACTTGAACCATATATAGACATACCGCTCATAGACCTGAATCTGGCTGATTCGGCAGATTTTGATTCTCTCCCCGGAATCGGTGGCTGGTTTGCGTCAAAAATGGTAGAACACCGGAAGGCGCTTGGCGGGTATTCCTATAAAGAGCAGCTGATGGACATATATCACTTTGACGAAGGTAAATACAAGGCTTTGCAGGATCTTGTAACAGTTGCACCGGAGCATATGACCCCGTACCCTCTATGGACCCTGCCTGCGGATTCGCTGAGACTGCATCCATACATAAAGAACTATGAAACAGCACGTTCCATAGTTCTCTATCGTGAAAATTCTGATAAATCCGAACTGACTCCGGAAGGCCTGCGCAGAGCGGGTATCCTCAATGAGGAAAGCGCGGCCAGACTTGCCGGATGCAAAATCCGGAACCCCTGAGGGATCCCGGATCTATGTCTTATCTTCTGCGTCCTCTCATCGCACCTCGCATCATGTTGCCCATGTTGGCTCCCATGACCGTCTTCATCATCTTGCGGGTGCCTTCGAACTGCTTGAGCAGCTTGTTTACCTCCGGGAGCGATGTGCCCGATCCGTCTGCGATTCTCTTGCGGCGGCTTCCGTTTATGATTTCCGGATGCTCACGCTCCTGTGGAGTCATCGAGAGGATGATGGCCTCGATGCTCTTGAACGAGTCGTTGTCCATATCGACATCCTTCAGAGCCTTGCCCATTCCTGGAATCATTGACGCGAGATCCTTGATGTTACCCATCTTCTTGATCTGCTGGATCTGGTTGTAGAAATCCCAGAGGGTGAACTGATCCTTGGCCAGTTTTTTCTTGAGTTCCCTTGCCTGAGCCTCGTCGAACTGCTCCTGAGCCTTCTCCACGAGGGAAACCACGTCACCCATTCCGAGGATTCGGTCTGCGATACGGGTCGGATGGAACACGTCGAGTGCCTCCATCTTCTCTCCGCTGCTGACGAACTTGATAGGTTTGCCTACTACCGCCTTGATAGAGAGTGCGGCGCCGCCTCTGGTGTCGCCGTCCAGCTTGGTGAGGACGACTCCGTCGAAGTCGAGCCTGTCGTTGAATGCCTTGGCTGTCTCCACTGCATCCTGACCGGTCATGGCATCGACAACGAAGAGGGTTTCAGTAGGGTTGAGCGCATCTTTCAGAGCAGAGATCTCATCCATGAGTTCCTGGTCCACGGCGAGACGTCCTGCAGTATCGACGATGACCACAGAATATCCTTCCGCCTTCGCCTTGGCAACGGCTCCACGTGCGATCCGGATAGGATCCTTGACGCCTTCCTCAGAATATACTTCCACTCCGATCTGCTCTCCGAGCACCTTCAACTGGTCGATGGCGGCAGGACGGAAGTAGTCGCATGCTGCAAGGAGGACCTTCATGCCCCTCTTGCTCTTTATGTTGAGCGCGAGTTTTCCGGAGAATGTGGTCTTACCGGAACCGTTCAGACCGGCAACGAGAACCACTGCAGGAGCACCCTTTATGTTGATGTCTGACGATTCGCTTCCCATCAGGGCTGCCAGTTCGTCGTGGACGATCTTCACGATCATCTGCTGTGGCTTCACGGCAGTCAGGACATTCTGTCCGATTGCCTTCTTCTTCACCTCGTCGCAGAATGTCTTGGCTATCTTGTAACTTACGTCGGCATCAAGCAGAGCACGGCGGATGTCCTTCATGGCTTCCGAGATGTTCACCTCGGTGATCTTTCCCTCACCTTTGAGTATCTTGAACGATCTCTCTAATCTTTCACTTAAATTCTCGAACATATCTTATTTCTTTGTTTTTCAGTTAGATCCCTCGGCTGAACTTGGGATGACAGAGTCGGTTTCAAAATAATCCACAGCCTCAGGCGCATCCTCCAGACGGTCGCTGAACACGCTTGGTGCCAGATCCTTCATATTGTATCTGCTCGCCATCACCTGACCATAGGCACCTGTGCTTCGGATGGCCATAAGGTCGCCCCTCACACTAAGAGGCAGAAGTCTTCCTGCTCCCCAGACGTCGCTGGATTCGCAGACCGGTCCCACGATGTCGTATGCCTGATGGGTAGGGAAGAAGGTTCTCATCTGGGCGGACAGGTTTTCGATCTTGTGGTATGCTCCGTAGAGGGCAGGCCTTATGAGGTCGTTCATTCCGGCATCCATGATCAGGAAGTTCTTTGTCTCGCCGCTCTTTACGAAGACGACACGGGAAATGAGAGTTCCGCACTGTGCGACAAGTGAACGTCCCGGCTCGACATGCACTCTCTGGTCCGGACGACGTTCTATATTTTGAGAGATAGTCTCAAACCATGTGGCGAAATCGGCTATAGGGGTTCCGTCAGGGTCATCATAATCGACTCCCAAGCCACCTCCAAGGTTGATGTTCTTCACCTTTATACCACTTTCCTCGAAATATCTCACAATGTCATTGACTCTCTGACACTCAAGTGCAAACACTTCGCTCACCCTTGTGATCTGTGACCCGATGTGGAAATGCAGACCGAAGAATTCAATGTGCTCGCTCTTCTGAAGAATCTCTATAAGTTTTTCAAATTCGTGTTGAGAGATTCCGAACTTGTTTTCATATAGTCCGGTGGTGACATATTTGTGTGTATGGGCATCAATGTCCGGATTTATACGCACAGAGATGCTTGCCTTCACTCCATAATGACGAGCCATTTCGTTGATTACGAATATCTCCTGAAGCGACTCGCAGTTGAAGGCCTCTATCCCGAGTCTGAGTGCATTGTATATCTCCTTGTCGCTCTTTCCAACTCCGGCATATACGATCTTGTCAGCCGGAAAACCGCAGTCATGGGCGTGCAGTACCTCGTTGCCGCTCACGCAGTCAGCTCCGAATCCTTTGGAACTGATATATTCGAGCAGCCTCCTCTCTACATTCGCCTTCACGGCGTAATGAACCTTTATGTCATGTGCGGCAGCAAGTTCTGCAACATGGTCCACCGTTTTGCGGAAGAGATCCATGTCGTAGTAATAGAACGGTGTCGCTATCTTGTCAAACTGCTCTATGATATTGAAATCTAACATCTTATATCGGTAAATATCGTTGAGTTCCGTCTGCTTTTCCTGTTTTGCGGAAAAACGGTTGCAAAAATAGCGAAAAAATCTGTATTTTCGCAGCCGGAATATTAAAACAGAATTGCGCACACAAAATGTTTTCAATAAATGTTAATCCGGATACTGCTGTTCAGTTGGTGACGGGAGTGGGTTCTGCAGTCCTTGCTGTCCTTCTGCTACTTATCAAGATTCCGCAGTCAGCATACAGCGGCAAGCTCGCCACATCCAAACTGGCGATTGCGGTCAGCTACCTCATATGCAGTTTCATGATGCTCTATGCCATGTCCCAATATGATTCTCCTGACATCTGGGACTGGGAGATGTTCACCATGCTGACCATGTATATCGTCGTCTATTTCTCGACGTCGATCATATCATACTCGATGATCAATCTTCTCAAGAGCGAAAAACATAAGGGACAGAATCTCTTCATGCTCGGGATGACTGTTTCCACGCTGAACTCCTTCCTTCTCCTGGAGTCTTTCAAGTCTCAGGATATGGGATATTTCGGAATTATCTGCCTGATTGCAGTTACGGCTTTCCTGATTCAGTCCATGACATATATCATCCATTTCGACAGGGCATACAAGCAGTCCCTCCGCGATATGGAAAACTACTATGACGAGGATGAAAGTCACCGGCTCAAGTGGGTCAGATTCTGCTACATAATCTCAATGCTGACCAACCTTTTCTTCCTTGTTTATCTGTGCTTGTTCTGGTTTCTGGACTATAAGATGGAGGTTGCTTCGCTTTATACGATATGGTATCTGTTGTATATCCTGTATCTCACTTCAAATTTCCTGTCATTCCTGAGTACTCACAAGGTTGTTCTTGAGGCGGTGGCGCACAAGGCGCTGTCGGGACAGGATCTGAAGATAGGTGAAGGACGAAAGATGCGCAAGTCAAGACAGACTGACGCGGAAAAAGATGAAGCGACATATAAGAACGAAGAGTTCAAGAATATTGAACGTGCGCTCAAGAAATGGGTAACTCAGAAACGCTATTGTGAGTATGACAAGAGTCGTGAGGAAATTGCGGCTGAACTCAATACGACAAAAGATATCCTGCACCAGTATTTCGTGACCAAGAAGGGTGTGGATTTCAAGACCTGGCGCACCGAACTCAGAATAGAGGAGGCAAAAAGAATGTTGATAGAGAACAAGGAATTCTCTATCAACATAATAGGAGAGATGTCCGGCTTCAGTGACAGGTCAAATTTCCATCGTCAGTTCGTGAAACTGGTAGGATGTTCGCCTAAGCAGTGGCGTGAGTCTGACGGAAAACTCTGATCAGTTCCTCTTCACTGATTTCCAGCAGTCTCATCTTCTTCATCATCATAGGCAGTTCTTCATTGAGGAACTGCTCTTTTTGTGCTTCCAGCACCTTTTCACGTGCATCCGCGCTTGTGAAATAGCCGATTCCGCGCCTGTTGTATATGATTCCCTCTGAAGTGAGTTTCTCATAACTTCGCATCACGGTATTGGGATTCACCCCGATTCCGGCTCCATATTCACGCACCGACGGAATCCGTTCGTCGCCTTGGAGGTCTCCGCTCAGGATCCTGTCGCAGATGGCGTCGCAGATCTGGAGATATATTGACTTGTTGCTGTTGAATTCCATTGTCTTAGTGCTTTATTGTCTTGATTCTGAAATATATGAAGCCGAGCATGATCAGGTTGGCAACGGTGTCGTTGATGGTGTCGACCAGTGCGGCATGTCTCATTATTCCCATGTTGAAAAGCCTCTCGACTGCTTCCTGAGAGTC
>CAZMNZ010000015.1:0-23696 GCA_964567765.1 uncultured Muribaculaceae bacterium
AGCCTAAGCCGATGGAGCCTACAAAGCATCAGTACGATGTCGACACTGAGACTGTAATCGGCTTCCTTAAGGCACATGGTCTTGACAAGGACTTCAAGGTGAACATCGAGGTGAACCATGCGACTCTCGCAGGTCACACATTCGAGCACGAACTCGCATGTGCAGTTGACGCAGGAATGCTCGGCTCCATCGATGCAAACCGCGGTGATTACCAGAACGGTTGGGACACAGACCAGTTCCCTATCGATTCGTTCGACCTCACTCAGGCCATGATGCAGATCATCCGCAACGGCGGTCTCGGCAACGGCGGTACAAACTTCGACGCTAAGACCCGTCGCAACTCTACCGACCTTGAGGATATCTTCATCGCACACATCGCTGCAATGGATGCAATGGCACGCGCACTCGAGAATGCAGCCGCTCTTCTCGAAGAGTCTCCTCTCTGCGCAATGGTGAAGGAGCGTTATTCAAGCTTCGACGGAGGTCTCGGCAAGAAGTTCGAGGACGGAGAACTCACTCTTGAGGAAGTATATGCATACGGCAAGGAGGTTAATGAGCCTAAGCAGACTTCCGGCAAGCAGGAACTCTACGAGGCAATACTGAATATGTACTGCTAATTGTCGTTTCGAGCGAGCGAAGCGAGTCGAGAAATCCATATGACAAATAATATGAATAAAGGCAGCAAGGGCTATCTCTTTACGATAGTCCTTGTAGCCGTAATAGGAGGACTGTTGTTCGGATACGACACAGCGGTCATTTCCGGTGCGGAAAAAGGCCTGCAGGCATTCTTCATGGGCGCCTCAGACTTCGTCTATACAGACTTCATGCACGGCATAACCTCTTCGAGCGCGCTTATCGGCTGCGTCATCGGAGCGGCTCTGTCAGGAATATTCGCCTCAAGGCTCGGACGAAAGAAGTCCCTCATCATGGCGGGAGTATTCTTCTTCCTTTCGGCCCTGGGTTCATATCTTCCTGAGTTCCTCTTCTTTGAAAAGGGACATCCTTCATTCTCCCTGCTGATAGCCTTCAACCTCTACCGTGTCCTTGGTGGCGTGGGAGTAGGACTTGCATCCGCAATCTGCCCGATGTATATCGCAGAGGTCGCTCCAAGCAATCTCCGCGGAACCCTCGTTTCGTGGAACCAGTTTGCCATCATCTTCGGCCAGCTGGTGGTATATTTCGTCAATTTCGTCATTCTCGGCGATCATGTCGTCCCTGTCATCCAGAAGATGGCCGAGGGAATCAACCAGATCATGAATCCGGGTGACGCACAGTGGGTTATCGAAAAGGGTTGGAGGTATATGTTCGTCAGTGAGGCAGTTCCTGCCGGACTGTTTACTGTGCTTCTGTTCCTTGTTCCTGAGACTCCGCGCTATCTTGCCATGACAGGCAACGACCGGCAGGCCCTTCAGATCCTGACCAGGATCAACGGAAGTGCAAAGGCTTCGGAAATCCTTGCGGAAATCAAGGCTACTGTCACGGAGAAGACTGAGAAACTCTTCACCTATGGCTGGTTGGTCATCTTTGTCGGCATAATGCTCAGCGTATTCCAGCAGGCTGTGGGAATCAATGCGGTGCTGTATTTCGCACCACGCATATTCGAGTCTCTCGGAATGGGCAATCCTATGATGCAGACGGTGCTTATGGGTATCGTGAACATATCATTCACCCTCGTTGCCATCTTCACCGTGGAGAAATGGGGACGCAAGCCTCTTCTGATCTGGGGATCCCTCGGAATGGCTCTTGGTGCAGCCGGTGTGGCGGTCACAAGTGTGTCGGCATCCCTGCCTCCTGTGATTGCCGTAACCAGCATAATGGTCTACAGTGCCTCGTTCATGTTCAGCTGGGGTCCGATCTGCTGGGTGCTCATCTCGGAGATCTTCCCTAACACAATCCGTGGCGCAGCGGTAGCCATCGCAGTGGCTTTCCAGTGGATATTCAACTTCATTGTCTCTTCGACCTTCCTCCCTCTCTACAACATGAGCCTCGGCTCGATGGAGAACTTCGGTCACGCCTTCACCTACGGCCTGTACGGAGTCATCTGCATTCTCGCAGCCGTATTCGTCTGGAAACTCGTTCCCGAAACGAAGGGAAAGACCCTCGAAGACATGACTAGACTCTGGAAGAAGGAATAGAATCAGAATACCTGTGAGATTATTTTTCTGGCATACTCCTCATCAGTATAGTCCCTTGTGCCTTTGTCGTTGAGGTTGAGTCCGCTGAGGATTTCCATCTCATCCTCATCAAGGGAAAAATCGAATATGTCCCTGTTCAGGGCCATTCTTTCGATGCTTGTGGACTTCGGTATTACAGGAATACCTTGCTGTACAAGAAAACGCAGACCGATCTGGGATGCGTTTTTATTATGCCTTTCACCGATTTCAGTGAGCACCGGATGCTCGAAGAAATTGTTCTTCCCCTGAGCCATCGGACCCCATGCCATGACCTGTGTGTCGGTCTCCTTCATGAGTTTTCTCATATGGGTCTGCTGGCTGAATACATTTGTCTCAAGTTGGTTGACAGCAGGCTTGACGTTGCAATGCAAAGTGAGGTCAAGGAAGCATGCGTCGTAGAAGTTGCTGAGTCCGATGGCCCTGGTCTTTCCTGATTCCAGCGCCTTCTCCAATGCACGGTATATGTTGTAGAAATCGCCGAACGGCTGGTGCACCAGCAGGAGGTCGACATGGTCCGTGCCGAGTTTCCTCAGACTTTCTTCGATGGATTCCATGGGACGGGTGCCGTTGGAGTTGGAAAGCCATACTTTTGTTATCAGGAAGAGTTCATCCCTGTCGATGCCGCTTCCTGCAATCGCCCTTCCCACGGCTTCTTCATTGGCATAGAACTGTGCCGTGTCTATCATTCTGTATCCTACGTTGAGCGCATCCGAAACGCATCTTTCACATTCCTTCGGATCCACTTTGAAGACGCCGTATCCCACGAGCGGCATCTCCACTCCATTTGCAAGTCTGATCGTATTCTGCATATTTCTCCAAGTTTGTCAGTCGGGTGCAAAGTTAATAATAAACAGGTAAACCGCAGTTGTGTAAAATAATGAATATTATTTGAATACAGCATCTGGCATAATCTTTACAACTCCTGACTGCAGCGGCGACAGTTCTGCGTAATCGGTTGATCTTTAGCCAATTCCTGAATTTCCTTCGGCTGAATCAAGATATGTAAAGTGTTGAGGTTATTGATAGTCAGGTGTTTATAAAAACACTCTTTATTGCGGCTTTTTTCTTTATATTTGTAAGATCTAAAGAAAAGGAATGACAGGATTTATTCGTAATTACGGAAGACGATGAATCCAAGATAGTCTGATTAAAAATATACATATGAAAGTGAAACTGTTCCTGTTGCTTCTGTCCTTTGTCGGAGTTACATCTTGTGCCACTACAAAGGCAGAGAGAATGTTGAATGAACTGGACGGCATTGTTGAAAACAGAATGGATATCTATTCCAGATATGAAGCGGGGCTTCAGGCTTTGAAGGACAGTCTTGCTGCTTCCGTATCTGATGAGGAAAAATGGGAGTATACAGACAGATTGTTCTACTCCTATGCATATTTCAGCCTTGATTCGACATTGGAGTATGTTGGTAAGCAGAAAAAATATGCAGCCACCCTCAGACAGGAACTGATAACTGCTTTCCATGAAATATATGTCCTGATGTACAGACATAATGAAGTGGAGGCTGAAGATATGTTCATGTCGCTGGATACGTTGGCGATCAGAAACGAGCAACTGATGAAGGATTATTATGCTTGTGGCCTTGAACTGTACATATATATGAAAGGGTACAGCAGACATATACCGAGGGAACTGGCTGAAAAGAGGGAGGCTCATTATAGAAAACTTATGCTGTCTGTGGATACATCTTCTTTCTATGCTTGTAAAACGATGGCTCAGGAGGCTAGAAGGATGGGTGATTACGATAAGGCTCTGTCAATATTGGACAGTCTGGCATTAACGGAAACAGATACTCATAACCAGGCGCTGATCGCTTTCAATCAGGCCTCCGTCTATGAGATGCTGCATGACAGGTACGGGAGACTTGAAGCATTGGTCAGATCTGTCAGATATGACATGAACAGTTCGGTTCGAACATATCTTTCCCTATATGAACTGGCTCTGATGATGTATGAGGAGAACTCGCTCAAACGTGCTAACCTATATATATCGGCAAATATGACTGACGCTATTGCAGGAGGCTTCAATACCAGAATGATCAATGCCGGAACAGCTCAGATGATTATAGCCGAAACTGCGAGGCAGGAAGATAGAAGCCGTATTGTTAGTCTGTTAGTTGTAGTCTGTTGCTTCCTCGCCTTGCTAGTGATGGCATGTGTCCTTCTAATCAACAATACACGTCATTCTAGAAGATTGAAGAGGATCAAGAATATGCTCCTTGAGGTCAACTCCAAACTCAAGACAACAAATTCGGAACTGCAACTGGCAAACAGGATAAAGGACAGTTATGTCTTCAGTTATATGGAACTTTCCATTCATTATCTGGAGAAACTTAAGGGTTCAAGAAAGGAAATCAGGGGCATAGCCAAGAATGAAGGACTTGATGCGGTTCTGAGGTATTTGCGTTCTCCGTCTGATATCTATGAAGAGTATAGACAATATTACAAAGTCTTTGATGAAGCCTTTCTTGGAATTTTCCCGGATTTCAGGGAGAAAGTCAATGCCATTCTCGATGAGGAAGCTCGTTTTCCTATTCATGATGAGCCGGTGCTTTGTACTGAACAGAGGCTTCTTGCTGCAATCAGGTTGGGCATAAGGGAGAGTGGCAAGATTGCCACTTTTCTGAATTGTGCTCCGACCACAATCTATACCTATAGAACGCGTCTTAAGAGGGCTGCTTTATGCTCAAAAGATGAATTTGAATCAATTATTTCTTCTTTGTAGTCTAGATTTTGACCATTTTAACTAAATCTTAAAATCTTTGAAAAAAGCCAATGCACGATAATGTATTGGCTTTTTTTATCTTTATACACACTTGCTGTGACCTAGATTCTGCGTGTGCGGGTAATATGCGAGCGACATAAATGCATAACTTTGTCTCATAACCTTGTAAAGCACAAAACCTATAAATATGAAACGCACGCTTTTTTTGATGACAATTCTGTCATTCCTCCTTGGAGGGTCGTGTACAAATCCGATCTTGCCGGAAGCCTTGGAGCTCAAGTCCGTGTCTGCTTCCACATTCACTTGTGCCGGTGGAGTCGGAACAATCGAAGTCAATCGTAAAGATGTGACCGTAGAGTCCAGTGAGCCGGAATGGCTTAAGGTCCAGGTTTTCGAATCTGTTATCCTTTTCAATGTCTGGTCAAATTCTGCTACCGAAGGAAGAAGTGGAAAGATCACTGTTTATGCGGAAGGATCTCCGGATCTGGAGGTGACTGTGTCTCAGGATCCTTTCAAAGGACTTAATGTGACCCCATCTTCTCTGACTTTCTCAGATTCGGCCCGCGAACTTTCGGTTGCGGTTGTGGCTTCGGGTGAATTTACCATAGAGTTTACAGAGAACCCGGATGAACTATTCTCATATAAGATTGAGAATGAGCATCTGGTGGTGTTCTCAACAGCGAAACCACAAGGACGTGAGGCGGTATCCGGAAGAGCTGTAATCACTCCGGCTGACGGCGGTGATCCTGCTGTCATTTCTCTATATATGCCGAAGAAGTCGGTATATGACTACCTGTTAGGTACATGGGAGGTGACAAACAATACCAATGCTTCAGGACACACATATCCGATGACATTCAAGGTAAAGGAGTCGCAATCATCGTACTATGTCCATGTTGATGCTCCGGGTCTGAAAGCCTTCCCGTTCGTGGCTGAGTTCATCAATGGTAATGTCAAGATCAGCACTGGCCAGGAAATGGGTAATGACGGAACAACCTATTATAATCTGCATTTCAATGGTCCTATGAACGGAGAGGGTAATTATATCTTGATGTCTCCAGGTATAGTCGCTGTTGAAGCTGTCCCTGTATTCAATGACGCGACCGGCAAGATTTCCCTTTCGTTCGCCGATAACGGCCAGGGTAAGGCGTATGTTGCGCGTGACATGGTATTCTGGTGTGGCAAGGCTTACTGGAGTTTTGAGTCTTGTGTAGCCGCTTATACAAATCTTACGCTTCAGAAGTCATATATTGAATAATCAGCATTATGAAGAAGATAACATTGCTACTGCTGTTGTCTGTGGCTTTTGTAAACGGCCTTTTTGCGCAGACGATAAGCGTTTCCGGAACCGTCAAGGATGGCTCGGGGCAGCCTGTGATCGGGGCAGTGGTGGCACTGAAAGGTAGTACGGCCAATGCAGCCGTGACAGACCTGGATGGTAATTACACTTTAACTGCTGTGCCCGCATCTTCGACCATAGAGGCATCGTGTCTGGGTTACGAGACCGCCTCAAAGGAGGCTGCTTCTGTGCTGGATTTTGTTCTGAAGGAAAGCACGGAGTTTCTCCAGGAAGCAGTCGTGACCGGTATGACCAGAACCGACAAGCGTCTCTTTACCGGAGCGACTGACCAGCTTTCTGCCACGGATGTGAATCTCAGCGGAATCGGTGAAGTCAGCAGAAGCCTTGAGGGAAAGTCTGCCGGGGTCTCCGTGCAGAACGTTTCGGGAACATTCGGTGCCGCACCTAAGATCAGGGTTCGTGGAGCGACCTCCATATTCGGTGACTCAAAGCCTCTATGGGTGGTGGATGGCGTGATTATGGAGGATGTCGTGGAAGTGGACGCAAGTTCTCTCTCATCTGGAGATGCGACGACTCTCATAAGTTCAGCCATTGCCGGCTTGAATGCTGACGACATTGAAAGCTTCCAGATTCTCAAGGACGGTTCTGCAACTTCAATCTACGGAGCCAGAGCCATGGCTGGTGTCATTGTTGTGACTACTAAGAAGGGTGCACCGGGAAAGGCTCAGGTGAGATATTCCGGAGAATATACCGTCAGGCTCATTCCTACATATTCCGAGTTCAACATAATGAACTCCCAGGAACAGATGACTGTCTATAAGGAGATGTTCAACAAGGGTTGGCTGAACTATTCGGATGTGGTGTACTCGTCTTCAAGCGGAGTCTATGGAAAGATGTCCCAACTGATCAATACTTATGATTCTGAAACGGGGCGCTTCATGGTTGAGAATACGGAAGCAGGGCGCAACGCCTACCTCCGTCAGGCCGAGTACCGTAATACCGATTGGTTCAAGGTGCTTTTCCGCAATTCCATACAGCACAACCATTCTGTCAGCCTTTCCTCCGGAACTGAAAAGGGCAACTACTATGCTTCTCTTGGAGCCCTGGTGGATCCGGGATGGACGATGCAGAGCAAGGTGAACAGGTACACTGCCATGTTCAATGCGTCCCAGAAGATATTTCAGGATTATGTCACTCTTAACATCATCGGTAATGCATCCTATCGTCAGCAGCGCGCACCGGGAGCTCTGTCTTCAAAGGTTGATGCGGTGTACGGAACTGTGAACCGGGACTTTGACATAAATCCGTTTTCATATGCATTGAATACTTCCAGAACCTTGGATCCTGAAGAATATTATACAAGGAACTATGCTCCGTTCAATATCGTCAATGAGTTGGAACACAACTATATGGATATTGATGTGGTGGACACTAAATTCCAAGGTGAACTGAAGATAAGACCGATCAAGGCCTTGGAACTCAGCGCCCTTGGTTCCGTGAGATATCAGCTGTCATCAACGGAGCATAATATAAAGGAAGGATCCAATCAGGCTGAAGCTTATCGTGCGAACGGTTCAATGATGATCATTAATTCCAATCCATATCTATATGATAATCCGGATTTACCTGCTGAGGATCCGTATTCAGTGCTGGAAAACGGAGGTATCCTCATCCGCAACACATACAGCGCATTGAGCCTTGACGGACGTCTTTCTGCAAACTACAACGACACGTTTGCCGGCAACCACATCGTCACGGCCTATGCTGCGATGGAGGTGAATTCATTGGCCAGACACTCGACTTCTTTCACTGCCTGGGGGCTGCAGTACGATGCCGGTGAGATTCCGTTCTATTCGCTTGATCTTTTCAAGAGCCAGCTCGAAGACAATACATATTATTATGGTGTGAGCAACACGAGGGAGAGAAATGTGGCCTTTGCAACAACAGCCTCATATTCGTATGACTACAGATATACCGTCAACGGAACATTCCGATATGAAGGATCCAACCGTCTGGGACGTTCAAGGACTGCAAGATGGCTGCCTACATGGAACGTATCCGGAAAATGGTCTGTCGACCAGGAAGACTTCTTCACCCATCTCCGTCCTGCACTTTCTAGCCTGAACTTCCGTGCGTCATATTCGCTTACTGCGGACAGGGGACCGGCCTGGGTGAACAATTCCACGGTGCTGATCTACTCGAACAACCCATGGAGAGGAAACACTGACATCATGGAATCAGCCTTCTACATCAACTCCGTAGAGAACTCAGAACTGACATATGAGAAGAAACATGAGTTCAATTTCGGATTTGATGCCGGCTTTATAAATGACAGGATCATCCTGTCGATGGACGCCTATACGAGAAACAACTTCGACCTTATCGGTCAGGTGGTGACTTCCGGTATGGGAGGAGTCGTGAACAAGTACGGTAACGTTGCGTCAATGAAGTCTTCGGGTATAGAACTTTCCCTTGCCACACGAAACATCGAGGTGAAGGATTTCAAGTGGACAACAAACCTGATCTTCTCCAAGATGAAGAACGAGGTTACCGATCTCAAGACGACGCTCAGGACCATTGACTACCTGACCGGAACGGGATACTCCATGCAGGGTTATCCTCGTGGAGCAATGTTCTCTCTGCAGTTCATGGGACTCGATGACGAAGGAATTCCGACATTCCTGAATGAGAACGGTGAACTCACATCCACAGGAATAAATTTCCAGGGTACTGGAGATTCGACGTTCCTTAAATATGAGGGAACCATAGATCCTACCATTACCGGTAGCTTCGGAAACGTGTTTAAGTATAAGAATTTCTCGCTTAATGTCTTCATGACCTATTCCTTCGGAAATGTCGTGCGTCTGAATCCTGTATTCTCAAGCAGATATACGGATCTGTCGGCGACTCCGAGGGAGTTCGCGGACAGATTCATCAATCCTGGCGATGAGGCTTATACAGACATTCCGGTGATAGCGAGCGCGCGTCAGAATCGTGACATCCACAATCTGTATGTGGCGTACAGTGCCTACAACTATTCGACAGCCAGAGTAGCCAAAGGAGATTTCATCAGACTTAAGGAGGTATCCCTTTCGTATGATCTGCCGAAAAAGGTGGTCGAAGCAATAAAACTGTCTTCGCTTTCGTTCAAGCTTCAGGCTACCAACCTCGCCCTTCTCTATTCTGACAAGCGTCTGAACGGCCAGGATCCGGAATTCTTCAATTCAGGCGGTGTGGCAGTGCCTATGCCTAAGCAATTTACTTTAACCTGCCGTATAGGATTCTAATTTGTGTATTATGAAAAGAATATTCTTGATAATATTTTCAGTGGGCCTGTTGTCCGGGTGCAATGACTTTCTGGACACCCTGCCGGATAACCGAACAGAGATCAATACGGTGGACAAGGTTGCAAAACTTCTGACATCCGCATATCCGAACAGGACTTATTCACGCTGGCTCGAGACATCGTCCGACAATATCGACGACATGGGCGAGACCAACCCTAACGGTGGTGACTTCATACACCAGCAGGCTTACTGGCTGCATAGCACCATAGGTGACAATGAGAGCAATGTAAATCTTTGGCAGACATATTACAAGGCCATTGCTACCGCCAACACTGCTCTCGAAGCGATTGCCCAGATGGGAGAAAGCGAGGATATCCTTCCATATAAGGCGGAGGCACTGATGTGCCGTGCGTATTCGCATTACTGCCTTATGATGGTGTACTGCCTCCCTTATCATCCTGAATATGCGGATGAATATCTTGGCGTCGTCTATATGGACAAGCCGGAGACCACATTGAATCCGGAGTATGAACGCAGCACTCTGGCATATTGCTATGAGATGGTTGAGAAGGACATCGAGGAGGCCTTGCCTTTACTTAATGATGAAGCCTATGATGTGCCTAAGTACCATTTCAACCGTCTGGCAGCCTATGCATTCGCTACCAGATTCTATATCAGTTGCATGAAATGGGAGAAAGCTGTCAAATGCGCCGATTACGTACTTGGCAGCGACCCTTTGATCATGCTGCGTGACTGGAATGCAGTCAACTCTCTGGCCTATAATTACGGAACACGCACAATGGACTACATTGATCCTGTGCACAAGTTCAATCTCATGATGATTCCGCTCTATTCCTGGAACGGCTCCATCTTTCAGGCCTGGTCTGAAGCCGGTGCAAGGTACACACATAACAACAGGGTATCCAAGACCGAGACCTACAGGTCGAAGCGTCCTATGGGAGGAGACTTCGACAGGTGGAAAGCCAGCACCATGCAGAATGTGTATATCCATCCGCCTTTTACCTGGGATGATAACATCACCAACAAGGTATTCATGCCGAAATGGCCGTCTCAGTGGGAAGTCTCGAATGCGGTTCTCGGAACGGGATTCAGTCGTTCTACGATGGTCGCATTCACGACTAACGAGTGCCTTCTCAACCGTGCGGAGGCATACATCCATCTTAAGGAGTTCGACAAGGCTGCAGCTGATATGAATGTCTGGAGTAAATCCATATTCAAAGTAGGTGAAGGCGGAATCGTCGATCTCACAAGAGAAAGGATAAATGAAGTTTATGGCAATGCCGAGTCTGGCGCATATATCGCTCAGTACACTGCCGAGGTTCCGACATCCAGGAAGGCACTTCATCCTCACGGCTTTACAGTTGAGGCCGGAGAGCAGGAACACTTCATCCAGTGCCTCCTGTATTGCAAGAGAATCGATTCTCTAGGAGAAGGACTCAGATGGGGAGACCTCAAGCGTTATGGTATCGATATCGACAGATTCGATGACACCAATTATATAGATGACACCACGACAGGCTTTGTGGTCAAGGAGACGTTGCCTCACAACGACCTCCGTCGTGCCTTGCAGATCCCTGAGGATGTCATTGCTGCTGGTATCACACCAAATCCGGGTAACGAGGATGCTCCGGAACATCCGTTCAGAAAACTTTAAACGCCATGATAAAGAGTATGAAAAGAATATTGATGATATCAATTGCTGCTGTGCTCGTCATGGCATGTCAGCAGGAAAAACTTTCCGATGAGAGCATCTTCAAGGATGCAGAAGTGGAAAAGACAGAATTTGATGAATGGCTTGACAGGAATTATGTAGAGCCATATAACATCAGATTTGAGTATCGCATGCCTGATAATGAGACAGGTTTCTCATATTGGGTTACACCCCCTGATGTGGACAAGGCCATTATGGTTGCCAAGACCCTCAAGCATCTGACTCTGGAATGCATGGTCGAGATGATGGCCACTGACGATGAGGACAAGGATCCCTCGCTGTTCGTGAAGACCTATTTCCCTCGCGTCCTTTTTCTGGTCGGATGTTACCATATAAGCAATACAGGTGCTGTTGCCCTCGCTTCTGCAGAGAACGGATTGCAGATCAACATTCTGGGAGTGAACTTCTTTGATGATCCGGTAGTAGACGGTCTGCAGATTGCAGGAACCATGATCCATGAATTCATGCATATCCTTCATGCGGCATATCAGGTCCCAGTGGAATTCCACTCGATAACCGAAAGCAAATATGTCGGCAGCACATATACGAACCTCGGAGGAGACTATCACACTCACGGATTTGTCAATAACTATGCACGCTCAAGTATAGGCGAGGATGTGGCGGTGACAGGAGCGGCTCTCGTATGTGAGACGGAAGAAACCTGGGAGTCATGGTATGCCAAGGGTGGTGCTGAAGGAGGGGCTATTCTACGCAAGAAGCACGACCTTCTCAAGAAATGGCTCTATGATGCTTTCGGCGTCGATACGGACAGATGGCACGATATATATATGAGGCGTGCTTCTGAACTCAATTCCATCGATTGGTCAAATCTGGAGGACTAGCCTATGAAAAAGATAAAATACATTGTTTCGTTAATTATGCTGCTGTTTCTGGCCTGGTCATGCGAGAAGACCGAGAAGGCTTTTGACAAGTCTTCTGCAGAGAGAACGGAATGGGAACTTGAAAGATACAGATTTGCCCTGCTGGCAAGGGAAACATGGGTCATGGAATATTTCCCTGATGCAGACCTCGCATATGGCGGATGGGTATATGTGATGAAGTTCGGGGAGAATAACAAGGTGCAGATGTGGTTTGAGGGAAGCACTTTTGTGGGAGAGGATCCGGTTACGGAATCGGAATATGTCGTGGAGCAGGGAACAGGTCCTATGCTCAAGTTCCGCACCCATAACGACTATCTGCATTGGTTTACCTTTCCGGGAGGGCCTAACGGCTCCGGCTACAATGCGTTTGAAGGAGATTTTGAATTCAAGATCATGTCAATTTCTCCTGCATACGACCAGATCATTCTCCGAGGGAACAGGACAGGTAATACTATCCGCATGTATCCGCTTCCAGCTGAATACACTCCCGAATCATTTGTCGAGACAGTCCGTGGAGAGCAACTGGCGTTTACAGACCAGATGATGACCGTAACGGTGAACGGAACCCAGGTCGGCACTCTGACCAGGGAGAATACGGTTGCGGCCGCGTCCTTTGAGAGATATGCCTCCAGCAAGGTCTGGACGCTCAAATATTCCTATCTGGATGAGAATGAGGAGGAGGTCATTGTGGAAGACCGGCTTAGCGTCATCAATCTTCCTGGCAGGATAATGAAGTTATATGAGCCTTATGTCTTTGGACATGATCTGGTTCCTTACCTCAGCGGTAACACCATGCAGACTTTCGAATGGAAACTCGGTGCGGTCTCTCCGATGGACTGCTATGTCTGCACTGATTCGTTTATGGAAATTCAAATCAGACAATAACCATGAAATATTTGAAAATATACATGTCTTTAATTGTGGCACTGCTTTTAGGCTGCGCCTGTGACGGGATTGACCAGCCGGTAGAAGAGGAGCAGCTGCCTGATACGGAAGCTGCATTCAGAGCAACTGTCGGTGTGAATGGAGGTGAGGATATCGAATGGTGTATATGGGAGGCGAACAAGGACAAGATAGGAGTCTTTGCATCAAACGAAGACGGTGCGCTTTGTAACAACAATTACTATCATGCGTTCAGCTCTACAGCTGCCAGCAAGTTCAAGAGCGCGGCCGGTAAGGCGAACCGCATGTGGGAAGGAGATATCAAAGCGGATGTGTATGCATACTATCCATTCAGGACTTCCACTCACACTCCGGATTCAATACCATGCAGTCTGCCGTCTTGCCAGAAACTCGTGCCGGATGTGATTCCTGATATAAAGAGCACCCCTTTGTATGCAGTGCAGACGGACGTGTCCTATTCGGACAGCCTGCCGCAGTTGTTTTTCAGACCGTGCGTAGCTGTCCTTAAGGTAAAGCTGTGCTTGAGCCTGAATACCAGTATTCTCAACATTGCAGTGTCTTCTTCGTCATCTGAACCGCTAGCTTTTGAAAAGGCCTCGTTCAATATGAATGACGGACGTATGACTTGCTTTCAGGGGGGGGCAGAGGGTATAGTCCTGACTCCGCAATCTCCTCTTGCAATCGGCCCGGACGGCATTACCTTCTACTTCATGGCGGCTCCAGGGCATGCAGGAGCAAAACTTTCAATAAAGACCCAGATCGGACGTGAAGAACATGAGGTCGCGGTCCTTGATGTGCCTGAAGAAGGCCTCAGGTGCGGTACACTCTATTCGTATGACACATTCTACAAGATTCCGGAAAAGCTCTATGTCAATCTGAGCGAAGCCGGATCGGCAAATACATATATAGTCAGCAAGCCGTCTCAGACCTATGGCTTTGATCCGCGAGTGAAAGGAAACGGTCAGGCACGCAGCTTCTCCTATACATTTGACGGGCAGCCGTGTGATGTGACATGGAATGATGTAACCCTGGATCCGCATAAGCTTGACATCCTCTGGTACAACACTCCGATGGATGAGGACGGCAAATGGACTAAAGCATGCCCGATAGATCCGGAATCTCTGGATTATGATCGTGAAAAAGGAATTCTGTACTTCTCCACTCCAGAGGAATTTGTCAATGGAAACGTACTGATTGCAGCTTTTGACGAGTCAGGAACCATTCTTTGGAGCTGGAACATATGGGCTGTCGAAGGCTATGATGCAGAGAAGACCTCACGTAATGTGGGCAGATTCGTGGTCATGGACAGGAATCTCGGCGCCTTTGCCGGTGTTGAGGCTGCCAGAGAGAAGGATCCTGTAAAGGCAGCATATTCCATCGGACATTACTATCAGTGGGGCCGTAAGGATCCTCTTCCTGCAGCATCGTCTTTCTCTGCTTCCCAGACTCCTGCGTGGGGATTGCCGACTTATACTGATATGCCTGAATATCAGAAGGATGGTGGGTTGATCTTTACAGAGGACCGTGTGGACAATGTCCACTGCATGGGTGGCGGATCATTTACACTTCAGGAGGCGGTCGCTGCCTCTGTGAAGCATCCGCACAAGTCCATGGCTAATGGTGAATCCGACAACAAAGACCCTTATCATTGGGTGATGACTCCTCTTGTCTCCGGAGAGAAATACAAGACCACTCCGGAAAGGTCTCATTGGAGGACTCTTTGGGGCTCGACAGATGGCTACAACAGTGTCAAGACCATATTTGACCCTTGTCCTCCGGGCTGGAAGGTTCCTACAGTGGACCTGTATGTGTATGCGTTTGGAGGTTCTGGCAAGACTTCCAACGGATATGGATACTACTCAGACAGATTCGACCTTTTCATGCCGTGTGCAGGACAGCGGATGGCCGGATTCGGTGGTTCCAACTTCTCTGCAGTCGGAGAGATGGCCATGTACACATCTGCAACAGCCAACGATTCCTACACTCCTATGCGAGGGGCAGAATCAGGAATGACATCCTATAATTCATACGGTGGTGCCTCATATCAGCTCAGATGCGTCAAGGAGAATGTGTCCGTTTCTGCAGCTCCAGTTGGCGTGCAGAATGGAAAGACAGCGGTCCTTATGGGTGATTCCATTACAGAACAGTGGCCGATAAGGGGCCGGAGGGAATTCTTTACGGAGAACAACTATGAAGGAGTGGGTATCTCCGGACAGACCTCACGTGCTATGCTTGACAGATTCTATAAGGACGTCATCACAAAGTCACCTCAGGTGGTTGTCGTGGCTGCCGGAACCAATGACCTAGCATGGAATGATGGTGTCAAGACCTGTCGTGAGGACATTCTCAATAATGTCATGCTTATGATAGAACTTGCACGGGCATGGGGCTCGGAGGTGATTGTAGGTTCGTCATTCCCGTCAAGGCATTACTGGTGGAATGATACTCATCAGTATTGGAACCTGACCCCTGATGAAGTCGCTCAGGGAGCACTGGACTTGTGTACGATCCTGAAGGCTTATGCAGATAAGAACAGCTATGCTTTTGCTGATTATTACAACGTTCTCAAAGATGAACAGAATAATCTTGCAGATGAGTATTGCTTTGTCGGAGGACCTGTTGGAGCCGGCGAACTTGATCATGTGCACCCTGGGGCGGCGGGATATGCTGAGATGGAAAAGGTCCTTAAGCCGATCATCGATCAGTTGCTGAATCATCCGGATCAGATAAATCCTGGAGGTTCGTCTATGGACGATATGGATAAAGTTGAATGGTAATATTAATCGGCACAGACAGTATGAAACATATATACAGGATTTTGTTTATATGCATTCTCATTGCAGGATGCTCCAAGGAGGAAGCCTCACCCGTTGACATGGGTGAAGCAGTAGCCTTTTCTTCGAAGTTCAGCACCGTTTCCAAGGTCTCATACTCCGATGCAGGGGACGCGGTCCGTCTGAGCTGGATGAAGGGTGATGAGATAGGGGTGTATTCGGCGTGTGCTGATGTCTCTTATGCTGCAAATATCATGTATATCGCAGATGAGTCAGCCCACGTCTCCTCGTTCACATTTTCCTCTCCCGTCAGAAGAATCAAGTGGAAGAGTGCCACAGATGCGCATGATTTCTATGCCTGCTATCCGTACAAGGAGGATGCTGGCGATGACTTTACCTCTGTGAATGTCAGTGTGCCTGTCGTCCAAGTACAGTCTGGGGCAGACAATACGACGCATATTTCCGCTGCCGACTTCATGTGGGCGGCTAGGAAGGATGTGGTCAGAAGCGACGAACCTGTCACTTTTGCTTTCAGCCATCTCTTTTCAGTCATTGATCTGGAACTCTTTACAGATGACAAAGTGCTCATAGAAAAGGTTGTTGTCCGTGTCAAGGACAACAACAATGCAGTGCTGGGATTCACAGGTGGCCGTTTCAATCTTGCCGAAGGCAGTCTGGATCTGTCTGGTGCAGAGACTTCTTCGTCTGTGACGGTCGAGTGTAACTTCACCTCCAGTCCGGGATCAAGCAAGCATGTCTATGCCTTGATAAACCCTGGGCATGGGAATGAGGTTATTGAAATATCTATCGTCGTGAACGGAAAGGCAAAGGTCATTGGCGAAAAGAAGGTGCCGGCAGGAGGCTTTGTTGCCGGACAGTACGTGACCACTACTCTCTCTTATAAGCCTGCCCAGGATGAAATGCTTGATATCAAGGAACTCAGTTCTCCCGAGACTTCAAACTGCTATCTGATCACAAAGCCTGCTACGGCCTATAAATTCAAGGCTACTGTGAAAGGCAATGGCCATGTCCCAGCAGACCTCGCTTCTGTTGTTACTTCTGTTGACATTGCGCCGGCTTCTGTTCTCGTGCTCTGGTACAACACCCTACAGACAAGCACAGTCTGGAAGGATGCCTGCCCGATAGACATGGCCTCACTTTCTCTTGCCGGAGGGTATGTCCATTTTGACTCTCCTGAGGAATTCTGCAATGGAAATGTGATGATAGCGGCATTTGCCGAGGAGGGAGTCACGTATGACAATATTACTGTCGATGAAAACGGGTGCATAAACAACGCAACCCTTCTCTGGAGTTGGAACATCTGGGCTGTCGAGGACTTGGATCTAGAGGCAGAAGCGCTCAAGGTAACCTACACTGCGGATGATGAAACCAAGACGGAATTCACGGTCATGAATCGTAATCTTGGAGCTCTGGTCGATGGAAGCACCCTGACTACCTCGGATCCTAGCGGTCTGGGAGCTGCAGCAGCACTGGGAAACACTTATCAGTGGGGCAGAAAGGATCCAATCCCGCATATTGCAGACTATGGCAACTACTGGCCTCTGAGATATTCCACAAAACTTCTCATGACTCCGACCTACACGCCGATCAAGGCCCTTCAGAGAACTGCCGATCAGGCTACTGGATCGCCTGAAAACCAGCTTTTCGTCATGGATTATGACAAGATGGGAGGTGGAGGAGCCCCAGCTGTCGCTGCTTGTCTGCATCAGTTTGATAAGGCCTCTGTGACTTTTGCTGATGCCGTCAATGCAGTCGCGAAGTATCCGTACAAGAATTTCAAGGGTGCGAACAGTCAGACGTATGATAAGCACTGGTTTCCTAACAACCCTCAGACTGATCCATGGAAAGAACTCTGGGGAGACAAGGATCCTGATGACGGGACTGCAATAAAGAAAACGATCTTCGATCCATGTCCTGTCGGTTGGACATTATGGCAGGAGGAAACCGTAAAGGCTTTTGTTCAGCAGGGGGCGGAGACAGCGACTGTTGCTCCTAACAGCCATGGACTGATGGTCGCAGGGTCATATTTCGGATATAACGGAGGAGGAAGGCAGCAGGATATGAGTTTCGCATACAGCACCCCGTTCGTTCCTTGCGGCTATACCTGCCCTATCGGTCTCACTTCCGGTACTGCATCTGACAGATATGACCACAAGATTCTTCGCAGCTTCCTGTGGCAGTCACCGAAAGACTTAAATAACGATCCGGAGCAGACGATAACCATAAACAATAATTCCAACGACGCAGGTGTCGCTATGGGTTACAGTGTACGTTGCATAAAAACCAAATGACATATATAATGACAAGAACAACTGAATTCATGATTCTGGCTATCGCTGGGTTGGGACTCTCAGCCTGCTGCCAACAAGACCTTTCTGAACCGGAAAAGGCTGCCAGAGGGGTTATCGAAAGAACGCTGGGGTACGACCCGCGAAACGTCATCATAGAGGTGACAGAGCCTTTGAATGATTCGACAGAGTATTATTCCACTGAGGTAAGCAAGGGAAAACTTACAGTAAAGGCGAGTTCGACTGTTGCCGCTTGCCGTGGTTTCTATGACTACGTGAAGGCAAACCATTATGGAATGGTGACTTGGACTGTCAGCAACATAGACCTTCCGCGTCGTCTTCCTGACCAGGAAATCAGAACAGTCATCACTCCGTTTATCCACAGACAGTATATGAATGTTTGTACATTAGGTTACACCATGCCATATTGGAAGTTTGAGACATGGGAGAAGGAACTGGACTGGATGGCTCTTCACGGAATCAATATGCCGCTTTCACCGATAGGAAGCGAGGCGATATTTGCCAGAGTATGGAGGAAACTGGGACTCACCGAGGAGGAAATCGGAGACTTTGTTACAGCACCAGCGCATTTCCCTTGGTTTCGTATGGGAAACATGACAGGACTTGACGGAAATCTGTCGCAGGAGTACTACGACCAGACCATCGAACTTGAACATCAACTCATCGACCGCATGACCGAACTCGGAATGACACCGATTTATAACGCTTTTGCCGGTTTCGTCCCAGAAGGAATCGAGAGAGTTTATCAGGATGTGAACCTCATTGATTCAGGCTGGCAGGACGGTCCTTCCTATGTGTCGAAGTTCATCAGCCCTGAAAGCGAAGTGTTCCAGCTCATCGCCACGGAGTACATCACTGAGTGGGAGAAAGAGTTCGGCAAGGGCAAATACTATCTAGCGGACAGTTTCAATGAGATGAAAGTGCCTTTTGCGAAGAGGGGCACGCAGGAACGTTTCGACCAGATCGCCTCTTATGGAAAGTATCTTTATAATTCCATAGTCTCAGCTAATCCAGATGCGACATGGGTTCTTCAGGGCTGGATGTTCGGTTATCAGAGATATATCTGGGATCCGGAAAGCATAAGAGCCCTCTTCTCGCAGGTTCCTGACGACAAACTCCTTCTTCTCGACCTGAGTGTGGACTTCAACTACGACATCTGGGAGAGTGAATACACCTGGAACTATGCTGAGGGAATCTATGGAAAGAAATGGATCTACAGCACTACTCCGAATTTCGGAGGCCGGACATGTCCGATCGGTGACATAGAATTCTACCTTAACGGGCACCTCAATGCCTTGAACTCTCCAAACAGAGGTAATCTTATCGGTCTGGGATCCGCTCCTGAAGGTGTGGAGAACAACGAGGTCCTCTATGAGGCCATTTATGATGCTGCATGGAACTTCGAGAAAAGGGATGTCATGCAGTGGCTTGAGGACTACTCACTAGCCAGATACGGAAAATATCCTGAGGCCCTCAAGACCTATTGGACCAAGATGATTGCAAGTTCATATGGCATGTGCTCTTCTAGGGCGTCATACCGCACCCAGCAGCAACCGATATATCTTCTCGGAGGCCGCTACGATGTGACTCCTACTCACTTTGAAGGCCTTGAGGCATTTATCGCAGCATCTGATGAACTGTCAGATAATGAAGACTATATGAAGGATCTCGCCCTCAATGCCGGATTCTATGCCTTTGGAAAGGCTGAACTCCTTGCAAGGGAGATTCACAGGGCTTATCTCTGCGGAGACAAGGAACGTGCGGCTGAGCTCGAGGTGCGCTTCGAGGATATCATGCTCGGGGCTGACAGATTCTTCGAATCAAATCCTGTGACCCGTCTTGAAAGATGGATCGACTTTGCCAGGGCGTGGGGAGTCAATGAAGGAGAAGCTGACAAGTACGAGCAGGATGCCCGCAGGCTCATCACCATCTGGGGGCCAGGCCATCAGCACGATGATCTGAATGACTATGGATGCCGCATGTGGTCGGGAGTCATAAGGGACTACTACTTGCCTAGGTGGAAGCATTTCTTCGAGGCCAAGAAACAGGGCGTGCCGTTCGACTTCGATCAGTGGGAGTATAAGTTCTGCGAAGAGCTGAAGGGCGTTTCTGAGGTTGAGCCATACAAGGATCTTGTTGCAGCAGCAAAACAGCTTGTAGCAGACGCTTGTGATATCACCACATCTCAGGATGAACTTCCAGGCTGGACACCGTTCGAGATGACGGACGACAAGACAAGAGTGATCCATATGATCCGTCCGGAAGATTACAGAACCCTCAAGGCGCTCCGATTCACATGGAGACAGGGAGAGGATGACGTGCTTCTGAAGAAGGTCCAGATCAACGGTGCCGGATGGGTGCGCATCGTCAAGGATAACCTCAATGCGGTCATAGGAAAAAACAACCCTGTGGTTGAGGTCCCTCTTGACATCAAGGGAGACGAGGCATGGCAGTTCACCTACATGCATATCTTCCTGGAGCAGACGAAGAAAGGTTCAGATTCAAATGTAACAATCGAATATATAAGAAAATAACCATTAATAACGCATTGAATTATGCTATACACTGAAACAAAATTCACCTCTTCCGGATACGATGCTCCGGAAGTTGTCGTGGTCGAGGTGCAGCCTGAGGGTACCCTCGCGATGTCGCTCAGCATGACGACTATGGCCATTGATGATATGGAAGAATGGACTAGTTGGGAAGAGTAATTATGGAGGAAACGACTATGAAAAAGATTTTTATCGCATTATGTGCTTTCGCAGCTGTAATCGGCTGCCAGAAAGCCGAATTGGATCAGCCACTGGAAGGCGAAGGCGTAAAGGTTCCTTTGAAGATTACCGCTACCATTGCCCAGACCAAGACCGCTATGACCAATGAGAATGGCGCTCTGAAGAGTACTTGGAAGGAGGGGGATGAACTTTATGTAAGGCTGTTGTTTGGAAGTGAAATTAAGCAAAGTGTCAAATATACAGCCTCGGTATCCGGCAATTCGGTGGAATTCATTACTGATTCGGAAGGTATGACTATACCGGATGAGGCATACGAGAATAATCAATATAGGTTTGTTGCAGAACATCCGGAGTTGGGATATTCGTATTTAACTATTTATGCTAACTGGCGTAAAATTATCGTACCTGCTGTTCAGGAACAGTCAGCTCCCGGCAATCTTGAACATATTGCCAAAACAAATGTCTTGTATGCCCTGCCTGTCCGTCCGGATATGGTCAAAGATCAGCCAATCTCGCTCAATTTCGAGATGATTTATCCGCTTTCTGTTCTTCAGCTCAACCTCATAGGCGAAGATGCTGGTATTTGTGTAAAGGGTATCAAAGTTGAAATGTTGGATGAAACTAATGAAGATTTTCTTGCAATTGAGTCTTGTCAGTTTGATCAGACAACCGGCAACATGGTCAGCATAAAAGGTTCGAATTCTATTCAGCTTAATCTGGCATCTGCAGTAGAATTACCGACAGACTCTGAAGCCCAGTTCTATATGACTGTCTCTCCAGGCCATGCTGGCCAGACATTCAAGGTTACTGCTACAACTGATATGAATGAAACCATAGAAGTAGGTACCATGAAAGTTCCTGCTGATAATCCGATACCAAGTGGAGTAAATGCTGTGAAGTCGTTTGTAGTCAAATCACCGGAAAAGGAGGAGATTGATTATGACTCTGCAATAGATCTTAGTGCAAATGGGACAGCCAATTGTTATGTGGTAAGCAAGGCAGATCAGATGTACAGATTCCAGGTTACTGCAAAAGGAAATGGAATACTTCCACAAAGTTTCTCCGAAAGTGATCATGAAACAGCGATTTCTCCAAAGACAGTTCTGGTTCTATGGTACGCTCCGCTTATGACTGATAATACATGGGAGAACAAGTCTTCTATTCTTTTGGAAAGTGTTACTCTTAAGGATGGATATGTATATTTCTCGACTCCATCTGAATTTGTTGCTGGAAATGTTGTCATAGCAGCTTTTGCAGAGGAAGGACTGACATATTCGAATATTACAGCTGATGCTTCTACTCGTGCACTTACAAACGCAACCATACTATGGAGCTGGAACTTGTGGTGTGTTAAGGATTATGTTCCTGAAAATGAAGCGAAGACAGTCGGTGGTTATACCGTGATGAATAGAAACCTCGGCGCTCTTATCAATGGCTTGGATATCGATGTGTCTGTTGCCGGCGATTGCTACAGAGCTTCATATGCAGTGGGAAATCACTATCAGATGGGTAGAAAGGATCCGATGCCTTCTCATTTTGGATATAATTCTTACACAATGACCTACTGTCAGGATTGGGCTCCGAATTTCACTCCTGTGGTGGCTTTGCAACAGACTGGTGGCGTGATGTATAAAGAAGGTAATGAGTTTGTCAATCACTTCATGAATTCGGATAAAATCACATTGTCTGATGCTGTTGAATGCGCTGAAAAGTTACCATATTTGTTTATGTCAGGCTCGACTAGCTCCCCATTTAAATATAGTTGGTATCCATATGAAAGTGGAAGCTATTGTACTGATCTTTGGGGCGATTCCACCACTGATTCAGGAGATGAAATAAAGACGATGTATGATCCTTGTCCTCCTGGATGGATGGTATGGACATCCGATGCTGCAAGTGCTTTATGGGATTATTGTGGAGAATTAACTTCTGGAGTACGAGGTAATGGAATTTATGTTGGGACTGATATGTGTTTTCCATTTTCTAGCGCAAGAATAGACGATAGTGGTAATGGTTCAATGGGTTCAGGAAATATAACCATATATCAGAAGTGGGGAAATGTTGGGAATGGAAACATGACTGGAGACGTCTTGGCTGGCTTCTTGACTTCGACACACAATGTTTTTAGTTCTACACAGCAGTATATGTATGATGTGAATATTTGTGTGCAGAGTAAAGCAGGAACTGAGCCTGTGGTAAGCTTCAATAAGCTTGGCTATTATAATAAGGGCTCTCTTGGACATCAACGTGCGGCACGTCCTACCCGCTGTATGAAAAAGTAATACTTTAGTTTCGATTATAAAGGGGATGACTATCACTTATTAGTCGTCCCCTCTTATGTAGGTAGCGACGAAATGTCTTCACGTAAGGAAAATAAGGCGGGGCTCTTCGGGGTCTCGCTTTCTTTTTATATCTTTGCGGCCGGATTTTAAACAGACTACCAATGAGCAACCAAAGGTACATGCAGCGTGGCGTCTCGGCATCGAAGGAGGACGTTCACAACGCTATCAAGAACATCGACAAGGGCATTTTCCCGAAGGCATTCTGCAAGATCATTCCTGACATATTGGGCGGCGACCCGGAGTACTGCAACATCATGCATGCGGACGGAGCCGGAACCAAGTCTTCCCTGGCATATCTTTACTGGAAGGAGACCGGAGATCTTTCAGTGTGGAAAGGCATCGCGCAGGATGCTCTGATAATGAATATCGACGACCTTCTCTGCGTGGGTGCGGTGGACAACATCCTCGTATCTTCAACGATTGGCCGCAACAAACTGCTAGTGCCGGGTGTCATCGCCGGTCTTTTCGATGGTAATAATGATGGCATCCTCCATGGCATCGG